>JBEKPC010000001.1:0-127760 GCA_049521155.1 Bryobacteraceae bacterium
CGAGGATTTCAGAGAGTTGTGCATCGAAGCATGGAATACCGGATGCGTGAGTCCTTCACCAAGACGCGATCGTAAGCCGGGGCCCCATGTGAGAGACTTCTCAATCCACTAGCGGCCGGTCTGTGCCAGGGGTTCAGCCGGTCGCTTACGATTTTTCGTAAAGCCGTAGTGCGCCCGGTCATCTCAGTGACGGAAAGCGCACAATTCCACCGCCAGTTTCCTGCGCGATTTCACTCCAGGTTCGATATCCTGTCTCTTGACGACTACACTGTGATCGAAAACGATCGCCAATCTGGACACGGCCTGATTCGGGGCCTCGGACTGCTCGAAGCCACCGCGCTCAACATGAGCAACATGGTGGGCGTCGGCCCGTTCCTCACCGTTCCGCTGATCATCGCGACCATGGGCGGTCCGCAGTGCATGCTCGGCTGGGTGCTGGGCGCGGTGATCGCGCTCTGCGACGGCTTGGTCTGGAGTGAGCTCGCCGCATCGATGCCCGCCACCGGAGGCACCTATGTTTACCTGCGCGAGGCTTTTCGCAAGACCAGTCTCGGCGGTATTCTGCCGTTCTTGTTTATTTGGCAATTTATTTTCAGCGGACCGCTCGAAATCGCCTCCGGCTACATCGGCTTCGCGCAGTACGTCGGCTATTTCTGGCATGGCATGGGAACCACTGCCATGCGCGCGGTCAGCATGTCGGTGGGCGTGCTGGTCATCGTGCTGCTGTATCGCCGCGTCACCAGTATCGGCAAGCTATCGGTGGTGCTATGGACGGGCATGCTGATCACCGTGCTATGGGTGATCGTCGCCGGCCTCAGCCATTTCAATGCGAAAGTGGTTTTCGATTTTCCGCCCAACGCGTTTCGATTCTCGACGGGCTTTGTCGCCGGGCTGGGCTCGGCGACGTTAATCGCAATCTACGATTTCATGGGCTATTACGATATCTGCTATGTGGCTGGAGAAGTACGGAATCCCGGCCGCGTCATTCCTCGCTCCATTATCTGGTCGGTGCTGGCGGTCGCGGCGATTTATGCATTGACCAATCTTTGCCTGATCGCGGTGGTGCCGTGGCGCGAAGCGATGCACTCCACCTTCATCGCATCGGATTTCATGGGGAAAATCTACGGTACGCGCGCCGCTTCGGGAGTCACCGTGCTGGTGTTGTGGACGGCCCTGGCATCGGTGTTCGCGCTGTTGTTCGGATACAGCCGGATTCCCTACGCGGCCGCGCTCAATGGCGATTTCTTCAAAATCTTCGCCCGCCTTCATCCCAAGGGCGAGTTTCCCTATGTATCGCTGCTTGTGATGGGCGCCTTGTCCATCGTCGCGTGCCTGTGGACGCTCGACGATGTGATCACGGCGCTGGTCACCTCGCGGATTATTATTCAATTTATCGGCCAGATTTTCGCGCTGGGATATTTGCGCAAAACCCGTCCCGAAATGCCGCGTCCTTTCCGCATGTGGCTCTACCCGCTGCCTGCCGCGATCGGGTTTGCGGGGTGGGTGTTTCTTTTTCTCACCTCGGGCTGGAAGTTCGCTGGATTTGGGCTGCTGACGCTCGCGGCCGGAGTGGCGGCCTATTGGATTTGGTCCCGATCGAGGAGCAGGTATGTCTAAGATGATGGAAGAGATCCGGGAGCAGCCGGTGGCGCTTGAACGCACCTTGCGGCTGGGGCTGAAACCGGCGGCCACGCTGGCCCGGGAAGTCGCGCGCAGGCGCCCGAAACTGATCGTTCTGGCGGCGCGCGGAACATCGGATAATGCGGCGCAATTTGGACGCTATCTGCTCGAAATCACCACCGGAATCCCAGTTTCTCTCGCAGCACCCTCCTTATATACGCTTTATGATGCAAAAATCGACCTGCAAGAGGCCTTAATCGTCGCTATTTCACAGTCCGGAGAATCGACTGATACCAACCTGGTGCTGGAGCGCGGACGGGAGCAGGGAGCTCTCACCGTCGGCATTACCAATGAGCCTACGAGTTCCCTCGCCAAGCTGGCCGAGCACGTGTTTTTTGTTCGCGCAGGCAGAGAGCGCAGCGTGGCGGCGACCAAAACTTATACCGGCCAGGTGATGTCTCTCTATCTTCTGGCGCACGCGCTGGGCGCGAAGATCCGCCTCGACGATCTGCGCAGAGTTCCCGACTGGGCGGCGAATGCGCTGGAACTCGAAGATCAAATCACCGCGCGCGCGGAGCGGTATCGATTTATGGAGCGCGCGATTGTGGTGGGCCGCGGCCTCAATTATGCCAACGCTTTCGAGTTCGCGCTGAAGTTGATGGAGACGTGCTATGTGGTCGCGGAGCGTTTTTCGACAGCCGATTTTTTGCATGGACCCATCGCGATGGTGGAGCGTTCCTTTCCCATGTTTCTATTCGCACCCTCCGGCGTGACCTGGGATGGCATGCGCGATATGATTGAGCGGCTGGTGTCCTTGAAGGCGGAAACGCTGGTCTTTACCGACGCCAGCAACCGGGCGGCTATCGAAGCGAATCCGCGCGCGGTCGTGATTCCAACCAAGCTATCACAGGAGTGGTACACGCCGATTCCCTATATCATCCCGGCGCAGATTTTCGCCGCCTCGCTCGCGGCGTGGAAAGGCCTCGATCCGGACCGTCCACGCACACTGAGCAAGGTCACGCGGACATTATGAGGCGCAGCGGTTAGAACGAAAATCTTGCGCCGACTTGCACGGCGCGAGGCCCGCCGGAACCCAGGCTCTGTCCGACGCGCGCGGTCGGCTGGCCGAAGGCGAAAGTTTGTGGAGTTCCCGGAGCCGCCACCGTATCCAGCGTGAAGCTTTGTCCGGTGATGTTCGAAATATTCAGCGCGTTGAACATCTCGCCGCGCACTTCGAGGTGGTAGCGTTCGCGGTAAGTGAAGATTTTCGACAGTTTTAAATCCTGCGAGAAGACTGGAGCCCCGAGCGAGTAATTGCCCGGCAGAATCAGCCTCGGAATAGGCGCGCCTTGGGCGTCTGTTTTCCCGGCATAGTTCGTATTGAACTGGTTCACCAGGTTCGCAAGCTGCGATTTACCGGTGCCCGTATTCAGCGAATTGTACGCCAGCCCCGGAAGCGACTGGTCTCCGCTGACATCGACCCCCGGCAGCTCAATGGTGGCGATGTTGGCATTTGTCGGCGTGGAGCTGATAATGGACGAGTTTAAGCTTAATTGGAAGCCCCAAGGGAGACTCCATGTGCCGGCAATGTTCAAGTCATTGTGCGGCAGATATTGGCCATACCCTTGCGCCCAGTTCAAAACATTCCACACCGTTTCCGTTGTTGCGCGCTGAAGCGCATAGGAGCCGACCAGCGTAAGGCGCTTGTGCGGACGGCCGGTGACCTTCACCAGCATCCCTTCATAAATCGCCCGGCCCTGATCCTCCCAGAACGTGATGGAGCCGGTGGAACATTCCGCCGTGGTGACAAACTGCTGCGCCGGTGTGCAGGTGGGAATCACGGGATTCGGGACGCCGTTGACGTAATAGTTGGAGTGGTTCAAATCGATCTCGCTGAGTGAAGTATTTTCGCCCTGGCGGCGGGCGTAATCAGCCGTGAGCGTGAGGCTGTGGCCGAGGTCGCGCTGAATCCCGATGGAGGTCTGATAGCTACGAGCCAGCGGGAAGTGCGTCGGATAAATCTCGACGCCTTGTTTGGTGACGTCAATGCCGCTCACTGTATAAGGGCCGCTTCGCTGCGGATTCGGCGGAGCGATCTGCGCCTCGATCCCAGGAAGTTGCGCGTTCACAATGTTCAGGAATTGGCCCACCGTCAGGTTATAAAGCTGGCTGAGCTGAAAATTCTGGCCGGGGAGAAGCGGCTGCCCGGTGCCCAGATCGAGGACCCCCGGGTAGGTATTCGTGAATTCACTGCCGGCAAGCGTGGACCGGCCATCGCCGACGGGACCGATCGAAGGAGCTTCGCGCAACTTGTAATATCCCGGAGTGCTGTCCCAATAAATCCCCGCTCCGCCGCGGATCACCGTCTTGTTGTCGTGGAAAGGACTCCAGGCGAAGCCGAATGCCGGTTGGAATTCCTTAGTGTTGTTCACGGTTGGGCCTAGATTATTCGGCCCGGTCCCGAGCAGCGGAGCCAGAAACTGCGGCTTCGACAGATTGGAGTTATAGAAACCCGTCTGGGCGTTCCATCCCAGGCCGTAATTGAAGGTGAAGCTCTTGGTTATTTTCCAAGTGTCTTGGAAGTAGGCGCGGAACTGGTCGAAATTCTCATTTTGAGAATAGCCATAGGGCGCGGGCGTGGACACGGCGCCCGCTCCAATGCCGCTGAAAATGCTGCTGG
Organism: Bryobacteraceae bacterium; assembly: GCA_049521155.1. Taxonomy (GTDB): domain Bacteria; phylum Acidobacteriota; class Terriglobia; order Bryobacterales; family Bryobacteraceae; genus Palsa-187. The sequence goes on from JBEKPC010000001.1 coordinate 4,301, forward strand.
GATAGAGGAACACCGGAAGATTCAGTACCGAGGCGTCGGACGTCAACGGAATCACGCCTCCAGTGGCGTTGATGACCGTCGGGAACAAAAAGTGGGTTACCGCCGGACCGGCGACAGGCTCGACCGCACCCGCGATATATTCCGGCGCAAAAGCACCGACGCACAGCGGTGTGCAGAATCCCCACAAGCCATTGGAGCGGGTAGGATTCAGATCGCCGCCGAACTTGAAGCGGTGCGATCCTTTTTGCCACGTCAGCGCTTCGACAACTTCGAAGCGCCGCGTATTGCGCGCTTGCGGCGCGTTAAAGTTGGGACCAATGGCGGGGGAGTTGGAGCCGACCACGGTGAAAATATTCGGCAGGGACCCGGCCACGCAGGGGTCGGAGCAGTCCGAGGCGGTCGCCTGCGTATTCTTATTGTTCCAATAGTTGTACTGGAAACGGATATCGTTGACGACGTTCGGCGTCAGCGTGCTGGTGAGTCCGATAATACTTTGGTCCGCCCAGTTGGTGTTATGGGCCCAATTGGAAGGGTCGCCGAATTCGAGCGATTGCGAGAAGCCGTCGTTTCCATCGTGAGAATAGCGCAGGAACAAGTTGTGTTTGTCCGACACGTGATAATCCAGGCGCAGGCTCAACTGCTTGCCGACGTAAGGGCTTCCATAGGTGCCTTGCAGCGCGGCGAACGAAGGCGTGGTGTTTTGCACCGTGATCGCCTCCACCTGATCCATATATTCGTAGTTGAAGAAGAAGAATAGTTTGTTTTTCTTGAGCGGACCACCCAGCCACGCGCCGGGATTCTTACGCACGAAGAACGGGTTCGGGTCCAAGGCGTCGCGCTGAAGTCCGGGATAAGCCGCCATGTTGTGATCGCGGTAGAAGAAGTACGCGCTGCCGTGCAGATCGTTGCTTCCGGAGCGGGTCACGATATTGATCGCTCCGCCGGCGCTGATGCCGGTTGCCAGATCGAAGTTCACGGTGGAGATCTGGAACTCCTGAACCGTATCCATTGAGAAGTTCATGGAGGAGATGCCGCCGCCCACGTCGATATTGTCTGAAATGTTTCCACCGTCGACGGTGAATAACGTGCGATTCCCGCCGCCGAGCACGCTTACCGTGAACAGAGTGTTGAATTGAGCGGTGGATCCGGGGGAAATGGTAACGCCCGGTTCGAGCGTCGCCAATTCCATAAAGCTGCGGCCGTTCATCGGCAATTCCTGAATCGTATCGCGCCCGATGACGCCCTGAATCTCATGGTTCTCGTAATTGATCTGGGCGGTGGCCGCTTCGACGGTGACCACTTCCTTCGAAGAGCCGATCGAAAGAGGAATGTCCACCGTAGTGCTGCGCCCGACTTCCACCTCCGCCTGGCGAACCACGGTTTTGAATCCCTTTACTTCCGCCCGCAATTCGTACTGGCCCGCGGGAAGAGCGGGGGCGCTAAACGTGCCTTCCGCATTGGTGGTCACGCTTCGCGAAACACCGGTTGCCTTGTTGGTAATGGTGAGCGTTACGTCCGGAACGACCGCTCCGCTTTCATCATTGACAGTGCCGAGGATAGTTCCCGTGGGCGCTTGTCCAAACATTGCCATCGCAGACCAGATCAGTAACAAAGAAAACAGAATCGACGAAGATTGCCTTCTCCACATGGTTACCGTCCCCCTTTAGACGGATCGAACACTTACATAGTGCGCGTACTCCCCGGAATGGTTTTGCAGAAGGGATGACAAAGCCAATAAATCACAATTGAATTGATCCTTCTGCGCATGTCTTTGTATATCTTTGGCCAGTTAACCGACCGTCCGGTAGAGTATATTAGAATTGCAAAAACGTGTCAATACCAGGTCATTGTCCGGCCCGCCCGCTTGTCTGTTGACATTCGCGATTCTCCCGTCATAAGATCGCGTAGGCCGGGTTGCAAGTCGAATCCGATCCCGAGGGGAATGAGTGCAGCGGCGCATTAAAGGGAAAAAAGTCACACCAAACTGGGGACGGGAAGATCGCGCCGACCACATCTATCGCGTGGCGGCGGAAGTGATGTGCCAGAAGGGCTATGAAGCGACGTCGATGAACGACATTGCCGACGCCGTGGGGCTCACCAAAGCCGGCCTGTATCACTACATCCGGGGCAAGGAAGACCTGCTGTTCCAGATCATGAGCTACGGCATGGATATGGTGGACCAGGATGTGATGGCCCCGGCGAAGCAGGCACAGGGAGCCGTGGAACGGCTACGGACCATCATTTCCCGCCATTCCAAACGCGTCCTTGAAGTGGGCGGCGCGGTATCGATTCTGCTGGATGAAATGTACGCGCTCACGCCCGCGCACAGGCGGGCGATCAAGGGTCGAAAGCGCGCCTACTTCGAGTTCATCCGCGCGACTCTGGAAGAACTGTCGGTGGAAGGGAAGCTGCGCAATGTGACCCCTACGGTCGCGACCTTCTGTTTATTCGGAATGCTGAGCTGGGTGTCGCGGTGGTACCGCAAGGACGGAAAACTCAGTTCGGAGCAGATCCTCAACGATCTGCTGGAGGCCGCCCTCCACTCCGTGCTGAAGGAGTCCGCCGACTCTTCGACGCGGGAAGTGCCGCTCCCTTTAAAGCGAGTGGCCAGATAAACCATTGACATCGATCTTAAATAGATTTAAGCTTACCAGCAGATTTATTTCTACCGACTGAACGGTAGGTCGATAAACGGTCTGGATAGCCACGTATGCTTTCAGAACACGGCCGGTATCATCCCAAGCAGTTCGCATCTGGTGCTGCTTTGTGGGGCGGCCAATGTTGGCGGCAGCCGCGTTTCAGGCGGCTCTTGTGGGTTGTCGAAAGCCTGACGGAGCCAGGCTGCCGCCAAAATTGGCCGCCCCACAAAGCTAGTCACAACTCACCATAAATAGAGAGGAAGTTATTATGACCACACGGTCCGATCGACGGACGTTTCTAAAGGGATCCTCGGTGGCTCTGGCGGCGATCGGCGCTGGCGCGGCGGTGGCGCAGAGCCCTGCCGGCGGGCTCGGGGGAAGCCACGATTCGCAGCTTTTTCCGGTCGTCGAAACGGCGTCCGGAAAGGTGCAGGGAATCACGAGCACGGGCATCAGGGAATTTAAAGGCATCCCTTATGGAGCGTCCACGGGCGGCGCCAATCGTTACATGCCGCCGAGGAAGCCGGCATCATGGGCGGGTGTTCGCGAATGTTTGGGCCACGGTCAGACCTCGCCGCAGACTCCGGCCGACTTGCGCAGCGATTACGCGATGACCATTCAGTGGGACATGCAGCCGGGCGGGATGGGCGAGGATTGCCTGGTGCTGAACGTCTGGACTCCGGGTGTCAACGACGGGCAAAAGCGCGCGGTGATGGTCTCCTTTCATGGGGGCGGTTGGGCGACGGGGTCGGGAAATGCGCCGGGGTTTGACGGGGCGCAGTTGGCTCGCTTCGGCGATGTGGTGGTGGTGACGGTGAACCATCGGCTGGCCAGTTTCGGCTATCTTCATTTAGCCGATCTGGGCGCGCCGCCGGAATTCGCGCAGGCGGGCGTGGTGGGTGTGTTGGATATGGCTGCGTCGCTCGAATGGGTGCGCGACAACATTGGAAATTTTGGAGGCGATCCGGCGAAGGTCATGATTTTCGGCCAATCGGGGGGAGGCGCGAAGACTTCGACAATGCTCGCACTGCCCGCGGCCAAGGGTTTGTTCCGCTGCGCGGGCGTGCAGAGCGGATCGACGCTGCGCCTGGCCACCAGGGAACAGGCGACGAAAGCGGCCGAGGCGCTGCTGGCCAAGTTGGGAATCGCCAAGAGCAATATCGCCGGCATTCAGAAGGTTTCCTGGCAGCAGATCCTCGAAGCGCAAGCGGGCCTCGCATTTTCGCCGGTGATGGATGGGACAGTGCTGCCTCATCACCCGTTCGATCCGGTGGCTCCGCCGGAATCGGCCGAGGTGCCGGTGATTATTTCGACGACTCTCGAAGATGCGGCCCTGGCGCTGACCAATTGGGATCTTACCGAGGCCGGCTTACAGGCGCAATTGAGCCAGCGCTACGCGACCAAAGCGGACGAGATCCATACCATGTATCGCAAGGCGTATCCGCATAAATCGCCATTTCTGATTCAGGCGCAGATCGCGACCGACATTGGAGGACGCCGCGCGGCGGTCACGCAGGCAGAACGCAAAGCGGCGCTGGGGAAAGCTCCCGCGTATATGTATCTGTGGGCTTATGAGAGTCCGGCGTTCGGGGGGAAATTCGGCGCCATCCATGGCACGGACGTATCGGCGTCGTTCAACGGCTACGCGAACAGCATCGGCGGCGGAGGGTCGCCTCAACAGATCGCGTTATGGGAACGCTTCGCCTCCACCTGGGTGACTTTCGCCAAGACGGGCAATCCGAATAACCCGCACATTCCGAACTGGCCGGCGTATGATGCCGAAAAGCGGGCGACGATGATCTTCGATAACGATGTTCGGGTGGAGAATGACCCGCGGTCGGAGATCAGGAAGTTCTGGAATGAGAATGCGCCGGCGGGCGGGCGGCGGGGCTGAAGAATCGCAGGCGAAACCGCCTGCGCCAACTCTACGCACTACTCGTGGCGCAGGGCTTCCATCGGATCTACACGCGAGGCGCGGCGCGCGGGCACTACGCTGGCTGCCACAATGATCGCGACGAAAGCTAGCAGGGCTGCGCAGAACGTCAATGGATCCGCTCCGCTGATTCCGGCGACGAGCTGTCCTGTGATCGGACGGGCCATCAGCGCCAGGATCAAGCCGGCTGCCAGGCCGCCCGCAACCCACAGCAGCGATCGCTGCAAGACCATCCGCAGCACCTGCCCGTAGCGCGCGCCGAGCGCCATGCGAATCCCGATTTCCTTGGTCCGGCGCGCGACCGTGAAATAGAGGACGCCGTAAATTCCCACCGCGGCCAACAGCAGCGCGGCGACGGCGAACGTCCCAATCAGAACCGCGCCGCTTTCATAGAGTGACACGCTCCGGTTGAGGAACTGCGGCATGGTGCGGACGCCGAACAGAGGCAGCGCCGGATCGAGCTTGCTCATTTCCGCGCGAACCACGGGCATCAGCGCAGGGATATCCTGCTTGGAGCGCAGCAGCACTTCGACCTGGCCGTTGTAATCCTGCGCCTCCGGCGTGAAGATGAAGGAATACGCCGGCTCACCGAAGCTGATGTACTTTCCGTTCCTGGCGATGCCCACGATTTCCCGAAGCTTGCCGCCTTTCGACAGCGAAAAACGGCGTCCCAGGGCTTTTTCGGGGGATTCCCAGTAGCGCCGCGCCATCGCTTCGTTCACCACTGCCACCAGCTTCGACGACGCGGTGTCGCGTTCATCGATGGCGCGGCCGGCGACGATCTGCGTGCCCATGGTCTCGAAATAGCGCGTGCTCACCTGGCTCTGCCCGGCAATATTCTGCTCGGAATCAGAGCGCGGCGTCCAACCCTCCGGATAAACCGGACCGGGGCCGCCGTAGGCATCGAGAGGCAGAGGATACGCGAATGCGGCGCTCTCGACACCGGGAATCGCGCGCAGACGGTCGAGCATCGTGGCTTGAAAACGGCTGGCGCGTTCCGGATCGTACCCTTGTAAATCCAGGTTGATCGAGAACAGCGATATGCCGGTGCGATAGAACCCGGGATCGACGTTTTTAGCGAACTGCATGCTCCGCAGGAACAGGCCGCCTGAAACCAGTAGTACCGAGGACATGGCCACCTGGGCCATCACCAACACGTTCCCCGATCCGATGCGAATGCGGCCCGATCCCAGCTCGCCTTTGATCGCCGCGGCCTGATCGATTTTCGAAGCGCGCAGCGCCGGCCACAAGCCGAACAGAATGGCCGCCGTGATGGAGATCAGCGCGGTGAACAGAAAAATCCGCGGATCGAGTCGGCCCTGGTACTCGAGGTCGACGGTCTGGAAATCGAGCGTCGGATAGAACTGGGTCAGCAGGCTGTTGAACCACATGGTGAGCAGGATTCCGAGCGCGCCTCCGGCAAGCGAGAGCAGGACGCTTTCAGTCAGCAACTGGCGGATAAGGCGTAGCCGGCTGGCGCCGACCGCCGTTCGAATCGCCATTTCCCGCACCCGGCTGGCGCCGCGGGCGAGCATCAGGTTGGCTACGTTCGCGCAGGCAATCAGCAGAATCAAAGCCATGACCGCCGTCAGGATGACCGTGGTCGCGCGAATCAGCCCGGTCGCGAACATCCAGGGCTGCGTTCTCGCTCCACCGGCCATGACGTGCATTTTCAAGCCGCCGTCGGTCTTGGGATACTGCCTGGCGAGCTGCGCCGCCGCCACGTTCAGCGCGGCCTCCGCCTGTTCCGCCGATACACCCGGCTTCAAGCGCGCCCGCACGTTCATCATGCGCGCGTTGCGATCGTCAAGACTACCGAAAGTCGGCGCAACGGATTTCTGCGTCTCTATGGGGATCCAAACGTCGGGAATAAAGTTGAAGAGCGTGGTTCCGATGAAACCGCGCGGCGCGACTCCGACGACGGTGAAGGCGTGGCCTTCGAGCTTGATCGTTTTACCCTCGATACCGGGATCGCCGTGGAAGTGGCGCTGCCAGAAATTGTAGTTGAGCACGCAGACCGGCTTGTCGTTTTCCTCCGGAAGAAATCCGCGCCCCACCACTGGATGGACGCCGAGCCCGGAGAAATAATTGCCAGTCGCCATTTCGCCCCAGATCAGCTCCGGTTTTTCGCCGTCGGTCATGCTCATGGGCAGGCCGCTGGACCCCATAATGTCCGAAAGCCCGGTGTCCTGAGCCCGCAGATCTTTCCATTGCGGATAGGAAAATCCTTCGATATTTGGCCCGCCATTCGGGACCGTGATGTAGACGGCCAGCAGCCGGGCCGGCGCGTCGACAGGCATGGGCCGCAACAGGTAAGCGTTAAAGATGGAATAAATCGCCGTGTTCGCGCCGATTCCCAGCGCCAGCGAAACAATGACGACCGCGGCGAATCCTGGCGATTTCCGCAGAACGCGAGCGGCGAAGCGCAGATCCTTCCAGATGGTATCCATGGAGCGAGTCAAGGCAAGTGGAATGCCTCAACTAAGCTATAGAAAATGCAAGGAATCGGGGAAGGCGAAGTGTTCACCTTTGGGATGGGACGTCGCGCAACGAATCAAATTGTCAGGGAATTTTGGTTGTGGACGTAATCGCCGATGGCGCGGGAAGCTTGGTGACGTCCCATCCGCCGCCCAGGGCCTGGATCAATTGCACCGATGCCACCATTTCATTTACGCGCTGCGTCACAAGTGTTTCCTGATCGCTCAACAAAGTCAGCTGCGCGATCAGCACGTCGATGTAGGGATCGAGGCCGGTCTGGTAGCGGGCCGTTTCCATGTCGACGTAGATCTGGCCGGAATTGATGGCCGCATTTTCACGTTCAATCTGGCGCGAAACGACGCGGAGCGTGGCGATGTAATCTTCCACCTGCTGAAACGCCGTGAGCACGGTCTGCCGGTAAGAGGCGACGTCGGCGTTGTACATCGCGGTGTACTGCTGTACGGTGGCTTTGCGCAGGCCGGCGTCGAAGATAATCTGCGAGGCGGATGCGCCCAGCGACCAGAACAGGGCGGGCAGCGAAAACAGACTGGCAATGCTGCCGGAGGAAAATCCACCGCTTCCGCTGAGGGTCAGAGTCGGGTAGTAGGCGGCTTTCTCTATTCCGATCAGCGCATTGGCCTCCGCCATGGTGCGCTCCGCGGCGGCGATATCGGGGCGCCTTTGAAGCAGTTCGGAAGGGACGCCGACCGGGATCGCGGGAACCGGCGTGGTCAGATTTTTCACCGGCATCGAAAAAGTGGAGGCCGGCTTACCAATCAGCATGGCGATGGCATGTTCATATACAGCGCGATTGGTGGCGATGCCGATCGATGCCGCTTCGGCGTCCTCCAGCGCTTCCTCCGCCTGCGGGATGGCCTGGGGAGGGTCGATCCCGGTTTCAACCAGGGCGCGGGTGACGTTCAGCTCCTCCCGATAAGCGGTGACGATGCGGTTATTCAACTCCTGCAATTGATCCTGCCCGCGGAGTTGGAAGAAATACTCGGCGAGCGCGGCCTGCTCCGTAAGACGCTCATTTTCGAGGTCGGCGGCGCTCACCTGGGCAGCGTATTGGGCTTCGCGGACGGTATTTCGGATGCGGCCGAACAGGTCCGGCGCCCAGGTCGCTTCGACGGGCAGGGAATAACTGCCGGTGGTGACTCCGTTGCCGGTACCGGTTTTGGTGAGCGAAGGATTGGCCGTTACGGTGGGGTAATAACCGGCGCGGGCCTCGCTGACTTGCGCGCGGGCGGCCATGAAGTTCTCAAAGAATTGCTTTATGTTCTGGTTATCGATATTCAACTGGTCTTCGAGGGCGTTGAGCTCCGGTTCGTTGAACATCTCCCACCATTTCCCTTTCAGAGTGGCGTCCTGCGGTTGCGCGGGCTGCCACGTGCCGGGGGGCGCGGCGCTGTAGGCGGCGGGAGCTGCTTCCTTATAGGCGGGCGCGGTGGGAGCGGCGGGCTTCACATATTTAGGACCTACGTTGCAGCCGGTGAAGAGGACGATGCAGATGCCCGCGGCGTAGCGGGCGAAAAGCAGAATTCGATGGGAGAGGTTGGCTTTCATAGATCCTCTAGCTGGCTTCTCTCGGTGTGAGTAGTCTGGCGTTCTTGTCTCCTTGAAACTTCAGACGCAGATTATCCATGAACAGGTAGATGACGGGAGTGGTGTAGAGCGTGAGCATCTGGCTTACAATGAGGCCGCCGATAATCGAAATTCCCAGCGGACGGCGCAGCTCCGATCCCATGCCGGTGCCGATGGCCAGAGGGACGGCGCCGAACAGGGCGGCCATGGTGGTCATCATGATGGGGCGGAAGCGCAGCATCGACGCTTCGAAAATTGAGTCCCGGGTGTTTTTGCCTTCATTGCGCTCCGCGTTGAGCGCGAAATCGATCATCATGATGGCGTTCTTCTTGACGATGCCGATCAGAAGAATGATTCCGATGATGGACATCACATCCAGTTCGGTCCCGGTGAGCAAGAGGGCGAGAATCGCGCCCAGGCTGGCCGACGGAAGCGTGGAGAGAATAGTGAGGGAGTGGATCAGGCTCTCATAAAGCATGCCGAGCACGATGTACACGGAGAGAACGGCGGTCAGGATCAGGTACGGCTCCGTTTCGAGGGATTGCTGGAACGCTTCGAGCGTGCCGGAGAACTGGCCGTGCACCGATTGCGGCATTCCGAGCTTCTGCTGGAGCCCCTGAATCTCCTCCGTCGCCTGGCCGAGCGAGACGCCGTTGGCGAGATTGAAAGATACGGTCACCGACGGAAATAAGCCGGTGTGATTGACGGCGAGAGGCGATGTGGAGGGCACATATTTGACCACCGAGGCGAGCGGAATGGGGCCGCCGCCCGAGGTTGGGATCAGGTATGTGTCCTTCAATCCATCCGGGGAGGCCCAGTATTTCGGAGCCACCTCCATGACGACGTAATATTGATTCAGTTCGGTGTAGATCGTGGACACCTCGGCCTGACCGAAGGCGTCGTACAACGTGTTGTCGATCAACTGCGGCGTTACGCCGAGGCGAGCGGCGGTGGGACGGTCATAGGTGAGCAAGGCTTGCAGGCCCTTATCCTGCTGATCGCTGGTGACATCCTCAAAACCCTTGGTTTTTTTCATTGCCGCGAGCAACGCCGGACCATACGTCTGGAGTTGGTCGATCGTCTCCGCCTGGATGGTGTATTGGTATTGCGCGTTCGATTGCCGCCCGCCGATGCGGATATCCTGCACGGGCTGGAGAATGGTGAGCGCGCCGGGTACGGCCGCGAGCTTCGGCCGCAGCCGGTTGAGGATCGCGGTGGCGCTCACTTTACGCTGATTCAGAGGCGCCAGCGCGACAAACGCGAAGCCGCTATTGGTTGCGCCCTGTCCTCCCGTAAAACCCATGACATTCTGAACGCCGGGGTCCGCCTTGATGATGCTCACGGCCTGCTGCACGGCTGTGCGCATCGCGTAAAACGAGGTGTCCTGCGGCCCCAGCATTCCGCCCTGCAACACTCCGGTATCCTGTTGCGGAAAGAATCCTTTGGGGATTTTCAGCATGAGGAAGACGTTCAGCCCCAAGGTGCACAGGAACACGATCAGCAGCAGCGCGGGATGATCCAGCACCCAGCCCAAACTGCTTTTATAGCCGTTGAGCACTCTATTGAAGCCCCGCTCGCTCCAATCGTAAAGCTTGCCGTGTTTAATGTCCTTATCGGCCACCAGAACTCGGGAGCACATCATGGGAGTGGTCGTGAGAGAGATGACCATCGATACCAGAATCGCCGCCGAAAGCGTAATCGCGAATTCCCGGAACAGGCGGCCGATGATACCGCCCATGAGAAGCAGCGGGATGAATACGGCGATCAATGAAATGCTGATCGAGAAAACGGTGAAGCCGATCTCCTGCGCGCCTTGCAGAGCGGCCTGGAGCGGCGTTTTCCCTTCTTCGAGATGCCGTGCGATGTTCTCCATGACGACAATCGCATCGTCGACGACGAAACCGCTGGCGATGGCGAGCGCCATCAACGAAAGGTTGTCCAGGGAAAAATCGCAAAGATACATGATGGCGCAGGTTCCGATGAGCGAGACTGGAACCGCGATAGCGGGGATGAGCGTGGCCCGGGCGTTCCGCAGGAAGAGGAAGACCACCAGGATGACAAGAACCACGGAGATGACCAGCGTCATCTCAATATCGTTGACCGAAGCGCGTATGGTCAGCGTACGGTCGAGAATGGTGATCAGGTGCTCGCCGATGGGAATGGAGGCCTGCAAGGAAGGGATCGCGGCCTTCACCGCGTCGACGGTGGTGATGATGTTGGCTCCCGGCTGGCGGAAGATGATCATGTTGACGGATGGCTTGCCATTCAGATATCCCGCTTGCCGCACGGTCTGCTGGGAATCGACCACATCGGCGACATCCTGCAAGCGCACCACGCCTCCGTTGTGATACCCGACGACCAGCGGTTTATAGTCGACCGCTTTCGAAATCTGGTCGTTGGCAAGGATGTCCGCAGTGGTGTTTCCGTCGGCGATCTGGCCTTTGGCGGAGTTCGAGTTCTGGCCGGAAACGATCTGCTGCACCTGCGGCAGGCTGATGCCGTAGCTGGCGAGCTGGTTCGGATTCAATTCAATGCGCACAGCGGGCAGCGAGGCTCCGACGACGGTCACCTGGCCGACGCCGGAAATCTGCGAGATGCGCTGGGAGATCACAGTCGAGGCTTCGTCGTAGAGCGTGGGAACGTCATAGACGTCCGATTGCAGGCCCAGCACCAGAATGGGCGAGTCCGCGGGATTCACCTTGCGATAGGTCGGGTTGGCCGGCAGATTCGCGGGAAGGTAAGTGCGCGCGGCGTTGATGCCTGCCTCGACATCCCGAGCGGCGCCGTTGATGTCCCGGCTGAGATCGAACTGGAGAGTAATACTGGTGGTGCCGAGCGTACTCGAGGAGGTCATCTCGGTTACGCCGGCGATGGAGCCGAACGCCCGTTCGAGAGGAGTGGCGACCGAAGACGCCATAATATCCGGACTGGCGCCGGGCAGGGAGGCGGCCACGGTAATGGTGGGGAAATCCACCTGCGGCAGCGGAGACACAGGCAGCACCGTGAAAGCCAACGCTCCGGCCAGAGCCACCGCGACCGTAAGGAGGGTCGTCGCAACCGGGCGTGCGATGAAGGCTCGCGAGGGATTCATGCCGGCTGCGGCTCCTTGTTCGTCTGCGGCTTATTGTTCGACTGCCCGGCGGCTTCTTTTCGCTTATGGGAGAATCGCGCGCCCAGATTGTCGAAGAAGATATAGATGACCGGCGTGGTGTAAAGGGTCAGCACCTGGCTGAAGATCAGACCGCCGACCATGGCCACGCCGAGCGGCTTGCGCAGCTCCGAGCCAATGCCGGAGCCGAGCGCCAAAGGGAGCCCGCTGAGCAGCGCCGCCATGGTGGTCATCATGATCGGACGGAAGCGCAGCAGAGACGCCTGATAGATGGCGTCGGTGGCGCTCTTGTTCTCCTTGCGCTCCGCTTCGAGGGCGAAATCGACCATCATGATGCCGTTCTTTTTCACAATGCCGATCAGCAGGATGATGCCGATAATGGCGACGATATCGAGGTCCAGGTTGAAGAGCATCAGCGCCAGCAGGGCTCCCACACCCGCCGAGGGCAGAGTGGAAAGAATAGTGATCGGATGAACGAAACTCTCATACAGCACGCCGAGCACGATATAGACGGTGACCAGAGCGGCGAGGATCAGCAGGCCTTCGTTCGAGAGCGAGCCTTCGAAGGCGGAGGCGGTTCCTTGATAATTGGCGACCACGCTGCGCGGGAACTTGGCATTGGCGATGACTTTGTTAATAGCGTCCAACGCCTGGCCGAGCGAGTAGCCGGTGCCCAGATTGAAAGAAATCGTGACCGCCGGAAACTGTCCCTGATGATTAATCGAGAGAGCCTCGCTCTGCGGCTCGAAGTGAGTGAAGGCGCTGAGGGGCACGGGAACCGAAGGCGCGGGCGTTCCGGAACTGGACGCGCCGCTTCCGCCTCCGCCGGATGACGCTGTACTCGTCGACGCCGGGCGCGAAGTACCACTCAGAGAAGTTGTCGCACCCGACGACGTGCCGGTTGAGGTGCTGGTGGACGATAACACAGTCGCGCTCGAAGTAGCGGTCGAAGACGGCGAAAGCGCGGAGCTGGTGTTGACGGTGGTGGGACTCGACGTCGTGCTTTGATTCGACGCGGAGAGCGCCGAGTTCGAGGATGTGGTCCCCGACGAAGCGCTGGTAATTGACGAAGCCGTCAGCAGCGCATTTCCTGTGGATGCGGCAGCTCCGGAGCCGGCTCCCGAGGACGAGCCCGCGCTGCTAGACACAATCGCTGCCGGCGCGGTGCCGACCGACGTGGATTGAATATAAATATCGCGCAGTTTTTGGGGATCCTTCTGGAACTTGGGGTCCGTCTCCAGAATGACGTGGTACTGATTCACCTGCGTGTAAAGGGTATTGATCTGGCGCTGCCCGAAGGCGTCATAAAGAGTGTTGTCGATGGTGGCGGGCGTAATGCCGAAGCGCGAGGCAGTGGCGCGGTCAATGACCAGAGCGGCTGCCACGCCGCCCAGTTGCTGATCGGTAACGACGTCGGCCAGTTGCGGCAACTGCTGCAGTTTTTGGACGAAGTCGTGGACCACTCCGTTCAGCTCCGCTTGATTGGGGTCTTCGAGCGTATATTGATACTCGGTGCGGCTGACGCGGTCGTCAACGGTGAGGTCCTGCACCGGCTGCATGTAAAGTTTGACCCCCGGCACCTTCGCCAGATTCGGTCCCAGCCGGTTAATTACCGCGGTGGCGGTCATTTTGCGCTGATCGAGCGGTTTCAGGTTGATCTGAATACGGCCGCTGTTGAGCGTCGTATTGGTCCCGTCGGCTCCGATAAACGACGAGATGCTCTCGACCGCGGGATCGGCCAACAGCACTTTGGCCAGCGCCTGCTGCTGTTCGGTCATCGATGCGAAGGACGTGGTGGCGGATGTTTGCGAGATTCCCTGAAGAATCCCCGTATCCTGGGTCGGGAAGAAACCCTTGGGAATAATGATATACAGCACGGCGGTCAGCGCGAGGGTGACGACGGCTACCAGCAGGGTGATTGTCTGGTAGCCGAGAACGAACTTCAAAGTGCGGCCGTAGAACGCGATGATCCGCTGAAAGACGCGCTCCGAGGCGTTATAAAAACGGCCTTGCTTTTCCGGAGGCGTGTAACGGAGCAGACGCGCGGACATCATCGGCGTCAGGGTCAAAGAAACGAAGGCCGATAAAATGATAGTCACGGCGAGGGTCACCGCGAACTCACGGAACAGGCGTCCCGCGATATCGCCCATGAAAAGCAGCGGGATCAGCACCGCGATCAGCGACACGGTGAGGGACAGAATCGTGAAGCCGATTTGTTCCGATCCTTTCAACGCCGCCTCCAGCGGTTTATCGCCTTCCTCTATATAACGGCTGATATTCTCGATCATGACGATGGCGTCATCTACCACGAATCCGGTCGAGATGGTGAGCGCCATCATGCTGAGATTGTCCAGGCTGTAGCCCGCCAGGTACATCACGCCGAAGGTTCCGACCAGCGAAAGCGGCACCGCGACGCTAGGGATAATGGTGGCGGAGAGGCTGCGCAGGAACAGGAAAATCACCATCACCACCAGCGCGATGGTGAGCATCAGCTCGAACTCGACGTCTTTCACTGAGGCGCGGATTGCCGTGGTTCGGTCGGTTACGATCTGCACATGCACCGCTCTCGGAAGAGTGGTTTCAAGCTGCGGCAGAAGCTTCTCGATGCTGTCGACCACCTGAATGGTGTTCGCTCCGGGCTGCCGCTGAATATTCAGGATCACGGCCGGAGTGTAATTCACCCATGCCGCGAGCTTGGAATTTTCCACTCCGTCGACCACATGCGCGACCTGGCTGAGCATTACCGGAGCGCCATTGCGATAGGCCACCACCACCGACTTGTAATCGCCGCTGGTTATTAGCTGGTCGTTGGCGTTAATGGTGTAATCCTGCGCTGGCCCGTCGAAGTTCCCTTTCGCCGAGTTCAGGCTACTCCCAGTCAGTGCGCTGCGCAGGTCCTCCAGATTGATCCCATAGGAGGCGAGAGCGGTCGGGTTAGCCTGGATCCGCACGGCGGGCTTCTGGCCGCCCGAAATACTGACCAGACCCACGCCCGTGATCTGAGAAATCTTTGGAGCGAGCCGGGTATCCGCCAGGTCCTCGACCTGGGAAAGGGCCATTTCGTTCGAAGTCAGCGCCAGCGTCAGAACAGGCGCATCGGCTGGATTCGACTTGCTGTAAATCGGCGGTGTGGGCAGGTTGGCGGGCAGATAGCTTTGCGCGGCGTTGATGGCCGCCTGTACTTCCTGCTCCGCCACGTCGATATTCAGGCTGAGCTGGAACTGCATGACGATAATCGACTCGCCGCCCGCGCTGGTGGAGGTCATCTGGCTCAATCCGGCCACTTGGCCAAACTGCCGTTCCAGAGGCGCGGTTACAGCCGATGCAACCACATCCGGACTCGCGCCAGGGTAATACGTGAGGACCTGGATGGTCGGGTAATCCACTTCGGGGAGGGCCGAAACCGGAAGTTGAAAATAGGCGGCTCCGCCTGCCAGAAACAGCGCGACCATCAGCAAAGCCGTCGCAATCGGACGGAGAATAAATTGCCGCGAGGGATTCATGGAGTTGAATTACCGGCGGCGGGCGCCTGACCGGAAGCCTGGGTTCGCACCGTTACAGGGACTCCATTTTCGAGCCGGTCGAATCCGCTGGTGGCCAGAGTCACTCCGGAATTGATTCCCTGCACGGCGGTCACCTGTTCGTTGCTGGTCTGGGTAGTGATCGTTTGCACGCTCACGGTATTGTTCGGCTGGACGACGTAGACAAACGAGGCTGTGCCGTTGTGCTGTACCGCTGCCGAGGGAACCAGCGTGACATTGCGCAGCGTCCGCACCAGCAACCGCGCATTCACGAACTGATTCGGAAACAGGGAGAGATTCTTATTGGGGAACGTGGCGCGGAACTTCACGGTTCCCGTGGTGGTATCGACCTGGTTGTCGAAGGAGGTCAGCTTGCCGGATTCCAGCTGCTTGTCGTTCGCCCGGTTGAAGGCGTCCACATTCAGCACGGTTCCGCCCTTCAACTGGGCCTGGACCTGCGGAAGATCGTCCTCCGATACGTTGAACACCACCGTGATCGGCTGGAGTTGGGCAATGACCACCAGCGTGGAAGAACTACCCGAAAAGACAGTATTTCCCGGGTCGACCAACCGCAGTCCCACCCGTCCGTTGATGGGAGCGACGATATGGCAATAGGCCAACTGCACCTGATCGTAGGCCACCGTTCCCTGATCCGCTTTGACCGTGCCCTCATCCTGCCGGACGGCCTGCTCCTGATCGTCGAGTTGCTGTTTGGCGATGGCATTTCTGGCGTAGGCGGCCTGGTATCGCGCCAGATCCATGCGCGCTTGCGCCAGGACTCCTTGATCGTGCTCCAAAGCTCCTTCAGCCTGCGTCAGCGTCGCTTCATATGGCTGCGGATCGATCTCAACCAGCGGATCGCCCGTTTTCACTATTTGGCCTTCGCTATAGTGAACCGCCATCACCCGGCCTGTAATCTGGCTGTAAAGCGTGACCGTATAGATCGGCGTTACGGTTCCCAGAGCATCCACATATATATTGATATTGCCGGTGGTGGATTTGCCTACCGTAATGGCAGCACCCGCCTGTTTCGCCGCGGCTGCTTTCTTTGCTGCTGCTGCCTTCTCTTCGCTTCTGAAGTGAACTATGAGCAGGACGATTAGAAGTACCAGTATCACGAATGCCGCGGCCCAGAACCATTTACGACGCGGGTTTTTTTTGCGCGGCTCTTCCTGCGGAGGCTCCGGCTCTTTCTTGCCTTCTGATTTTTGGGGCTCTGACGCGATCTCGCCGTCAGTTAGATTACCGTCGTTTTTCTCTTCGGTTTTCTTTTCTTCGGTCTTCTTCTCTTCGGTATTCTCGTCGCCCATTCACTTTTCGCACACCGAGCCGCGTTGGGCGAAAAAGCGAGTTAGCCCGGGCTGTGCGTGCAGCACCTCGTTAAGTAGATCAACGAAGATAAAAAGTGTTTCTACGATAAATTAAGGCGATGCCGTCTCCGCCCAAAATCTCGCTTGGATTCCGGGTCCACTCTGGCTGGGCCGCGATGGTGGCCGTGGCCGGGTCGCCTTCCCGGCCGGTGATTGTGGATCGGCAACGCATCCAAATCGCCGAAGCGCTGGAGCGCGGTCCGATCCAGCCGTATCACGCCGCCCGCGAGCTAGGCGCCGACCGTGGCCGCGTCTTTTTGGAGGAGTGCCGCGAAGCCTGCCATGCAGTGGCCTCCGCGTCGCTTGAAACCGCGCTCAAGCGAATCGGCGGCGATCGCGTCCGGTGCTGCGCCGTCCTCACTGGTTCCGGCCGTCCCGCGGCGACGCTCGCAGCCACACTCGCCTCCCATCCGGCAATCCACACCGCCGAAGGCGAGTTTTTTCGGGAGGTCGTCCTCCATTCGGCCGTTTCCTGCGGATTGCCCGTGGTTAGAATCAAAGAAAAGGAATTGTTTGATCTCGCCGGCCGCAAGTTCGGCATGACGCCCGAGAATCTCCAACGAATGCTGAATGAGTTGAGCAAAATTATGGGACCGCCTTGGCAGCAGGATCAGAAATTTGCCGCGCTCGCCGCGTGGCTGGCGGCAATTGGGTAACAGAAAGATCATTTTCATAATCTCCCCCCTGTGCAGCCAGCCAAGCGTCTTACTCTCCTGAAACTCCTCAAGCCCTATTCGGGCCTGCTGGTGATTGCGTTCGCCGCAGCGATCGGAGAGGGAGCCGCGGACTTGCTGGGTCCCTGGCCGTTGAAAATTGTCTTCGATGACATTTTGAAGTCAAGAGCAATACAAAACGGCTGGCTGAATCACTTGATTTATTCGATGGCGGGCGACAACAAGCTGTTGATCCTCAAAATAGCGGCGATTTCCGCGTTAGTGATTGCTGTTTGTGGAGCGCTTTTTTCGTACCTTGAAAAATCCTGCACCACCACCGTGGGCCAATGGGTGATGCACGATCTGCGGCGTACGCTTTACGCGCACATTCAGCGCCTCTCGCTATCTTTCCACGATGAAACGCAGACCGGCGATTTAATCAGCCGTGTTACCAGCGATATCGATTCGGTGCAAAGCTTTGTCACCTCCGGTTTACTCGGCGTTCTGATTGATTGCCTGACCCTGGCCGGCATGGTCACGATCATGTTCTGCATGAATTGGCAGTTCACCCTGATCGCCCTCTCGATCACGCCGGTGCTGTTTCTAGTGGTGTTTCGTTATACCCGTCTGATTAAGAAATCTTCCCGGGAGGTGCGAAAAAAAGAGGGTCAGATTGTCTCGATCGTGCAGGAGGTTCTCACTTCGATGCATGTGGTGAAGGCGTTCGCGCGCGAAGACTACGAGCAGCAGCGTTTGGAGGAGCAGAGCCTCGAAAGCGTCGAAATCGCGCTCCGCGCGCGCAATATCAAAGCCAGGCTGGCGCCTTTTGTCGAGATTATCGTCGGTATCGGCACCAGTCTGGTGCTGTGGTTCGGCGCGCGCATGGTGATTCAGGGGACGCTGGATGCGGGGACGCTGATCCTCTTCATCTGGTACCTGGGAAAAATGTACAAGCCGATGCAGGATATTTCGAAGATGACCGACACCTACGCGAAGGCCTCCGTGGCATACGAGCGTATTCAGGAAGTCCTGGAATCGGAACGGGAAGTGAAGGATATGCCGGGAGCGCGCCGCGCCGGGAAGCTCCACGGCGAGATTGAATTCGATCGCGTCACTTTCGGCTATGAGCCGGATCGGCCGGTCCTCAAAGACCTGAGCTTTAAGATTGAAACCGGTAAGGTGACTGCGCTGGTGGGACCGACCGGGGCAGGGAAGAGCACGATTATCAGCCTGATTCCACGTTTTTACGATCCTGATTCTGGCATTGTCAGGATTGATCGGGAGGATGTGCGGCGGCTGCGGCAAAAGTCCATTCGGGACCAAGTGAGCTTCGTGTTGCAGGACACGGTTCTGTTCCATGCACCCATCTGGCGCAATATCGCCTACGGAAAGCCGGATGCGAGCCGCGAAGAAATTCTCAAAGCGGCGCAGCTCGCCAATGCGCATGAGTTCGTTGAGAAGATGCCGCAGGGTTACGATACGATGATCGGAGAACGCGGCGTCACTCTTTCAGGCGGCCAGCGCCAACGGATCGCCATCGCGCGAGCCGTGATTCGAAACACTCCGATTTTGATTCTCGATGAGCCCAGCTCCGGGCTCGACGCCGCTTCGGAGCAACTGGTATTTGAAGCGCTGGATCGGCTGATGATGGGAAAGACGTCGATCGTCATTGCGCATCGCCTTTCCACCATTCAGCGCGCCGACAAGATCTACGTCGTGAAAGAGGGAACGATTGTCGAAAGCGGCAAACATGAGGAGCTGCTGAAAAGCGGCGGTCTGTATGCCGAATTGCATCGCATCCAGTTTGAAGTCGCCTCAGAGAGCCGCTAGTTCCGCGATGCGCCGCTGCACCACGATGCGGAAACCTTCCGTCTGTTCCGGCGTATAGCCCGCGGCCCGGAAAGCATCGCGAATCTGTTCCTGAGACAGACGCGCCAGCAACTGTCCCATCCAGCGGGCGTCGTCGCGGGGAATTTGCTTCCCGATCCACCGCAGGTTCATCCGAGGAATAAATTCAGCCGGGTTGAAGACAATAAAAAGCGCCGGCCGCGAGGGAACGCCGAAGTCGACATATTCCTTAGTTTTCTTGGTAATGAAGTGCGAGTCGTCGTATCCGTTCAGATTCCCTTTTGAGGTTTCCTGACGGGGATTGTAACCGGTCGTTCCAAAGCTCGCGCCCAGATCGCTGACCATGTAGATCCGGTCCGGTCCCTCCTGGTAAACGGAGTTGTTTTCGTCCTTGACATCCCAGTTGTTAATCAGCGCCATCATGACCCGCAACCCGTTCCATTCACGGGTCTTGGCGAAAGGAGCGTCCTTCCAGGACCAAGTGCCGACTTTCTCTTCACCTTTTATATGGCGCTTCAGCCGAACGTTTTGCATCTCGCCGTCGGCTCCGATCAAGTTCTCGCCGCGATGGACCTTGGCCGGCAGATCTGTGACATGCAGATCGGGAAGAAAGTAATCTTCATTGGCGAAATATCCGACCGCCCACAGGAGTCGCGATGCCGCCGTTTCCGGTTGCGCCTCCGCGCCCAGTTTGATTTTCCACTTCACGCCGTCCTGATCTTTCACGTTGTATTTCGGATTAGTGCCGTTCATATCCTCATCGACAAAAGTGAAATTCGTTCCGGCCGGCTGATGCTCCTTACCACCCGGACCATAAAACAGGTTGCGCGACTCAATGTCACCGGGGTCCGTCCAGACGGCTCCTTGCGCATTTTTAACACTCCCATCGGCAAATTTGTTTTGTCCCGGTGCAGTCAGTCCCGCAAAGAGAACAATCAGCGAAATGGTCATCTTGTTGAAGCGCTTGCGCATATTGCTCATAACCCCTTCATCGAAAGAGTTCCTAGCAAGGACAGTGCCATTATTGTCATTCGATTGCTAGAAGAATCGGCGTGAGACTACTGACACAGCCCGGCGATGGTGTGAATACCATCATTAGTGCCGTCAATTCGGCTACGGAAACCGTCGATGTCGCGATCTTCCGTTTCGACCGCAAGGAGTTGGAGCGCGCGATGATCAACGCGGTGAATCGCGGGGTGCAGGTGCGCGCCTTGATTGCCAGCACCAATCGGGGAGGCGAAAAACGGCTCCGTGATCTCGAAGCCCGTCTGCTGGAAGCGGGGGTCACCGTGGCGCGCACCGCGGACGACCTGGTGCGCTATCACGCCAAGTACATCATCATCGACCGGCGCGAACTGTTTCTCCTGGCGTTCAATTTTACCTATCTTGATATCGAGCAGAGCCGCAGTTTCGGCATCATCACCGACGATCAAAGCGCGGTCGAGGAAGCGGCAAAGCTGTTCGAAATGGATATGAAGCGCCAGCCATATACCGCCGGTCTGAACTGGTTGGTGGTCAGCCCCGCCAATGCCCGCCGCGAACTGCTGGCGTTTCTAAAGGATGCGAAGAAGGAGCTTCATATTTACGACCCGTGCATCAGCGATCCGGCGATGATCCGCGCCTTGGAGGAACGAAGAAAGAGCGGTGTTGAAGTGAAGATCCTCGGCCGATGCACCCGCCATTCCACGGTGATCGAGGTGGCGAAGCTGCACGACATGCGTCTTCACACGCGGGTGATTCTCCGGGACCATACACACGCCTTCCTCGGCAGTCAGAGTCTGCGAACAGTGGAGCTGGACCGGCGGCGGGAAGTTGGAATCATATTTGAGGATGCGGCCATTGTTGCGAGCATCGCAAAGACATTTTTTGACGATTGGAAAAGCGCTGAGGAAGCCAAGCTGGACAAGGAAGTGACCCCGACCAGTAGAGTGGCAAAGAAGGTAGCCAAGGCTATTGTGAAGGATCTGCCGCCAGTAACACCGATGATCGAGCAGGCGATCCAGGAGCTGGGCGCGAACTCCCTGGAACTTGCGCTGGACGCCGAAGAGCTCCAGGACAGTGTGAAGGATGCGGTGAAGCACGCCGTCAAATCCGCTGTCCGGGACGCGGTGGCGGCGGAGCCTGTACCTTAAGCCGATTTGAGTAACATTTGTTGCTGGTCGCGATCCATGCAGTAGAGGTCCACCATGAAACTTAATACCTTGGAAGAAGTCCTTATCGATCATTTGCGGGATTTATATGATGCCGAGAAACATCTAGTCAAGGCCCTTCCGAAGATGGCGAAGGCAGCCGATTCGGAGGAGTTGGCTGAAGCAATTCGCGGCCACCTGGAACAGACCAAGCATCATGTGGAGCGATTAGAGCAGGTCTTCGCGCTATTCGACGAAAAGCCGCGTGCCAAGGCATGCAAGGCGATTCGCGGATTGATTGAAGAAGGCGGGGAGGCGGCGAAAGACGAAGGAACACTCAGCGATCTGGCGATCATCGCGGCTGCCCAGAAAGTCGAACACTATGAAATTTCAGCCTACGGCACGGCGAAGGCATGGGCTGAGAAACTGGGCAACCAGGACGCCGTGGATCTGCTGGAACAGACGCTTGAAGAAGAGAAGGCCGCCGATTCGAAGCTGACGGAAGTTTCGGGAGCGGTGCTGGAATCCGCACCGCAGCGGGAAATGGAACAAGTCTAAAATCAGGATGGCGCGGACTCGGATTCGCGCCATTTCTACGCCGACTCAGGCGTCGCGAAACGCCTGGCCCACGTGTTGTACGGCCGACATCACCCGTACATAGTTCATCCGCATCGGACCCAGAACGGCGATCACCGCGGAAATCCCGCTGGGTAGCGTGACCGGTAAGCCGATAATAGACAACTCGCCCATCGAGGGATGCATCTCGCTCAAGCCGACGTGGACCCCAATTTCGCCGGCCGGGCTTTCGAGAAAACGGTCAAGCAGTTCGAGCACACGTTTCTTTTCTTCCAGCGTGCGGAACAGCTCGCGCATCTTTTCCTTGGTCAGGTGTAGATCGAGGCCCACCAGATTGCTAGCGCCCTCCATATGAACCTCCGGCGCGGGCGGCAGGTCGAGTAGTCCCTTGGCGTATAACACCGTTAATTTCCGCAAAATGGCGTCATAAGTCGCGCTCGCGTGGCGCAACCGGCGCGCCAGTTCCGCGCGAACGTCTTCGAGGGACCATCCGGAAAAATTCTGATTGATATAGTTGCGGATCGACTCGAGCTCGCCGGCCGATACCGGCTCCTCCAGGCCAACCACGCGATTGCGCACCTGCCGGTCCTGAGTGACCACGACCATTAGCACTCTGCGGTCGGGAAGGGCAATCAACTCGATCCGGTCCAGCGCCGGCCTTGCCCGCGGAATGGTGGCTGCCAGGCCGACGCCCTGCGTCATTTCCGTCAACATGCGCGAAGTACGCTCAATACGCTCTTCAACAGTGCCAAGGCGTCCGAATTCGGAGCGCAGCCGCTCGATCTCGACAGCGGCCAGACGGCGCAGACTTAACGATTCAACGTAACTGCGGAACGCTTTTTCAGTGGGAACGCGGCCGGCGGATGTATGGGGCTGCGACAGATAGCCCTCCTCATCCAGATCGGCCATGATGTTGCGAATCGACGCGCCGCTGAGGCGCTGATGTCCGCCCACCGCGCGCGAAGCGACCGGCTCTCCGCTATGGATATACGCCTCGACGATCTCGTGCAGGAGCTGCCTGCTGCGCGGTGTCATCGATCTAGAATAACCCCTTTGTCAATTCTATCGTCCCTCAGCCGAACAGAAAAGATGAGCCGGCGCGGTTCCCCGGAAAACCACGCGCGAAATTGCGCCCGTATTTGCGTCGGCGTAAAGCAACCCGGCATGGGTTTTCCCGTTGATCAGATAGCTGTAACGGTAGGCGGCCACACGCTTTCCGCCGATCAATCCCCAGTGGTCGAACGCAAACTGGGTTCCACTCGAAACGGCGAACACTTCCTGTAGCAGACTGGCGGCGTCGATGCCCGGCGCGGCGCCCCGATGCGTCCCGGAAAACTCCACGGTGATGGCTTTCGCAGTGCCCGGAAACGCTGCTTGTGTGCAGGAAAAGTTGGCTTCCTTGTCCAGATGAGTCAACGCGAATTGCTTGATATTTTCAAGAGCCTGCGGCTTCGGAATCTCCGCCCGCAAGCTGAGCGCGAATAAAACGGCGAGAAAGCGCATGATTCAATTGTGACACACCTTAGAATCTATATGGCTGATACAATGACGAACACATGAAAGCGATCGCCTGGTTGCTACGCGCCTTTTGTTACCTGTTTCACACCATTCTTTCCCTGGCGCTGCTGGCATTAGGAACGGTAGCGATTCTCTCCGGAGCAAACCATTTGAAGCTTGAAACGCTGCCCTGGCATGGCCCCGAGCTGAACTATTGGCTGGCCGGATTGGGAATCGCGGGCCTGTTAAGCGTCCTTCTGGCGGTCACCGGCACGCTTCGCTTCCTGCTGCCTCTGTGGTCCGTTTATGTTTTGGGAATGCAGGTGAAGGGCGTGCTGCTCTCGCCGGCGGTGAGCTTTGACGGTCCTGCCGATTTCCATAACTGGCTATGGCTGATCGGCGGCGCGGTGCTGGCTCTGGCCGGTAGTTTTACTTTGCTTGGCAGGCGTCGAGCTTAGGTCCGTTAGCAGACGTTCGACGGAGCCGGCGATTTCGACCAGAGCCCGATTGAATACCTGCTCATTGGCGCGGGAGGGTTTGCGGTAACCGCTGACTTTGCGCACGAACTGGAGCGCGGCGGCGGAAATATCATCGTGCGTGGCCGGCGGCTCGACGCTCCTCAAAACTTTTATACTGCGGCACATAATCCTAATTTAACTCCGTGGTCACGGCAGCGTGTTCACCACGCACCGGCATCCAGTGGTCAATCCGCGTTCCTGCGGCGGGCGGTTCCCTCGAAAGGAGATGTGCATGAATCTGGCGGGGCTTTTCCACGATCCCCCGCGCACGATCCGGAAGGTGCCGGTCTCCGGACCTTTGGGATCTTTTTCCGGCGATTGGCGATAGTACGACGGCGAAGACCAGTCCGAGCACCACTCGCTGGCATTGCCGACCATGTCATATAGCTTGAATCCATTGGGCGCGAAACTCGCCACCGGACTCGTGTTGATCCACTGGTCCTTTCCTCCGACCGCGCCCTGTTCGTCGTTTCCACTGGTTCCTTCGCCGAAATTAGCGAGGTCGTGCGAAGGATCGTTGCCCCAGGGAAACACGGTTCCAGGCGAATCCCCTCGGGCGGCGTATTCCCATTCCGCTTCGGTCGGCAGACGGCCTCCGGCGCGGGAGCAGTAGGCGGTCGCGTCATCCCAGCTCAACTCCACCATCGGATGATCGGGGAGCGCCCACTTCGGGTTGAACTTGGGAGTCTTGGGCATTTCGCGCTGGGTGGCTTCGCTGAACGCTTTGTACGAAGCGACGGTCGTCAAGGTCTGCGCCATCCAGAATCCGGTGGTGATGGTCACGTGATGGGCCGGCTTCGCGGCAGCGCCGCATTCCTGGTCGGCGGGAACACAGCCCATCACGAAGCTGCCGGGCGGGATCCAGACATATTTCTGTCCGTCCTTTTTATTCACGCGAACGGTCCCGGCTTTTAGCACCGCGGTTGCCACGGGAGCTTTCGCCTTCGCGGGATTCGAAGCCGGCGGATCCGGCGAAGGCTTCACCGGTTCAGGCTGTTCGACCACTGGCGCAGTTTTCGCCGCGACAATCGGCGGAGGATCGGGCTGTCTGGCAGGAGCCTGCTGCACGGCAGGCGTTCGCCGAAAGAAGTAGACTGCCGCGACTCCCGCAATCACGAGAATCGCGACGATTGCAATGACGGCCGTCACCCATCCGGAACGCGCAGGGGCCCGCTGTTGTGTTGGATTTTGTGTTGGATTTTGCGGCGCAAGCGGCGCCGCCTGGAATGCCAGGGTCGGCGCACTGATCGCGGCGTTGATCTGGGATTCCAATGCAGCCGCAAATGCGGAACAGGTGGGAAAACGGTCGGCCGGATTTTTCGCAAGCGCTTTGTGAAACACCGCATCGGCCAATACGCCGAGGCCTGGGCGCAATGTCGATAGCGTGGGCGGCTCCTCGAAAACCACCTGATGCGTCAGAGCAATCAGCGAATCGGCCATGAAGGGACGGCGGTTCACCAGCATCTCGTAGGCGACCACCGCGAGCGAGAACTGATCGGCGTGGCCCTCGATCGTGGCCCCGCGCAACTGCTCCGGGGACATATATCCGGCCGTGCCGACGATCAGTCCGCTAGCCGACTGGGTCCGGGTGTTCGACGTGGTGATCTTGGCGATGCCGAAATCGGCGATCTTTACCGCGCCGCTCTCATCGAGCATGATGTTGGCGGGTTTAATATCGCGATGAACGATGCCTTTTCGATGAGCGTAATCGAGGGCAGAGGCGGCTTCGCGGATGATGCGGAAAACCGTATTGACATCGAGCGGCGGCTGCGTGAGCAGGACGTGGGCAAGTGTCTGCCCTTCAATCCGCTCCATGACCAGGCAGATGAGGTCGCCCTGCTGCACCACGTCGTGGATGGTGACGATCCCATGGTGCGAAAGCGCCGCCGCGGCCCGCGCTTCGCGTCCCAGCCGTTCGCGGAGAGCTTCGCGTTCGGCGGGATCGGAAAGCTCGCTCAGCTTGAGAGTCTTGATGGCCACCTCGCGGCCCAGAACAGGATCGTAGGCGCGGTAGACGATGCCCATGCCGCCGCTGCCCAGTTCCCCGATGATCCGGTAACGCCCGATGTCGTCCATTAATCCCCGTTGGGTTCTATTCTATATCCATAGACTGCTGATCGGATATAAAGGAGCATCCCTGTGACACTGCTGCAAAAATCGATCGCCGTTTTGGCGATCACCGGCCTGACGGCGCTGGGCGCTGATCAGAAAATGAACCAGAAGATGGATCAAAAAGACGTTGGATATGGACACCCAGGTGGGACTCCACTGTTGCTCGACCTGCATGTGCCCGATGGGCCCGGGCCATTTCCCGCCGCAATTCTCATCCACGGCGGAGGATTCGATGAAGGCAGCAAGAGCACTAACCCGCGCCCTCTGTTTGAGCCGCTGGCCAATGCCGGATTCGCCTGGTTCAGCATCGACTACCGCATGGCGCCCAAATTCAAATTCGTCGATGCGCGGGAAGACGTCAGCACCGCGATTCGCTGGCTGAAGGACAACGCCAAAAAGTATCGCGTGGACGTATCGAAAATCACAATCATCGGCGAATCGGCCGGGGGCCTTCTGGTTAACTACGCCGGAACGCATGAGACGCCGGATACCAAGGTCGCCGCAGTGGTGGACTTTTACGGCCCCGTCGATTACGGAAAGCTCGCCCTGGCGCGGCGCGATCATCCGGAGCGTTTCAATATGACCAGCATTAATCGCCACGCGGCCAACGGCGGCGGCATCCATTTTTTCGGCGTCGATGCTCTGGATGACGCCGGTCTCGCCAAGCTGTGGTCGCTCGCGCCGATCGCCGCGGTTCACAAAGGAATGCCTCCGTTTCTTTGCATTCACGGCACCAAGGACGATCAGGTGCCGTACGATCAATCGCCCGCGATGTGCGACGCAATGCATAAAGCGGGCGTGTCCTGCGAACTGATCACCATCGAGGGCGGCGGCCACGGCATGTCGAACTGGAAGGCGCCCGAAAAGCAGCACTGGCAACCGGAAATGATCGTGTGGCTGAAGAAGACCCTGCACGTCGTAGACTAGGCTCAATGAAGGGTCTTCTCGCCGCGCTCGCTTTGTGCGCTGGAATCGCACATGCCCAGGGCAGTTATGAAATTCAGGTTTACGGCTCCGATCTCGTGGAGCCCGGAAATACCATGGTGGAGCTGCACAGCAACTTCACCTTCATCGGCGTGAAAGCGGTGGTCGACGGCATGTACCCCACCGAACATCAACTGCACGAAACCGTCGAGATCACGCACGGCTTCAATGAGTGGTTTGAGTTGGGATATTACGTTTTCTCGAGCGCCGATTCGCGCGTCGGGTGGCAGTACGTGGGCGATCATATCCGTCCGCGCGTGCGCGTTCCGGAGGATTGGAAATGGCCGGTGGGCGTCAGCCTGTCGCTGGAGTTCGGCTACCAGCGGGCGGTCTATTCACCCGATACCTGGACGCTTGAGATCCGGCCGATTGTCGACAAAACGGTGGGCAAGCTGTATATGGCCTTTAATCCGTCGCTGGACCGCTCCTTTCACGGTCCTTCGGTGCCGGAGGGCCTGGTCTTTTCGCCGAACGTGAAAGTAGGCTACGACATAACCAAAGTGGTCAACGCCGGATTCGAATATTACGGATCGGTCGGTCCAGTGACCAGCTTCGATCCTCTACGAGAGCAGATGCAGCAGATTTTCGCCGTGACCGACCTCAATTTCAGCAAGGATTGGGAATTTAACTTCGGCGTAGGCATCGGCCTGACAGGCGCGTCGGACCATCTGCTCGTGAAGATGATCATTGGCCGCCGCTTCGGCGCGAAGAAGACCTGACGAATGCTGCTCTGTCCGGTCCGCAATTGCCGGCTGCCGCTTATTCGGGATGCGAGGCGCTTGGCCTGCGCGCGCGGCCACTCTTTTGACATCGCCCGTAGCGGATACGTCAATCTGCTTCAGCCGCAGGACCGGCGATCGGACCAGCCGGGCGATACGGCGGAGGCTGTAGCCGGGCGCCGGCGTTTGCACGACCTCGGCGTAACCGAGCCTCTGCTGCGCGGCATCGCCAGCCTCGCGGCAGTCACGCCTCAAGACATTGTTCTCGATGCCGGCTGCGGCGACGGTTTCTATCTCGGCACGCTGGCCAGGGAAATTGGTTTCGATGCCCATGGCGTCGATATCTCGACCGCCGCGATTGATGCCGCGGCGCGCCGCTATCCCGCCTGCGAATGGATCGTGGCCAATGCCGATCTCCTGTTACCATTCGCCGATCACTCATTTTCCCTGGTTTTATCGATCACGGCGCGCATGAACGCCGCCGAATTTCGCTGCGTATTGCGCGACAACGGGCGCCTTCTTGTCGCGATTCCCGCGCCGGAGGATCTCCTTGAACTCCGCGGCGCCGGCCGCGATCGTATCGGCCGCACCGTCGAGACATTCGGGCCCCATTTCAAGCTGATCCGCCAGAGCCGCGTCACAAACGTCGCCGATCTTGATGCGGACGCCGTTCGCGACGTCCTGCATTCGATCTACCGCCCCATGCAATCGAAGCCGCCGGAGGCTACGCGGGTGACATTTAGCCTGGACCTTTTGTTGTTCGAACCGCGTAACCATTCCTGAAAGGTCCGGTACATTCCGCATGAGCAACCTCTGGGGCGATCTCCGTTACGCCTTCCGTTCCCTGCGCAAGGCTCCTGTATTTACAGCGGTTGCGGTCCTCTCACTAGCCCTCGGCATCGGGGCAAACACGGCGATTTTCACGCTGCTCGACCAGATCCTGTTGCGGCTGCTTCCGGTCAAAAATCCCAAAGAACTCACGCTGCTCACCATGCGCGGGCGCCATTACGGCAGCAACTGGGGCGGCAACTCGATCTCCTACCCGATGTATCGCGATTTTCAGGATCGCAATCAAGTCTTTTCCGTCATGTTCTGCCGCTTCAGCCGGGAAATCAGCCTCAATTTCGATGGCCACACTGAATTGGCTCACGCGGCGCTGGTTTCGGGCACCTATTTCCCCGGCCTGGGCGTCGGCGCGGCGCTGGGACGCGTGCTCAATGAGAATGACGATCGCATTCCCAGCGGACATCCAGTGGCTGTGCTGAGCTACGACTATTGGAAGACGCGCTTCGCGGCAGATCCGCAAGTGGTGGGCAAAAACATAATCGTCAACAGCCATAACCTGACCGTGGTCGGAGTGGCGCAGCCGGGTTTTGACGATGTTATCCTCGGCAACGCGGCGAGAGTTTTTATCCCCATCATGATGCAGCCGGATCTGATGCCGGATAACAAGGAATTCCTGAAAGATCGGCGCACCCGCTGGGTAAATGCCTTCGGACGATTGAAGCCCGGCGTAACCCAGGCTCAAGCGAAAGCGGGATTGCAGCCCATCATGCACGCGATGCTGGAACAGGAAGTTCAGGAACCCGCCTTCAGCCGTGCGTCCGAGTTCACGCGCCAGGAGTTTCTCAAGAACATCATCGACGTGCTCCCAGGCTCCCAAGGGCCGTCGAACGTCCGCGAACAGCTCACCGCGCCGCTTTGGGTGCTGATGGCCATCACCGGCACCGTTTTGCTGATCGCCTGCGCCAATCTCGCGAATCTTCTGCTCGCCCGCGCCACCGGCCGATACAAGGAAATGGCGATCCGCTTGGCGATGGGCGCCGGCCGCGGCCGCATCATTTCTCAACTCCTGACCGAAAGCCTGCTGCTGGCATTTCTCGGAGGAGTCGCCGGTCTCATCTTCGCCTTTTGGGCCGACCAGCTCCTGATGGCGGCGTACCTGCATTCCGATTCGCAATCTCTCAAAATCACCACCACCCCGGATCTGCGCATCCTGCTATTCACCATCGCCGTGACACTGTTCACCGGACTGCTCTTCGGACTCGCACCGGCTTTGCAGGCGACCAAGCCGGATGTCGCTCCGACGCTGAAAGATCAAGCCGGCGCGGTTGTCGGCGGAGGAAACTCCGCGCTCAGAAAGGCTCTCGTCGCCGCGCAGGTGACTCTTTCCCTGCTGCTCCTGATAGGCGCAGGACTCTTTGTGAAGAGCCTGAACAATCTGCGCACGCTCGGCCCCGGATTTCCCGCCGAACGTTTGATCGGTTTTGAAGTGGATCCCGCCTTGAACGGCTATACCGCGGAGCGCACCAAGCTTTTCTATCGCGGCCTGACCGAATCGCTCGCGACCATTCCCGGAGTGCAGTCCGTCGGCCTCGCTTCCTTGCGAATTCTGGAAGGGGACGAATGGGATAGCAGCATGACGGTGGAAGGCTACACCCCTCCGCGCCCGGGAGACCATCCTGAGCCGTACATGAACGAAGTCAGCCCGAATTATTTCGCCACCATGGGCATTCCCATCGTCGCCGGCCGGGATTTCACGGAGAAAGATACGCAGCGAATCCTCCACGCTCCCGCCCGCCCGCCGCGCAACCTGGACTTTTACACGCCCTCCACCATTATCGTCAACGAGACGTTCGCCAAGAAGTTTTTCGCGGGCCGCAGTCCTCTCGGCCATCATGTCGGATTCGGCATCGATCCCGGAACGAAAGTCGACATGGAGATCATCGGCGTCGTGAAGGACATCAAGTACACTAGCCTCCGCGACGAAATTCCGGAGCAGGCGTTCGAGCCTTATCTTGCCGAAGATCGCGTCGGCGGCATGACGATCTATCTCCGCACGACTCTCGATCCTAATCAGGTATTCTCCGCCATTCGCGCCAAAGTGCGCGACGTGGATCCCGGTCTTCCGATCTACGCCATGCGAACAACCGAGGAGCAGATCAGCAATTCGCTTTCGAGCGAGCGCCTGATCGCCAGCCTCTCCGCCGTCTTCGGTTTTCTCGCGACCTTGCTGGCCACTATTGGTCTCTACGGAGTGATGGCGTATGCAGTCGCACGCCGCACCCGCGAAATCGGCATCCGCATGGCGCTCGGCGCGGCGCAAAGTAACGTAGTCTGGATGGTCATGAAAGAAGTGCTGCTGTTAGTCGGTCTCGGCGTCGGCATTGGCGTCCCTGCCGCGCTTGCTCTCACCGGTCTGGTGCGCAGCCAGCTTTTCGGCATCGCACCAAACGATCCCTGGACCCTGACCATTGCCGCCGTGGGACTAGCCGTGGTCGCCTGCGCCGCCGGCTACATCCCAGCCATTAGAGCCAGCCGTATTGACCCGATTCTGGCTCTTCGTTACGAATAGCCCGTTCTTTACTTCGAGCCCGCTTTAATCGCGGACCACTTCGCCATCAGCGAAGTGTAGGACGCCTCTGCCTTACTTAAGGCTTGTAGTTGGATCGCCGTCGGAGCCATCTCTGCCGCCTGCATCCCTTCCGCCGCCGCGACCAATTGAGCACCGATCGTGGAAAGGTTCGCCGCCGCAGCCGGTTCCGCACCACCACGGCCGCCTCGACCACCACCGCCCCCACCGCCCGGGGTCTCCGCTGGCGCAATCTCCTCTACCCTTTTCACCAGCGCGTCATTTCCCGCCGATTGTGGCCGGGCCTTCAGCTTCTCCAGCAACTCCCGGGCCTCTTTGTAAGCTGCCAGCGCGTTGTGCGCCTCGTCCTCGCTCTTCGCCGTAAGCGTGAAAATCTGCTGCACTTCAGGCGTGATCTTTACCCGCGGGTCCATCTTGATCACAATCGGCTGCGTCAGAGTCTTGCCGTTCGCCGTCAATCGGACCGTGTACGCCCCAGGCGCCACCCAAGGCGAGTTCACGCCCGCATAGGTCCGATGCGGCACTGCCCCATTCGCTCCGCCGCGCCCTCCCCCACCGCCGCCCGGGATCGGATCGTAATGCATGTCCCACCAGAACCGATGCATCCCCGCGCTGTTCTTCAACACCTGCTGCGGCGCCGGCCAATAGAGGGGCAGCCCGCAATCGGGCGCGGTCGGCGTCGCCTGGCAAATTTTGTTATACGCCACCGGATCCACCGCCGGATCCGGGCTTGCCACCTTATCCGCGCTCGAATAGGTGCGAATCACTTTACCTTGCGTATTCAGAAATTCCAACTTGACCTCGCCCGCCGCCGAAGGCAGATAATAATCGACAATCGCTCCCGGCAGAGGATTTTCTCCCGCCTGCATTTCCGGAGGCCAAGGCGTAGGATCATTGGTCGCAAACCGAATCCGAATTCCGGTCGCCGGTTTGAACAGATAAGCGCTCGTTGCCGCCGCCGCTTCTGCCTCCTGCCGCAAAGGCGTCACGTCATCGAGAATCCAGAACCCCCGCCCGTGCGTCCCCGCCACCAAATCGGAACACATGCACGAAGCATCATCTTTCACCTCGATATCACGCACCGAAATAGCCGGCATATTCAGGCGCAGCGAATGCCAGTTGTCGCCATCGTCGAACGACACCCACACCTGCGTATCGGTCGACGCATATAACAGTCCTTTTTTACGCGGATCCTCGCGAATCGAGTTAGTCACCGCGCCGCCATCGATCCCTTTGTCGATCTCGGTCCACGTTTTCCCGCCGTCGTGCGTCCGCCATAAGTGCGGATTCATATCGTCGAGCCGCAGCGTATTGGCCGCCGCATAGGCCGTCTTCGTATCGAAATGCCCCGCGTCCATATTGAAAATGCGCGTCCAGGCCTTCATCGCCGCCGGCGTGACGTTCGTCCATTTTTTCCCGCCGTCCATCGTCACTTGAATCAATCCATCGCCCGTCCCAGCCCACAGCACATTCACGTCCAATGGCGAAGGCGCCAGCGATGTAATCGATCCCTGCGCGATCGGCGTCACCGTTGACGCATACTTGCCCGCATTCGCAGGCGCATCCCATGTCGCCCCGCGCGTCAGATCGCCGCTGATCGCTGTCCAACTATGCCCTGCATTGCTCGTCTTCCACACCCCCGCCGTTGCGTAAAACAACACGTTCGGATCTTTCGGAGACCAGTTCAGCGGCTGTGTGCGCACCGTCCGCGCCGGCGGATCCTTCGGATTCGGTTCGACCACCGCGCCGCGCCCACCCCCGGGTCCGACGTTGCCTCGCTGCGCGGTCACCCGATCGTAAACGGTTACTTTGCCACCATAGACCAAGTTCGGATTTTTCGGATCGGGAGCCGCGTAGCCGTACTCCTCAATCCCCACCGGATGCCAGTCGTGAAACGTAATTTCTCCATCCATGCCGCGGCTCTCGACACACGCCGACCCCGAATCCTGCTGTCCGCTGCATAGCCGGTAAGGAAACGCATTGTCGGCTGTTACGTGATACATCGCCGCCGTCGGCTGCGTGTACCAGTTGCTCCAGGATTCGCCGCGATTGGCCGAAACCACCCCTCCCTGGTCGCTCACCAGTAGAATGATCTTCGAGTTGTTCGGATTCACCCAGCTCTTCTGATAATCGTCTCCTCCCGGCGCGCCCCGCACCGCTGTCCAGCTCACCCCGCCATCTTCCGTACGCCAGAACACCGTCGAGCAGCTATACACCACATTCTCGTCATGAGGATCGATCGTGATGGTCGGCAAATCGCCACCGCCGATCCTGCCCAGTGGCCGTGTATCCGGCGGATGCCTAGTCGAACCCATTTCAGAAACGCGTGGATCGTCCGTCGCCAGGAACCAATGTGCCCCGGCATCGGTCGTCTTATAAAAGGAAATCGCACCCCCGCCGCCACGCCCCCCGCGTCCGGCACGTCCGCCTCCCTCCGCGGCATTGGTCGCCACAGTGGCGTAAAGTGTCCGAGGATTGCTAAGCGAAATCGCCAGATTCGCCTCGATAATCGCAGGCAGCCCGCCCGTTAGTTTGTTCCAGGTAGTGCCGCCGTCCGTTGATTTGAAAATGCCTCCGTCAGTCCCGCCGAATGCCCCGTTTTCGAAGAAACCTTGCTGCTGCTGCCATAGCGCCGCATAAACCGTGTTGGGATCTTTCGGATCGATCCGTACATCGTTCCCGCTGGTGTATTCGTCCTTATAAAGAACCTTCTGAAAGGTTGTTCCCCCATCCACTGAGCGGAAAATTCCACGCTCCGCATTCGGACCGTAGGGATGCCCCAGCGCCGCCACAAACAGGCGGTTCGGATTCCATGGATCCACCTCAATATCGGCGATCATCTGCGAATCGCGCAGCCCCAGATGCGTCCAGCTCTTGCCCGCATCCGTCGATTTGTAAACCCCGTCGCCCGTCGCCAGATCGGGCCGGATAATGCCCGCTCCCGCGCCGACATAAATCACATTCGGATCCGAAGCCGCCACCGCGATCGCGCCAATTGAACCCGTCGGCTGATTGTCGAACAAGGGCACCCAAGTCGAGCCAAAGTCCGTCGACCGCCATACCCCACCATTATCGAAGCCAATATAAAATACATTGGGCTGGCTCGGCACTCCGGCCAGCGCCCGCGCGCGACCCGCCCGAGGTGGTCCAATCGAGCGCCAATGCATCTCCGAATAAGTCGACTGAGGGAGCGCCAGCGGAGCCAGCGCAATACCAAGCAACGTTAAACGCGATATAGACAATGTTCGAATTCTCCTGAATGATCGAGTGTATACGATTCGCGGTAGTAGTGGAAACTTACTCCCCCCAATCGATCACCGCCTTCACCACCCCCGCCTCCCGATGCAGCCACAGCGGAAACCGCTCCCCCATCGCCTCCGGCCTGACAAAATCAGTCGGCCATGCCGATACATCGATCGCGCCGCTCTCCATCAACTCCAGCACCCGCACATGCTCGGCCCGAGTGCTATTTCGGCTCGCCAGAATCGTCGCTTCGCGCCGGTGCAAATCAGGATCGAACAGCGAAATCGAGTCATTGATCAGCCCGACAAAAATCAACTTGCCCCCTTGCTGGAGCAATTGAATCGACCCCTCCATTGACCCTTTATCGCCCGTGCAATCGAACACCAGCATGGAAGCCTCCTCCTGCTTCGCTTCCTCCTGAGATGGATACGCGCGTTTCAACGCATAGTGCCGCGCCGCGAACTCCAAACGCTGGGGAATTTTTTCGACCACGCCCATGTCCGCGCCCGCCAAACGCAGAAACTCAATCACCGACAGGCCAATTGGCCCCGCCCCGCATACCATCGCCCGATCGCCCGCCTGCACCTCCGCCCGTCCCGTCGCATGAATCCCCACACCCAGCGTCTCGACCAGCGGAATCTGCACCGCCGGCAATTTCGCGCACTTATAAAGCTGCTGGGCGGGAATCAAAATCCGGTCGCGCATCCCTCCATCGGAGTGCACGCCGATCACCCGCATCTTGGCGCAGCAATTCGTCCGCCCGCGCAGGCATGCCGAGCAAATTCCGCAAGTCATGTAAGGATTCACCGCGCACTTGTCGCCCGCTTTAAACTCGCTGCCATTGCCGTCGATCACCTCCACGGCCAGTTCATGCCCCAGCACCCGGGGATAAGTAAAAAACGGCTGCGTGCCTTCATAAGCGTGCAGATCGGTGCCACAAATCCCCACCGTTAAAACCCGCACCAGCACCTCGCCCAACCCCGGCGCATCCGGCAGTGCAGTATCAGTAAAAGTGAATCGCCCCGGCTCTTGCAGAGTGACAGTTTTCATATTTTTTACGCTTCACTCTACCACGCAGGATCGGACAGTTGGTGTTTCGATGCTAAGCATGGGAAAAGGGAATCGCCATTGCGAAAATCAGGCGGATTCGGGTCATGATGCGCTAGCATAACAGGTATTTATGAGAATCAAACGACGCACCAAACGATTCTTCAAGCGTGTGCTGCTCGCCATTCCGATCCTGCTGCTGTGCGCGTTTCTCTATCTGCTACTGCGCCGTCCGGCCAGCCAGGCGCCGTCGAAAATCGTCGTCAAGGGGATGCCGCGGAGGCTCGAGCGCGGGGAGTATTTATTCACCACGCTGCTCGATTGCGAGGGCTGCCACTCGGAGCGTGATTTCTCACGGCTGGGCGGACCGGTGGTCGCGGGCACGCGCGGCAAGGGCGCGATGATCCCGCTTGAAGGATTGCCGGGACAGGTGAACGCCTCCAATATCACGCCGGACAAAGAAACGGGCGTCGGCGGATGGACTGACGGGGAAAAAATCCGGGCCATTCGCGAAGGGATTTCTAAAGACGGCCACATGCTGTTTCCGCTCATGCCTTATTCCAGCTACCGGTACATGAGCGATGCCGACGTGCAGGCTGTGGTGGCGTATATGAACACTCTGCCGGCGATTCGAAATTATGTGCCGCGCAGCAATATCACGTTCCCGGCTTCGATGATGATGAAAGGCGTGCCGGCGCCGGTCACTCGCGCAATTCCGCCAGTCGATCCGGATGGCGGCGAAATCTACGGCGAGTACGTGGTGACCATCGCCGGTTGCGAGGAGTGCCATACGCGGCAGAGGATGGGGCAGGCCGATGCGTCGATGCGTTTTGCCGGCGGACGCGTCTTTGCGATGCCGCAGGGATCGGTGATCAGCCCCAACATCACGCCCGATAAAGACACGGGCATCGGGAATTGGGCTTTTATCCGCTTCCGCGATCGCATGCACAGTTTCCGGCAATACAAAGACACGGAGTTGCCGAAGGTAGGGCCGGAGCGCTTCACGCTGATGCCCTTTATTGCCTACGCCAATCTCACCGATCACGATCTGGAAGCGATGTTCCTCTACCTCAGGTCGCGGCGGCCGATCACAAATTTCGTAGTGCCGCATCCAGGGCATTCCGAGGTTAAGGACTAAGCTTGAAGCTCGCGCCACAACCCGACCCAAGACCTCTACAGCGGGTTATCCGTATTCCACAAGCGCCGAATCGCGGCGGCTTTTTCCATATCTACCGTGTGTTCGATCAGGACGCGGATGCGGTTCGTGCCGGCTTCGGTCCAACCGGATTCGACTTCCCCGAGGTATTGGGTGCTCGAATCTTGAAATTCCACTAACGACCCGCGGCTGAGCTGCGTCTCCCCATCGAGCGACGCTTCGGCGTATTTTCCTTCGAGAGACAGCAAGCGTCCTTGGATCGCCACCTGAGGCTCGGCGATGGAAACGAGCGAAATGGCGCTCCCGGAAGTCACAGAGGTCATGGTAACAAATTGGCTTTTACCGGCACTTCCAGCGGGACTTCTACCGGCGCGGTTTGGCCTGGATGTGCCAGAGACTGTTGGAGGCGGACTAAATCGCCCAAGTGCTGGAGGGGCGGCTGCGGCTTCGCTTCGAAAGCGGCGACGGCCACCGTCTCCCGCGCTTCAAACCACGCCCCGCGGTGCCTGCGCCATCCTTGCTTCTGGTTTCTCAACGCTAACAAGA
The DNA here is from genome assembly GCA_049521155.1 of Bryobacteraceae bacterium. GTDB lineage: Bacteria > Acidobacteriota > Terriglobia > Bryobacterales > Bryobacteraceae > Palsa-187. The sequence continues at coordinate 41,336 of JBEKPC010000001.1, forward strand.
GCATTCCTGCGATCAGCGCCGCGGCAGCCGAATAAGCGAACACTAGCTCCAACATGGGGTCCTTATCGGCCGCGAACCGAAGTTCTTGAACTCATATTGACTCCGGCGCCGATTGCGTTGAAAATAAAGGGACGTGAAAGAGTTGTTTTGGCTGGCACTCAAAGCGTTTTTGGCTTGTCTGGTGCTTACCCCGATTTTCCGCGATATTTTCCGTTCCTACGGAATTGTCGATCAGCCTGACAAAAGGCGGAAGATTCACGCCCATCCGATTCCGCGCGTGGGCGGCATTCCGATTTTCATTTCCTACGCGATCGCGCTCTATCCCTTTAATCACACGCCGGTGGCGCTGGCCAATTATCTGCCTCTGATCCAGAAGCTGGCTCCCGCCGCGACCTTGATTTTCGCCACCGGGCTGATCGACGACCTGATCGGCCTGAAACCGTGGCAGAAACTGATCGGCCAGGTAGGTGCGGCGGCCCTGGCGTATTGGGCCGGAGTGCGGGTGCTGGACGTGGCCGGCGCCAGAGCCGGTGTCTGGTGGGGACTCCCTCTTACCTTGTTCTGGCTGATCGCCTGCACCAATGCGTTCAATCTGGTCGATGGGTTGGACGGCTTGGCCGCCGGCATGGGACTGGTCGCGACGCTGACCCTGTTGGTCGCAGCGCTGCTGCATGGCAATCCTGCGCTGGCTTCCGTATCGGTGCCGCTGGTGGGCGCGCTGATTGGATTCCTGTGCTACAACTTCAATCCCGCGACGGTATTTCTGGGCGATTGTGGGGCGATGTTGATCGGATTCCTGCTGGGCTGCTTTGGCGCCGTGTGGACCCAGAAGGGCGATGCGCTGATCAGTATTACCGTGCCTTTGCTCGCCCTATCGATTCCGCTGCTCGATGTTTCGCTCGCGATCCTGCGCCGGTTTCTGCGCAATCAGCCGATTTTTTCAGCCGATCGAGGGCATATTCACCACCGGCTGATCGACCGCGGCCTGACCGTGCGCCGCGCGGTGTTGGTGCTGTATCTGGTCTGCGCCACGGCCGCCGGGTTCGCGCTACTGCTGACGCTGCCTCATGCGGGCCGCTACTTCGGGCTGCTTTCGGTGGCAGTGTGCGGCTTAATCTGGTTCGCCATCCGTCAACTACGCTACGCCGAATTCGGCCTCGCCAGCCGCCTGCTGTTCGGGGGCGAATTGCAGCGCACGCTAGGCGGCCAAATGCGGCTGGAGCGGTTGGCGGAAGAAATGGGCCAGGTCAACGACGAGGAGGAATGTTGGCGGCTGGTGACCGTGGCGGCGCGCGATTTCGGCTTCGATTCCATCCGGTTGTCGCTGCGCGGATCGATGCGGGAGCAGGTGGTTGCCTTAGACATAGGCGATTCCAACGAATGCTGGTCGCTGCGGGTTCCTTTCGGGGATCACGATTACTTTGAGTTAACGCGCCGATTCGAATCGGGTGTGCTGCCGATGATGGTGGCGCCGTTCCTCGATACGCTGCGGAGGGCTCTGGAGCAGCGTTTGGAGGAGTGGGGCCAGGAGGCAGTCAATCAGAGGTAAAGCTGTTTTGCCGCATGTTAGACTTGCGGTTTGCCGCTCGCTTCCAAGTCCACCTCCCGCCGAATTTTAATGATTGGCGACGTCCTGGTGATCGGGGCTGCCTTTCTGCTGGCGCCATTTCTATTGCCTGCCAGTGATCTCAGGATTGCTCTCGAAGTGGATCCGGTAACTTCGTTCGGATCGCTGGCGATTGCGATCGCCTGCGCCATCGCCGTCTTCGAATTCGCCCGTTTGCGCTCCGGAAACTCGGGGTTCGAGCGGGTGCAGCAAATTTCGCTCTCGCTCGGCGCCGTTTTTTTGCTGGAGGCGTTTCTCAGCTACGTCGGTTTTGCATGGCTTCTGGGATTAGGGGACACCTTCCTGGGCAGCGTGCTCTGCGGATTACTGCTGCTGATCTGGTATTTCGTTTTTCGCATGCTGTTCCCGAATTTTCCCGGCCGGCAGCGAGTTCTGCTGCTAGGCTCCGACACGGCGTTTCCTGAGATCGGAGACATGCTGGCGGAGGCCGATGGCGGATACCAGGTGCTGGGGCCTTTGCCTTTTCCCGGCAATCTGCGCGCCATGGCGAACGAATTGGCGCCCGACGAAATTGTGGTGGGCGAGGTTGGCGCGTCGGGGGCTTTTCCGGCCAATGCGCTGCTCGATCTGCGCTTCCACGGTGTTGCGATCGCGGACGCGGCGGCGTTTTTTGAATCGACTCTGCAACGCGTATCGTGCCGCCATTTGCAGCCGGTTCGCTTTCTCTACGGCGATATGGCGCCGAAGCGGCAGAACCTGGCGCTCCAGGCGATTTATTCAAACTTCTTTGGGTTGGCGGCTTTGATACTAGCAGCTCCAGTACTACTATGCGCCGCCATCGCTCTGAAAATTTCCGCTCCGTCGGAGCCGCTGCTGGAGCAGTACCGCGCGGTGGGATTGCACGGCATTCCTTTCGACCGCCTGCGCTTCCAATCGAGAACGGGATTAGGCCGCTGGTTCGCGCGGGTGCGATTGCGGGGGCTGCCGCAACTGTTCAACGTGGTGCGCGGAGAAATGTCGCTGGTGGGGCCGCGTCCCAGCCGCGTAGAGTTCCGCGAAGCGTTGAGCCGCCAGTTCCCGTACTATTCGCAGCGCGTGGCGGTGCGGCCGGGGTTAACGGGTTGGGCGCAAATTCATGGCACTAAAATTCCCTTTGATGCGTCAGTGGAATTGGAGTACGATTTGTACTACATCAAACATGTGTCACCTGGTTTCGATCTCGATATCCTCTTGGCATCCATTTTCGGCCGTGCTTCGTAGAGTGATAATGACGAAGGCATGATGGCTGCCTGGGTGTTTCTGATTTCAGGCGCCGTTGTCGCGCTCTATATTCTCCTCGGGTACCCGCTGCTGTTGGCCCTCGTGCCATTCAAGCAGGCTGCGGCCGTGCGTAAGGATTTAAGCTATCAAACCACGGTTTCTCTCATCATCGCGGTATACAATGGCGCCGCATATATACGGGCTAAGCTCGAAACGATCCTATCGCTCGATTATCCGAAAGATTATCTTCAGATTATTGTGGTTTCCGATGGATCGACGGACGATACCGAAGCGATCGTGCGGGAATATTCCAGCCGCGGCGTGGAACTGCTGGTGGCTCCCCATGGCGGCAAGGCGGCCGCGTTGAATAGGGCCTTCCGGCAAGCTTCGGGGGATATTCTGTTCTTCACCGATGTGCGGCAATCGCTGGACCCGATGGCGCTACGCCACCTGGTCGCCAATTTTGCCGACCCGGCCATCGGCGCGGTCACCGGCGAAATGCGCTTGCGGCACGGCGAGGCCGGCGAACAGGCCAACATGGATTTATACTGGCGCTACGAGCTGTGGGCGCGGGAGCGGCAAACCGCCATCGATTCGATTTTCAATACCACCGGCTGCATTTACGCCATGCGACGCGCGCTCGCCCGGCCGCTGGAGCCCGATACGCTCAGCGACGACGCGGCATTGCCGCTGATGGCGTTTTTCAAGGGCTACCGGGTAGTGTTCGATCCGGCGGCGATCGCCATCGACGATCCAGCGGTGGCCGGCACCGAATTCCGGCGCCGCTTCCGCAACCTGGCCGGCCTGTGGCAGACCTTCGTGCGATTCCCGCAACTGTTCTCCTCAGCCGACCGCATGCGGTTCCATTTTCTGTCGCATAAATTCAGCAGGCTGGTGCTGCCGTGGGCCATTTTATCGACCATCGTGGGAACCTTGCTGCTGCCCCCGTCCTCCGGCCGCTGGTCGTTGATCGGCGCGGAGGGAATTTTCTTCGTGCTGGCGGCGATCGACGGATTGTTTCCCAAGGGATTTCCTCTCAAGCGGCTCAGCTCCCCTGCGCGCACGTTCGTAGCGATGAATGTCGCGTCGATGGCCGGGTTGGTGGTCTTTTTCACGGAGCCGACGCGCCTCTGGCTCCCCACCCGCGTCAAAGGGCAATAACGTAAGTACTGGACCGGGGCGGGGAAGTGATTCGGTACTAAAACTCCATTGGTTGAGTATGCGCGGAATCGTATTCTGATAACACGCTTGTTGCATACGTAACCGAGGGAGATGCAGTGCGAGGGAGATGCAGTTGATGGACACCAGTTTGAGCTTGTACCAGTTGCTTGATCCGGCCGTGCTGGCCGATCCGTATCCGCTTTACCAGCGCATGCGCGAACACGACGCCGTGCATTGGGACCCGTTTCTGCACGCCTGGATCGTGACCGGTTATCAGGACGTGATCACGGTCCTTCATCGCTTCTCCGCCGATCGCATCCGGACCCCCGAAAAGCTCAGTAGCATGGGCTGCGACGGCCTGAATCCCATGGCGCGCGTGATGCTGAAGCAGCTTTTGTTCATGGATGCGCCTTCGCACACCCGTTTGCGCGGTCTCGCGGCGGCGGCGTTTTCCCCGCGCCGTGTCGAGATGCTGCGCGTCCATATTCATGAGATCGCCGAAAATCTGATCGACAAGATTCAGCAGCGCGGCGAAATGGACGTGATCGGCGATTTTGCCGAGCCTTTCCCGGCCATCGTGACGGCGGAGATGCTCGGCGTCCCCACCTCCGATTATGTGCAGTTGAAAGATTGGTCCGCCGATTTCGCGGAGATGCTGGGCAATCTGCAACACAATGCCGATCGCGCGCCGGTGCTGCTCGGTAGCCTGGAAGAAATGACCATGTATTTTCGCGCGGCGATTCGCGAAAAAGAGAAGCGCCCCACCGAAGGGCTGATTTATTCGCTGATGACCGCGGAGCTCGACGGCGGGCGGCTCACCGAAGAAGAGGTGATCGCCAACTCCATTCTCACCATGATCGGCGGCCAGGAGACCACCACCAATCTGATCGGCAACGGCCTGCTGATGCTGCTACGGCATCCTGACCAGATGGCGAAGCTGAATGCGGATCCCTCCCTGATTCCTTCCGCCGTCGAAGAACTGCTGCGCTATGAAAGTCCGGTGCAGCACACGGCTCGGATCGCGCCTGAAGATACCACGCTCGGCGGGAAGCAAATTCTGAAAGGACAATCCGTGATCGCCGTAATGGCGGCGGGAAATCGTGATCCGGAACGGTTTCCTGATCCCGACCGCCTCGATGTCGAGAGGAAAGATAATCGCCACCTAGCGTTCGGATGGTCGGCCCATTTTTGCTTCGGCGCCCCACTGGCTCGCATGGAAGGGCAGATCGCGTTTTCCACGCTGCTGCGCCGTCTGCCGCAGCTCGAGCTCACGGGCGAGCCTTTAGTCTGGCGCGGAAACCTAGGCCTGCGCGGATTGAAAGCGCTGCCAGTCAGGTTCGGCGTAGCGCCGCACCCGCACGCGCAGCGTGAGCTAGCGACCGTATCTTAAGGCGACAGCCGTTGGGATTGCGCCTTCGTGCCGGTCGAGCGAAATTCGAAGCGCACGCGCCATTGCTGTGCGGTGTCGGCCGGCTTGAATTTCCACTGCCGAGCGGCTTTCAGCGCGCTGGCCGGTAAATATTTGCTGCCGCCCGCGTGGTCCAGCTTGGCATTCGTCACCGCGCCCGAAGGATCGACATCGACCGTGACATCCACCACCACCCTGCCATGAATCGTGCGCCGAGCCTGCTCCGTGATATCAGGCATCGGCTCATCGGACGCTTCTAATAGCGCCGCCGGCGGCGCAGCCTCCGTGGTCTTGACGGCCCGCGGCGGCTTCACCGTTTTCACTGGCTCCGGTTCCGGCGCTTTGGCGATTTCCTGTGGAACTTGCTTGGGAACTTCTTTAGCGGGCGCAGCCTCCTCATGCTTGACCATCACGCCCACCACCACGACAACCAGCAGCACCAGCAGAATGATCACCCCCACCGGCGCGAAGGAGCGTCTCTTACGAATCGCGACCGGCGCCGGCGCCACCAGGTATCGCGAAATCTGCGCGACACTCCAGCGGTCCTTCGGGTTGCGATCCAGGCAGTGCAGAGCGATCTCCGCGAACGGCTCCGGTAAATTCGCCGGCAGCATTTCGCCCGCCGGCAGGCGTTGCGTGAGAACTTCGACCAGCGTCAGCCCCAGCGCCCAGATGTCTCCAGCGGCGTTAATTCCGCTCGCGCCCTCCGGCGGTTCGTACGGACTGGGCGGATCTCCACAATTGACCCCGGCGCGGCACAGGCTATCGCTCGACAATTTGACCTGATCGTCCACCGCCATGATATTCGCCGGCTTTAAATGCGAATGCACGAATCCTTGCCGATGGATATAATCGAGCGCCGCGAGCGTAGGCTCCAGCATCGCTCGCGTTTCAGCGCCGCTGAGAGGGCGATCGGGAACCACCTGCGAAAGATCTTCGTCGGCGCGCTCCATCACCACGTAGAGCAGCGCCTTCCCGTCAAGCTCGCCGCGTCCGGTCGAGAAAATCCGCATCAGGTTGGGATGCGAGAGCTGCGACGCCGCGCGCCATCGGGCAAGCTGCGCGTCCGCTTTCTGCGCGTCGATCGAGACCAGCTTGATCGACGCCGCCCGCGTCTCGTAGCGAGTGAGAAAAACCGCGCTACTTTCGCCCGCGCCTAGAAACTGCTCGAGCGGAAAGCCGTCAATCGTGCGGCCTTCCCATTGTCCTGAGAATTCAGCGATTCTCACTGCTTTTCACCAGCCCTTATTGTAAGCCCCCGGCAATGTAATAATGACGAGAAATGCCACGCTGCGTCCTCGCCGCCGTCTTTGCACTCTCTTCGCTCGAAGCGGGCGTGGTTGTGAGCAAAATTGACGGACACGTCCACGTGGTCGTGAATGGCCAGCCTTTTACTGATTTTTACTACGGTGGGGACGCACCCAAGCCTTATCTGCATCCTTTGAGATGCGCCAGCGGGAAGATCGTTACACGCAGCTTTCCCATGGAAAATATTCCCGGCGAATCGACCACAGACCAGCATCATCGCGGTGTCTGGCTGGCCTATCGGGACGTCAATGGGTACGATTTCTGGCAGAACGAATTCTCCTATCACAACAAAACGGCGGGCAAAGTCGTCACGCGCAGCGTGGAGGATTTAAAGAGCGGCCAGGATCGGGGAAGTTTTCGCGGAACCTTCGTGTGGCTTTCGCCCGGCGGCGAACCGCTGCTTGAAGAGGTCCGCACCATGGCTTTTTCGGGCGATGCGAAGCTGCGGATGGTCGACGTCGATCTCACCCTCAAAGCGCTGGTCGATTCCACGTTCGGAGACAGCAAGGACGGCGCATTTTCCATCCGTTTGGCGGAGCCGCTGGCAGAAAAAAATGGCGGCTCCATCGTCAATTCCGAAGGCGCCCGCGGCATGGATCAGACCTGGGGCAAGCCGGCCAGTTGGATCGATTACAGCGGCGACTTGAACGGCGAAAAACTCGGCGTCGTCTTACTCGAACATCCGGATAGTTTTCATCACCCCTCGCGCTGGCACGTGCGCGATTACGGTCTTCTGGCAATCAATCCCTTCGGCTCCAACGCATTCGACAAGCAAGCTCCGCTAGCAAAACTCGTCCTGCCCGCCGGCAAAAGCATTCGCCTGCGCTATCGTATCGTAATCCATCCAGCGATGGATGTCCCGCAGATCGAAAATCTATACCACCAGTTCGCCGCCCAAAAGTAACAAAATCTTTTTGTGGGGCGGACGCCCCGTCCGCGCCGGACCCCCTGGTCCGGCTCTTAGCGTGTCGGCTGCGGTCAGGGCCTTACTAATCACGTTGGCTGGTTCTAGCCGTTGTGCCGAAAAGTCTGGCCCCGGGCCACCGGAGCCATGTTATCGATGCCACGGATCGGCAACGGGAACGGCCTCGCTCCCGGTAGCGTTTTCCACAGCGTTTGTGGGGCATCGCCATGCGCTGCCACCTGGCAGGGAAAACGATAGAGCCGCGGCCAACCGCACTCCTTTTTCCGCCCCTTGGTAATCATGCGGCCCGCCTCCCGCTGAACGTGATATCGTCGATGGTGAGCTTACCGCGTAGCGTAAGCAAGACGCTCGAAAAGGAGTATTCAATATGGCCTCTGTCATGTCCTCGCCTGCGGAAAACCACGTTCGCATTTCCGCCACGCAGCTTCTGATTAACAACCGCTGGATACCCAGTGAATCCGGCCGCACCTTCGCAACCATCAACCCCTCAACGGGAGAAGAAATCTGCCAGATTGCCGAAGCCGACGCAGCCGACGTCGAGAAAGCCGTAAAAGCAGCCCGAGCCGCGTTCGAGCATGGCCCCTGGCGAAAAATGCCCGCCTCCGAACGAGGCCGGTTGCTGAATCGCCTCGCCGACCTCATCGAAACCAACGCCGACGAGCTTGCCCGTCTGGAATCGCTCGATAACGGCAAGCCCTTCTCCATCGCCAAAGCGGTCGACGTAGCCGCCACCGTCGGCTGCTTCCGTTACTTCGCCGGATGGTCCGACAAAATTCACGGGAAAACAATCCCCGTCGATGGCGATTATTTCTGCTACACCCGGCATGAGCCTGTCGGTGTCGTCGGCCAGATTATTCCCTGGAATTTCCCCATGTTGATGCTCGCCTGGAAGCTTGCGCCCGCGCTGGCCACCGGAAACACGGTCATCATGAAGCCCGCCGAGCAGACTCCTCTCTCCGCCCTGCGCATTGGGGAGTTGCTGGTCGAAGCCGGTTTCCCGGAAGGCGTCGTCAACATGCTTCCCGGCTACGGCCCCACCGCAGGCTCCGCCATCGCCCATCATATGGATGTGGATAAAGTGGCCTTTACCGGTTCCACTGAGGTAGGCCATCTCATTATGGGAGCCGCCGCAAAATCCAATCTCAAACGAGTCACTCTCGAACTCGGCGGCAAGAGCCCCAACATCGTCTTCGCCGATACCGACCTCGACGAAGCCGTCGAAGGCGCCCATTTCGGCCTCTTTTTCAATCACGGCCAATGCTGCTGCGCCGGCTCGCGCGTGTTCGTCGAAGAAAAAATCTACGATAAATTCGTCGAAAAATCCGGCATTCGCGCCAATGCCCGCACCGTCGGCGATCCCTTCGATCCCAAGACCGAGCAAGGTCCGCAAGTCGATCAGTCGCAGTTTGAAAAGGTGATGGGCTACATCGACTCCGGCCGCAGCGAAGGCGCCAAGCTGGTCTGCGGAGGGGAGCGCGTCGGCGACAAGGGCTACTTCATCCAGCCCACCGTCTTCGCCGATGTTCAGGACGATATGAAGATCGCCAAAGAAGAAATCTTCGGACCCGTCATGAGCATCATTCCCTTCAAGAGCGTCGACGAAGTAGTGCAGCGCGCCAATCGCACCGAATACGGCCTGGCCGCCGCCGTCTGGACCCGCGACATCAAGAAAGCCCACGCCATCGCCGATAACGTCCGCGCCGGCACCGTGTGGGTAAACTGCTATAACGTGCTGGACCCCCGCTCCCCCTTCGGCGGCTTCAAACAATCCGGAATCGGCCGCGAATTAGGCGAATACGGATTGCAGCAATACACCGAAGTAAAGTCAGTAATCATCAAACGCTGAAATTCAGTGGGGCAGGACCACTGCCCCACTAAAAACTTTGGTAGCAATATATTTGCCAACTCCTCGCTAGGGAAGAAGCTATAGCCTGTTTACCGACACGATACGCATATCACCCAATCGTCCATACATGGCGACCGATGCCGTTAGAGCATCGGAAAATTCATCGGATAGCGCGAGTCCCTTTTCGTCATAATTATTTTCCGCTTCTAGTCTGATGAGGCGGCCATCCCAAGTGCATATGACGTTAGTGTGCCAAGGGCGACGGCTGAACTCTTCCGCAATGTCGAGAATCGCCTGCTCTGCAACCTGTGAGGGTAGTCCTTCGGCGTCGCATTCAAGAACGACTCGGAACTTGTTGCTCATGCGCTCGGCGTCAGGGTGGCCGGGGACGCCTGGGGCTGGTTCCATTCCATCCTCAGGGTAACGCCTTCTCTGCCGCCGAACGTGCCGTCACGATTCCAACATTTCCTCCGTGTCCTTAATTTCTTCGATCCACAGGAGCAGGGCATGGTCAGCGTCCGGTATTCCGAAAAATATCTTAAAACAAGGACCATCATCGAATGTACGGCTTCGCGCTATCCGAATCTGCGGCGTGACCTTATCGTAGCACTCCGGGTCTGTTGCGATACCCAGAGAATGCCTTGTATAGCTGCCTCCAGTACTTCATCGGAATAAGTCTGTGCAAGCGACTCAAGTTGGGCACTATATTCCTCAGTCTCTAGCAATTCCCGGTACTGAGCATCATCCGCCATGCGGGTACGGCCTAAGACCTCCAGCCATACTCCGCCGCCAATTTCTTAACTCGATCAATATCCTCGAAACTGACGGGCTCGTTCGAGATAAAGACCGCCTCGTAGGGAATGCCCCCATTCTCGCGGGCCAATTTCCACGCCTTCCCGTGCGAATACCGGCTTACCTCTCTTGCGCTCTTGTTCCCAAAAAAGCGTATCCACCCGGCTACAATTGAAATTTCGCGCGTGGAGAAAATGTCAATGTTCGGGTCCTTCAGTGGCAATACCCGTTGCTGCGAATAGTCGTAGACCTTTTTCTGGACAATGCGGATTACACGGTCCCGAAGCATCTCTGTCTGGATTCGCTGATACGCTGCTGGCGCGGGGCCGAACGGCCACTTCTTATATGGCATGCCGGTGATCGGCACACCGTAACGTCCATAATGCTTCAAAATCTGAGAAGAACAGAATCTTGAAGAGTTTGGTTTTGGAGTACGTCGGGTCGTCGAGACACTCATCCGACACGTAGAGCATCAATTCTTTGAATCGCAAATCCCTGTCAGGAATGGGAAATTCAAAATGAAGTCGTGACGGATCGAAACGGAGCGCCGGATGCGCGGGCAAGGCCATAAACTACTGACAGAAAGATAGCACGTAAATACTGCGAACGTACGGGAGCGAGACCCTGGCCAAGAGATCCGCTCGCGATTTCAGCATACAACATAACCGCTACGCAATGTTTTCTCTGGAGGTGGCGCAGGCGGTTCCGCCTGCGTCTTACTTCCCACCCTGATACATCACCCGCCAGATCTTCCCCTTCTGACTATCCGTAATATACAAGGACCCATCCGGCGCCTGCGCCACTCCATCCGCCCGCGCCGCAGCTTCATTGGCATTCATGATCTGCGCTTTCCCCGGAAACCCGCTCGCAAAAATCTCGAACTTGCCACTCGGAGCGCCGCCTGAAAATGGCTGGAACGTCACGTTATAGCCCTCCTGCGGCATCGGCGACCGGTTCCACGATCCATGGAATGCAATAAACGCGCCGCCTTTGTACTTCGCAGGGAACTGCGACCCCGAATAAAACATCACGTCCACCGGAGCCCAGTGCGCCGGAAACGACGCCACCGGATTCGAGAACTCGCTGCACCGGCCGATCTTTTTGCCGTCACCGCCATATTCAGGATTCAGCACCAGCTTCTGTTGCTCGTAGTCGAAGAAGCAATACGGCCAGCCGAAATTCATTCCCGCTTTGTCCATGCGAAACATCGGTTCAGCGGGACGCTCCGCGTTGTCCTTCGCCGTGAACAGCTCCGGCCAGAACACATCCAGCTGATCGCGGCTGTTCATCACCACGTAGAGCGCGCCATCATGCCACACCAGCGCTGGCTCCTGCCGCATTCCCGTGGCGAACTTCACGCCGTCTTCCTGTTTCTGCCCCAGCTTATTTTCGTTGAATTTCCAAATTCCGCCATTCTTTTCGAGCAGCGGACAAGGATCCTGCCCGGTCACTTTCGGCCTTCGATCCGGCGACTGGCAGGCGTTCGAAGGCGCTCCGACGTTTACGTAAAGAAACCCTTTGCCATCGAAGGTCAGCCCTTTGTCGCCATGCTGCCGCACCCCAGGCAGACCTTCGACCACCGTCTCCGGCGCGCCCTCCGGCTTCAATTTACCCGGCGTCATCTTGTACCGCTGCACCGTGTTGAACCCCGCGACATAAAGATATCCGTTGCGCAGCCCGATGCCGGTCAGGCTCCCTGAACCGAAGTGTTCCTGGACGTCGAATTTTCCATTGCCATGGGTGTCGCGCAGCGCCATCACGCCGCCCTTCTCGCCATTTCCCTGGAGCGCGACATAAATATCGCCGTTAGGCGCCACCGTAAGATGGCGAGCCTCTCCGAGATTGTCCGCGACCACCAGCGCGCAGAATCCCGGCGGAAGCGTGATTCCTCCATTGTCTGCATCGCAGACCGGAGCCGCGGGCATCAAAGCCGCGCTGAAAAATAATGCGACTGCAATAGAAGTTGAGGAGGAGAGCATAGGGGGGCCTGAATTAAACTGTATTTTATAACATGCGCACCATCATTTTCATGACACTCCTCGTCTTCGCAACTTCCGTCTGGGATGGCATTTATAGCGGCGAACAGGCCGAGCGTGGCAAAACGGCTTACAGCAAAGACTGCGCGTCCTGCCATGGTGAAAACCTCGAAGGCAAGGGCCAGACGCCGCCTCTCGCCGGCAGCGACTTCACCGCGAATTGGAACGGCATGAGCGTCGGAGAACTGTTCGAAAAAATTCAGGATTCCATGCCCGCCGACCGGCCCGGCCAGTTGAGCAAGGAGCGAAACGCGGATATTCTTGCCTACATGCTGAAAGTCAACAAATTCCCCGCCGGGAGCCAGGAATTGCCGGCCTCCGCGGACGCGCTGAAGAACATCCGATTCGACGCGATTAAGGCCAATTAAGCCTCGCTCCGTGCACCAAAAGAGCACATTATGGCGATATTAGAAGCTCCTCGAAGACAGTTTCAGGTCTGAAATCGCTTCCAGGCGCACCGGGTCGTTGGCGAACAAGCCGAGCGCATATTCGGTGCCGATGGTCAGTCCAAGCAGCCGCGCCCCGGTCTTTTGTAGCTCGATGTAGCCTTTGCTTTTGACCTGGCTTTCGTGGCAGTTCATCACCGCCTCCCACTCCATGAAAACATCGCTAATATCGACCACGATATCAGGCTTCTGCAAGTGCTGTGTGATGTTATAAAACAATAAGTTAGCGATGCGATGCACCGGCAGCGGCTTCAACTCCCCAAGTCCCCCATATCGCGCAAACCGGCACGCATCGCGAACCAGTTTTCCAGTCGTGATGTGATCCGGATGCTGATTCTCCTGAGGATGCGGAGCAAGCACAATTTCCGGTCGAAATTCTCTAATTTCCTTGGCGATTCGGAAGGCGTTTTCAGGAGAATATTGCAGATGGCAGTCGCCTCCGAAATCCAGAAAATCAACTGTAACTCCCATCAATTCAGCCGCTTTGCGCGACTCCAACTCTCGCCCTTCCGGTGTCCCAGCCGACCCAGCCTCGCCGCGCGATAACACCAGCAGATGAACCCGGTTCCCAGCCCTGACTTCTTTTATGAGAATCGGAGCGCAGCCGAATTCGATGTCGTCGGGATGCGGACCAATCGCCAAGATATTCATTTTCCACAGACTTCCGTGTAATATTGCTCGTACTGCGGAATGATCAAAGAAGTCGAATAACGCGTTTCCGCCGAATGCCGCGCCGCCGCCGACATGCGTTGATAAAGCGCGTCATCTGTAAGCAAAGAAACCACTCGCGCCGCCTGCGCCGCGATATCGCCGGCCGGTTCGAGGAAGCCGTCGACGCCATCGGAAATCAATTCGGAAACTCCTCCCACGCGGGTCGCGACGGGTGGTAAACCGCAGGCCATGGCTTCGAGCGCAGCCAGGCCAAAAGCCTCCATCTCGCTTGGCATCAATAAGATATGGTGCTTCGGAATCAGCCGCTCGACATGATCCTGCTTACCTAAAAACGACACGTGAGACTCGACTCGCAGCTCCCGCGCCAGCATCTCCGCCGGACCGCGCTCCGGTCCATCGCCGACCATCACCAGATGCGCGGGCGTGGATTTTCGAACTTCGTGCAGGATACGAATACAATCCAAAACCCGCTTCACAGGCCTGAAATTTGAAAGGTGAATCAGTTGTTTTTCTTTCGGTTGGCGCTCCGGATCGGGTTTATACAAATCGCAATTCACAAAGTTGTGAATGACGCGGATTTCGTTCGCCACGCCGAAAACTTCTCTGGTTCTGTCCTGCAAATACTTGCTAATAGTAGTGATGCCGTCCGATTTTTCGATGGAAAATTTGGTGATCGGAAAGTAAGACCGGTCCGCGCCAACCAGCGTAATATCGGTGCCGTGGAGCGTAGTGACGAACGGCAGTCGTCTCTGGACGGCCATCATTTGCTGCGCTAACAGAGCGGCGATGGAATGCGGAATCGCGTAATGCACATGCAAGAGATCGAGATCGTAGCAGGCGGCTACTTCGGCCATCCGCGACGCGAGCGCCAGGCAGTAGGGAGGATACAGAAACAGCGGATACGCTGAAACTTCAACTTCGTGATAATGGATACGAGGGAGGCCGGGATCGAGGCGAATGGGATTGGCGTAGGTTATAAAATGAACCTCATGGCCGCGGGCCGCCAGTTCCAGGCCGAGCTCGGTGGCGACGATGCCGCTGCCTCCGTAGGTGGGATAACAGGTGATGCCTATTTTCACTACTCGCAGGTTAACATTTCAGCCCGATGGAACCCATGGGTTTCCGTCGCGTCCAACCATTAAAGAACATGTTTGCTTATAATGCCATTGCGTTCTGTCTGCTGATGACAACCGTGCAAGCCGAAGATCTGAAAGACGTTGAATACGGACGCGCGGGCAACCTCAGTCTTCGGCTGGACGCACATATTCCCGAGGGCAAAGGGCCTTTTCCGGCTGTCATTATGGTTCACGGCGGAGGTTGGGTCAGAGGCGACCGGACCAGCGTGGAGCCGCTGTTTCAGCCGCTCGACAAAGCCGGTTTCGCGTGGTTTTCCGTGAGCTACCGCCTTGCGGCCGATATCTTCCGGGATCCAAAGGCGGCGATGACGCAACTGGGAGCCGCGGAAGGAGACATCCGCCGCGCGGTGTCATTCGTGAAGGAGCATGCGGCTGAATATCGCGTGAATCCGGCTAAAATTGCCCTGATCGGCGAATCCGCAGGCGGGCAGCTCGCCGCCATGGCCGCTTTGCGACCCGATCAGGATGGAGCCGTCCAAGGAGTGGTGGCGTTTTATAGTCCGACCGACTTAGCGACGCTGGCGCGCACGTCCAGTTGGATTCCCGAGTCAGTGCGCGACGCGATGAAGGGGACATTCTTCGATACCATATTAATGGCAGGACTCACAAAATTCTCGCCCATCAGTTGGGTAAATGCGGATTCGCCGCCCTTTCTGATGATTCATGGAACCGACGATAATCTGGTGCCTATCGCGCAATCGGAAAGATTTTGCGAGAAGCTGGGCGAAGCGAATGTGCCATGCGAACTTTATCCGGTGAAAGCCGCGGGACACGGCATGCGATCCTGGGAATCGTCGCGGATCTATGGTTACAAAGCGCCCATGATCAAATGGCTACAGCAGGCGATCGGGCGGCCGTAATTGAATCCGCAAAAGCCGCCTGAAACGCGGCTGCCGCCAACATTGGGCGCCCCACATGGCTCGACATTCCACCAGTTGGCCTTTGGTATCCTGTTAAAATGACGAGCGATCTGAATTACATTCTTCGCGAGGTGGAAACGAAATCGGCAGTCCGGAGTTTAGTGGGGCGTCGCCTCTCCAGCGCGTTGATTACAATCCTGACAGTGTGCTTAGGCATATCGGCATCGCCAACAGCGAAGGCGACAAGCCTCTCTGGTCAGGGAATTACAGTCGACGTTTTTTTCTATCTGGGCAATATGAGCCCTGCGAACACCGAGGAGGAGACTATGGGGCCGGTCCTGATCGGCTCTGGCTTGTCGATTCCTTCGCACGCGCTGGATCTTACCAGCATCGATATTGAATCCACACAGATCGTGCTTACGAGCGCATCAAATCTTCCGTACTGTAGTACCGGTGACGTCCCCTGCCAGGACTCGTTCACCGGATTCGAATTTAAGTTCTCTGCCGGTGTCGATATCACGGGCGTTTCCGTGGATCCGTCAAGCTCTGCGAGTATGTCTCCGATTTCAGGCGGCCTGACGCTACCGAGTCCAAATGATCTCCTCGTAAATCTGACTGGTGACAGTCCTGCGGTCGGAAACCAGTTGATTTTGGACCTAACATTTCCAAGCTCAAGCGTTCCAGAGCCATCCACGACGGCGCTTTGGGGGATCGGACTGGGGGCGATGGCAGTCGGCCGCCGGTTAAGAAAAATTTGAGAATATAGCCTACGACAGACTGGTCCCAGCGCCATCGCTGATGGCATATGCGGACGACCTGCATCGGGCCGCGAATCATGACTTTGCAGGCGGGCGGCCACGAACGCCCGCATCTGCTCCAGGCTGATCGGTTTGGTATCGTCATGCGGAGAATCAATCCCCAGCATCCCGGCTTCTTCTTTCAGGCTTATCTTGTGTGAGAATCCCGCCCCTGCTTCGGGCTCATCTTGTATGAGACAAGACTCACAAGGCTCACTGTTCGGGTATGCTAGTCTCACAGGGTCGCTCCGAACCCTATCGGGCGGCCTTGTTTAGGTCGATCAATACCTTCTGGAGACCTTGATTTGATCGTTCGGATACGATGGACGCCGATCAAAATTAAAAAGTTAGCTTGGCCCCGATCGAAGCTGCTGCTGGGTGTGTTGTTGCTGGCCCCGGGACTTCCTGTTTCGACGATCGCGGACGTGCCGCCGAGAATGGTGGTGCATCGCGCTCCCATCAAACGTCCTTCGCCCGCCGAGACACTGGCCGCGTTCATGCGCCGGCAGGATTTTGCGGAGCCGTATCATGTCCCGGAAATTATCCAGGCGGCATCCGAGGCCTCTATTCCTCCGTCGATGATCGTTTGCATCGAATTTGTCGAAAGCTCCGGCGGGAAGCACTTCGACGCCGCGACGAACAATCCGCTGGGATGGCACAACGGCAAAGCGTCGTTCCCATCGATCCGGGAGGCGATCCGTCACGTCTCCGCCGAACTAGGGTCCGGACGCTGGTACGCCGGAAAAACATTAGAGGAAAAACTACGCGTCTATAATCCGCGGCCAACGTACTCGGTAAAAGTGATGGAGTGCATGCGCCAGTTCCCGGATTAATAGATATGATGAGTCTCATGACTCGTCGAGACTTAACCCTGCTGTCCGCCGGCTTACTGGCCACCGCTGCCAAAGCGCAGAAACTGGCCGTGCTTCCGAGCAAAGCCTATCGTTTTGAAGACCTGGTGGTGAAAGGGAATTCCCGCCCCGTATTCGATGGTGTTACGCACACGGGATTTCACCTGGAGTTTCACGAAACGGAACTCGCGCCAGGAGCCAGTCCGCACCCGCCTCACCGGCATGAACACGATGAGATGATCATGATTCGCGAAGGCACGATCGAAGTGACGATTGAAGGAAATGTGAGCGTCATCGGCCCGGGGTCTGTCATTTATGCCGCATCGAATGATCTGCACGGAATGAAAAATATTGGTGCGACGAAGGCGCAGTATTTCGTGACCGCGCTGGGCCGCGTGGGATAGATGACGGGAGCTGCACCCATTCTTAATACCAACGGCCAAGGCATGTTGCAGCTCAGAGAGCTTGGCATCGCCTTCCTGCTATCGGCGTTGATCGGCTTGGAACGCGAACTTCGCCACAAGAGCGCGGGGTTGCGCACTTATACGATCATCGGCACGACCGCCGCTCTGTTTTTGTTGATCTCAAAGTACGGCTTCATGAATGTTCTTGCCGACGGCCTGGTTGTTCTGGATCCTTCCCGCGTGGCGGCGCAGATTGTCACAGGGATCGGTTTTATCGGCGCGGGTCTTATTTTTGTACGCGGGGATCGGGTGCAAGGGCTTACCACGGCGGCGACGGTATGGCTGGTGACGGCGATCGGCATGGCTTGCGGAGCTGGATTGTGGCGCCTGGCGGTTGCCGTCACTGTCGCTTACTTTATCGTGGCGTTCCTCTTTCCTCCGCTGATGCGCATCCTTCCCGGTTCACAGGTTCCGGTGGAGCAGGAGAAGGGGACGGATCACGATTAGGCTTGCCTGGGCGTCATGCCCTGACCCACAATTTGGCGGGACAGCTTACCAGGTAGATATTTTCGAGAGTGTCGACGTCCGGCGGCAGCGGTCATTTCGTTACCGCTCCGATTGGATCCCCACCCAACGGGACGGGGTTATAACTGCTTGCGTCAGAGTCTGCGTGAAAACCTCGGAGCTGAAATGTAGGGCGGGCTATCAGCCGGCAGCCGCACTCAGGGCGGCTTGTGTTTCAACACCGAAAAGCCTGCTGAAAGCAGGCTGCCGGCTAAATAGCCCGCCCTACAAGCATTTTCACACTGACTCGTCAGCCAGGGGATATCGCCGGGAGAGCTTACCAGGCTCCGCTCCCCGCGGTCAACGGCTCGCAGGAACAGCCATATTTATATTTAATTGACATTTATTTTTTACCAACTTATACTCTTGACACAAGGGGTTTTCTATGAAGAAATTGTGTAGCGCTCTGTTTGCGCTCGCGGTGCTTGGTGCAGCCACCGCATATTCCCAGTCCGTGAACGCGACGCTGTTAGGCACCGTTACGGATTCCAGCGGCGCAGTAGTTCCCAACGCCAAGGTCACCATCACCGAGACCAACACCAACATCAGCCACTCCGCGGCGACCAACGAGAGCGGGAATTATTCTTTCCCCGATCTGCCTCCGGGCAGATATGCAGTGGTGGCGGAGCAGACGGGGTTCAAGAGAGAAAGCCGGCGCGACATCGATGTGCTGGTGGACAGCACGGTGCGCATCAACATCGCCCTGCAACCGGGCAACGTCAGCGAGACGGTGGAAGTGACGGGGGCGCCTCCGACGCTGCAAGCGGACCGCGCCGATACCAGCGAAAAGATCGAAGTGCGGCTGGTGGAAGATGCGCCGCTGGGCAACAACCGCAATTTTCAGAGCCTGCTGAACCTGATTCCGGGCACTGCTCCGGCGACGTTCCAGCACTCGCAATTTTTCAACGCATCGAGCTCGCTCCAGACGGAAGTCAACGGGCAGATGCGCGAAGGGAACAATTTTCTGATCGAGGGCACGGACGATAACGAGCGTACGGGCCTGCTCCAGATCCTGGTGCCGCCGATCGAGGCCATTCAAACCGTCGACGTGGCGACCAGCAACTTCGACCCGGAAATGGGGCGGGCGACGGGCGCGGTGACGAACGTGATTCTGAAATCCGGCGGGAACGCGTTTCATGGCGCGGCGTACGAATTTTTACAAAATAGCGATTTAGATGCGCGGGCGTTCTTTAATCCGACGATTGCGCCGGTGCATTATAACTATGTGGGCGGCAATATCGGCGGACCGATCAAGAAGAATAAATTGTTTTTCTTCGGCGATTATCTGCGGGTGATGGACGTGGAAGGGACGGCGACGAATGAGACGATTCCGTCGCCGGCCTTCCGCGGCGGTAATCTGAGCGCGGCGCCGACGGTGATTTACGATCCGGCGACCGGCAATCCGGCCACCGGCGCGGGACGTCTGCCGTTCGCAGGCAACATGATTCCGGCGAACAGAATCAATCAGGTTTCGGCAAACATTTTAAACCTGCTGCCGGAGCCGAATGAGGCTTATAACCAGTCGAACCCGTCGAACAATTACTACGCCGCGCTGCCTTTCAGCAAGACGACGGACTCCTTCGACACCAAGATGGACTACAACATTACGGATAAGGATCGTTTGTCGGGGCGCATCAGTTTCGCGCGGCCGGTGATCTTCCAGGCGCCGATTTTCGGGGACGCGGGCGGGGACGCCAATGGCGCGTTCGAGGGAACGGGCACGCAGAAGACTTATAGCAGCGGTCTGAACTACGATCACGTATTTTCGCCGACCCTGTTGACGGAAGCGCGCATCGGCGTGGCGCATTACCATAACGTGGCGCAACCGTCCGATTACGGAAAAGACGACGCGACCACGCTGGGTATTCCCGGCGTGAACATCAGCCAGTTTACGAGCGGTGAAGTGGGCATCAACCTGGGCGGCTATACCGAACCGCTGATCGGCTATTCGGCCAGCGTGCCGTGGATCCGCGCCGAGGCCAACGTGGATATCGTCAACACGTGGACCAAGATTATGAGGAACCACACCTTTAAATTCGGGGCAGATCTGCGCCGGATCCGCGACGATTTGCTTCAGGATCAGACGTTCAGTCCGCGCGGAATCGAGACGTTCGGCACCAATCAGACGGGGCTGTGCGTGAATCCGTCGGCCACCGGATCCTGCGCTTCGCAATCGACGCAGGGGTTTGGAAATGACTTCGCCTCCTTCCTGCTGGACAGTCCGAGCCAAGTGGGTCGCGATTTGAACACGTATTTCCCGGCTTACCGTGAGTGGCAGTTTTTCGCATTCGCCGGGGATAAATGGCAGGTATCGCAGAAGCTGACCATCGATCTCGGGTTGCGCTGGGAGTTTTATCCGCCGGCGACGCCGGAGTTCGCGGGCGGTTTCTCGAACTACAATCCGATCACGAACCAACTGGTGATCGCGGGTATTGGCGGCAATCCGAGCAACCTGGGCATGCAGACACGCTACAAGAATTGGGCGCCTCGCACGGGATTCGCGTACCGGCTGGATGACAAGACGGTGATCCGGGGCGGCTTCGGGATGAGCTATGTTCCGTACACGGACAACAACTACGCGTACAACTATCCGGTGCGGGCGAACAACGCTTACAATCCGGTGGGCAACGGCTACGGTCCGGCGGTGCTGGCGGACGGCGTTACCCCGGCTTCGTTCCAGGCTGGTTTCCCGGCGCCGGTACCGATCGTGATTCCTCAGAATGGAATTATCACGCCGCAAATAGGCACGACGCTGAACAGCCAGAATGAGATTTATATCCCGCTGAGCTGGAAGAATCCGTATGTGGAGTCCTGGAACATCGCGATCCAACGGGCGCTTCCGTGGCACTTCACGCTGGATGTGGCGTATGTAGCCAATCACGGGGTGGACAGCGTGGCTTCGCCGAACATCAACTCGGTTTCAGTGGCGGGGTCGGGGACGGCGGGCGAGCCGGAAGCGATTTTCGGACGCACGGCGAGCACGACGCAGGATTTCTCGGCCTACTCCTCGCATTACAACTCCTTGCAGGTGAAGTTCAACCGTCGTTTCGCGACCGGCTTGCTGATTACGACGTCCTTCACCTGGCAGAAAGATTTGAGCTACCAGTCCGACGACGATGGCGGTTTGACGTTCTTTATCGATCAGCGGCGGAATTACGCGCCGACTGATTTCGATCGAACCTTTAATTACGTCCAGAGCTATGTTTACGAGCTGCCGTTCGGGCCGGGGAAGAGGATGCTGAACAGCGGGGCCGCGTCGCATATTCTGGGCGGCTGGCAGGTGTCGGCGATTTTGACGCTGGAAACGGGAATTCCGATTCAGCTCACGGCCAATGGCGGATCGTTAAACTCGCCTGGCAGCACGCAGACGCCGAACCAGATCGCTCCGGTAACGTATCCGAAGGGGATCAACGTCGGCAATCCGTGGTTCAGTACGACGAGCTTCGCACAGCCGACGGGCGCCGGAGTGTTCGGCAACGTGGGGCGCAATCCGATCTTCGGACCGGGATTATTTGGCTTGAACGCGTCGCTGTTCAAACACTTCCGGATCACGGAGCGCATCAATGCGGAGCTTCGGGGAGAAGCGTTCCAGATCACCAATTCGCCGCAGTTCGGCCAGCCGCAGGGCTCGCTGACCAGTTCCACGTTCGGCTATGTGACGGGTACGCTGGGAAGCGGCAGCGGCGTGAACGGG
Source organism: Bryobacteraceae bacterium (assembly GCA_049521155.1). Lineage (GTDB taxonomy): Bacteria > Acidobacteriota > Terriglobia > Bryobacterales > Bryobacteraceae > Palsa-187. The sequence goes on from JBEKPC010000001.1 coordinate 63,063, forward strand.
ACGGGCGGCGGGCGGGCGTTCCAGCTCGGATTTAAATTGAGCTTCTAAGCTTGTCCGCATGCTACGCATGGCGGTTCAGTTGCGGCGCTGGGTGATGTTTTGCGGCATGAACTTCAGATAGTCGGCTAACACTTGTTTGCTGAGAGTGAAGAGACGCATCTGGTCGTAGATCTCGCTCAGCTTGCGATAGGCGTCGGGCACGGACGGATCGAGTTCAACGCTGCGGCGCAGTTCGGCGATGGCGGCCTTGCGGTCGCCGTTCGCATTCAGGGCGACTCCCAAGATGTAAGCGAAGCGGGCGTTGCGCGGCTCGGCGGCGGTGGCCTGTTTATAAAGAGTGACGGCCACGCCGGGATTATTTTGTTGGAGCAGAACGGACCCGAGTGTGGCGAGTACGGCGGGATCGCGCTGCGGCAAATGCGACAGAATCTGGTAGGAGCGGTACACGTCGTCCCAGTTCCTGGCGCTGCTTCCGGTTTCGAAAAGAGCGAGACCTAAATTGCGCTGAGCGAGATCGGGCGCAGGCTGGCGCCAGGCAGTGAGCGCGCCTGCGGCGGGCTTGGCTGAGGACGATTTCGAACCCGGCAGCGCCAGGCGATGGCTGGTGATGGCGGCGTGGGCAATATTGCTCGGCCGGATGCGCGGCATGTGGCAGGAGACGCATTCAGCGGCAGGCGGATGCTTTTCGGCGGCGAATAAAGGTTCGTGGCAAGTGAGGCAGGCGGCGCGGACTTCTTCGGCGCGATTGGCCGCGGAAGAATGTGGATTATGACAAGTGCCGCACCACAAACGTCCGGAACTTTCGCGCGCGCAGCGGCTGAGTGACAACTGCTCCGACTGGCTGACCGCTTTTTCTCCGAAATTGGGCGCGGTTCGAACGAGATAGGTAGAGAAAACGGACTCAAGCGGAGTGCCCGGTTGAAAATCCTGCCAGTGCCTGCCGGGATTCAAGATGCGCACTTCCCCTTCCAAATGACATTGTTCGCAGACGCTATCGCGGGCGGCGGGCGGCAGCTTGGCAGGGTTCACGATGGAGCCGGGCACAGGCTTTTGAAGGTGAGCTTGCGGGGATCCGTGACAACGGTCGCAAGAGATCGGCGAGAGTGCCGGCTGCCGAAATTGATTATCGGTGCCGGGAATCAGATTGACGGTATTGGAGTGGCAAAATACACAGCCTTCCGAGATCGGATGGGTGAAGTCGAGCACTCGTTCCGGCTCATAACCGGGAGTGACATCCCAGGTGTTTGCCTGCGAATAGTAAGAGGCAGGGGATTGGAATAGAAACGGAGGAATGGAAATTAGATAACTGAAACCGACTTTACCAGCTCCCACGGCGTAGGCGACGGGATACTCAGCAGTCAGACCATGCGAAGTGAGACGGTGAATCATGACACCGTCGGTGTTGTGGCGAATTTCGATTTTCGAATCGGAGGGCGCGTGACGCAGACGGCCGTCGGGCTGATCGGCGGCGGTATTGACGGAATGGGCCATGGGGCTGCGGGCGTAGGCTTCCACTTCCTTGGGATGGCAAGCGGCGCAGGGATGGTCCTGGGCCAGCAGCGGCAGAGCGGCGAAACAAACGGTTGCGCGAAACACTCGCAGCATGGGCGCTCAGCGCTTTTCCGCCGGATCGCGCAGCTTCTGCGATTCCTCCAGCATGCGGCGGCCTTCCTCGGTCTTGCCCGCTTGCATCAGTACCTGGCCCAGCATATAGTGAGCCTGGTAGTTGGCTGGATCCATTTTGATGGCGCGCCGCAGCATGCCTTCGGCCGATCCCAAATCTTTCTTCTTGAAATAAGCTTTACCCAGCAGCATGTAGGGTCCGCTGTAATCCGGATTCAGCCACACGGAACGCTCCAAAGGAGGGATCGCGGCATCCCAATCCTCGCGGCGGGTATAAGCATCGCCGAGCCGATAATGCGCCATCGCGAAGTCGGGGTTGATTGCGATCTCCTGCTTCATCTCCGCCAATCCCTGGTCGAGTTCGTTGCGGAAGATGGCCATCATTCCGAGCAGGTAATGCGCTTGCGGAATTTTCGGGTCGAGCTCCAGCGCGCTGGCCAGTTCTGTTTTGGCGAACTCCTCGAATTCCTGCCGGACCATGAACTGCGCGGTCAGCAGATGCGCGGCCGCCGATTCAAAAGGTACGCCGAACATCGCTGCGAAAGCGGCTCGGGATTTTACCGGCTCGCGCTGCTGGATATAACAATTACCCAACATATAGAACACTTCATTGATGCGGACCCCGTTATCGACGGCCTTCTGGAGCCAGGCAGTGGATTCCGGCAGATGGGCGGTCAGGTAATAACTCTGGCCTAAAATCACGGCGGACTCGCGATATTCCGGCGTACCAGGTTTTTCAGTGGCGACGGCGCGTTCCAGGGATTCGATCGACTTGGAAAACTGGCGTTGCTTGTAAAACTCCACTCCGGCGGAGTGATCGTCGGTAAGCAGGAACAGGAAAAGCATGCCACTCAACATAATCCTCAGTATAATTACCACAAGATTGATGTTTCGCCGAATTCTTTTTTTCGCTCTGCTCGGGATCGCCGCGAAGGGACAAACTGCGGCGGAGCTTAAGCAGCAGGCGGACGCGCTGAAGGCTCAGGGAGACGCCGCCGGGGCGCTGGATCTCATGGAAAAGGCGGCCGAGGCTGATCCGAAGTCGGCTGCGCTAGAGGATGAGGTCGGATTTCTGTTAGCCGTGCTCAAGCGTGGGGCAGAGGCGAAGCCACACTTTGAACGAGCCATCCAGTTGGATGCCGGTTACGCCGCCGCGAACTTTCACCTGGGCGTGCTTTACTGGCTGGAGAAGGATCCAAATCGGGCCATTCCGCTGCTTCAGAATGCGGCCACGATTGCGCCCGACATGAGCGATTACCGCCTGAAACTGGGGCTGGCATTTTTCGCAGTCTCGCACTATCCGGAATCGGTGGTGGAACTGAAGGCCGCCACCACTCTCGAACCGGGCAACTCATCCGCCTGGAACTCGCTGGGCCTCGCGCTGCAACAGACCGGCGCGTTGCCGGAAGCGCGGGACGCTTACGCGAAAGCGGTCGAATTGAATCCGGCCGACGTCAGCGCGCTGAATCGCTACGGATTTATGTTGATCCAGTCACGGGAGCCGGAAAAGGCACTGGAGCAGTTCCGGAAGGTTCTGGCGATAGACGGCGCCAACGAGGAGGCGATGCTGAACATCGGACTCACCTATCTGAAGACGGGCGAATACGGCAAGGCGGAGGAGCAGTTCCGCTCCCTGATCAAAGTGGACGCGGGCTCCGCCGTAGGGCACTACAATCTCGGCTTGTCCCTAAAACAGCAGGACGATCTGGAGTCCGCGAAAAAAGAGTTCCTGGAAGCGATCCGGCTGGATAGCAACCTGCCGGAAGCGCATTACACGCTCGGTATGACACTGTGGCAGCTCGGCGATTTTGCGGAGACAGGGAAGCAGATGCGGGCGGCGATCGCCGGGAGGCCGGACTATGGAGAGGCTCACTATCTGCTTGGCACGGTGCTGAAGCAAGAGGGCGATCGTGCCGGAGCCTTAAAAGAGCTGCGCGAGGCGGCTCGCCTGTTGCCGGAAGACCCCGGACCGTTTAATATGATCGGTCAGGTCCTGCGGATCGAGGGGGATCTGGAAGGCAGCAAGCTGGCATTCGCGGAGGGCGCGCGAATTAAGCAAAAAAAGGAAGCGGAGCAGGCTGAGGCGCTGCGGCATAAAAACTAGGGCTACTGTGTCCGCATGTGCACGCTGAGCAGTTCGCTCGAAACCGGCACGCCCCGGCTGACGCTGACCCGGATCACGGCCTCAAACGGCATGACCTCCGCGCCCACGCGCCGCACCCTTTTCAATAGCTGCTCCACGCTTGATCTGCTGCACACATACTCAACCGCAGCTTGCGTCCCGATGGTGGTGATCCCGGCGAGTGTCATGACCCAATGCTGCCGCGTAGGACCCGGCATCAAACCGATCACGGCATAGTCGTCCGTGAGCGCCGCGGAGGCGATGTACACTGCCTGCTCACCCGCGGCCGGATGGAGATTCGCGACCGTCAGATCTCCTTTGCGCGGACCGGAGTCGAGCCGGCGAAATTGAAATTCCTGCAAGTCCGGGAGATCCCGCAAGGTCAGGTTTTCAGACGGCGATCCGACGAAGATAAGATCGTTGTTCTTCACATCGTCCATAGCGAGAAGGCGGCCGCGTTTGACCAGCATGCCATGCCGGAACTGGCTGAACAATTGATCCAGTTCGTGAATCGCCATCACCTCGCCGATTCCGGTGTAGTGGTCGAAGATCGCCTGGCCCTTATCTTTGGCCGGATCGAGGTAGCGCAGACCGGTTTCCGGCCGGCCGACAAACTCCGCGTTGCTGAATACGACCCAGGTCCGTTCGGGAGCATCGATAAATGCATGCCAGAGCGCTTTCAGGGGCGCAGGGATCTCCGGGCGCGCCTCGGTCACCGGAACCGGGTGGTTGCGAGCCATATATACTAAGGACACAATCAGGCCGAAGCAGAGGATGGAGAGCAGCCAGGCAGCGATCCTATAAGGATCGCGCCGCAACGCGGGCGCGGCTTCGGAGTGGTGAACTTCGACCGGCGGAACAGCCTCGGCGGGAGTTGCGCGGGTATGGACCGCCACCGAGTAGGCGCCTCGCGGGATTTCCACAATGACTTCATCCTGCGCTCCGGGCCCGGCATAATACTCCGCCAGCTTCGCGCGCAAACGGCTGGTCTGAACCCGCACGGTCGAATCGAGGCGCGGATCGAAGTCAGCGGGACGACCGAAGACTTCCGTCGCAATCTGATACTCCTTGACGGAACCGCCATGCTCATCTATCGAATGACTTGCCAGAAATTCGAGCAGGTGGCACAAAGACTCCGATCCACGGAGCAGGTCGCTGTTGACGATTTTGTCAACTTCCGCCAAGAGCGGTTTCCGCAACGCGGGGGAAACGCCTGTTAAAGGCATGAAACATACGGTAACACTTCCTCGAACCGATTGCAATCAGGCAGTTTAGGCATCGTTAACAGCGTCATACAGGAATCGAACTTGAAACTGAAGCAAAGCCGGGGCACACTCTCAGAAGCTTTAATGTTCTAGTTGGAAAATACTAGTCGGGTTGTCATGTAGTCAGCGGGACGGGTTAGAAGGTACAGGGGGGAAGGGGAAACGTCATGATCAGGCTACGTAGCCGCATGCTCTTGGTCGGATTTGCGCTCGCGCTTTGCTCCAGCGCTTCGATCAGCTATGCGCAGCAGGTCTTCGGTAGTATTTACGGCACGGTAACTGACCCAGGCGGCGCCGTCGTCGCGAACGCAAAAGTCACCATTGCCGACCTTGATAAAGGCACAAAGTTCGAAGTCATCACCGATTCGGCGGGGAACTACAACAAAGGCCAGTTGATTCCGGACACCTACACGGTGACCATCGAAGCGCCGGGATTCTCCAGGGTCGTATCGAGCAGAATCGAAGTTCGCGTGGACGAAGCGGCGCGTTTCGACGCGGCCATGAAGGTAGGCGCGGTGAACACGGAAATCGAAGTGACGGCCGCGGCGCCGTTGCTCCAATCCGACCGGGCTGACGTTGCGCAGACCTATACGGCCCAAGAGGTCAACGACCTACCGAATATCGGACGCAACCTCCAGTCGATGGAATTGTTGCAGCCCGGCACCGCGAAACTCGGCTGGCAGCACGCCTCCGATGAGAATCCGCAGGGCAGCGTCCAAATGATCATCAGCGGCCAGTTGTTCGACACCATGGGCTACGAGTTGGACGGCACGACGAATCAGGATCCGATTCTGGGAATCATCGTCATCAACCCGACGTTCGATTCGATCTCCGAGGTCAAGCAGTCTCTTCAGAACTTCGACGCCGAGTTTTCATATGTCGGTGGGGGAACTTCGTCCTATTCGACCAAGTCCGGCACGAATATTTTCCACGGCGACGCTTTCGAGTACCTGCAACTCAACAGTCCCGGGTTCACGACGTTTGCGGCGAATCCGTTCGTCGCCGGAGGGTCAGCGCCTTACCGCCAGAATCAGTTTGGCGGCTCGATTGGCGGCCGAATCATCAAAGACAAGCTGTTCTTCTTCGGCGACGCTCAGTTGAACCGGCAGTCCCTCGGCAGCGGTCTGTTGACCAGCGTGCCCGATCAGGCGAACCGCGCCGGCAATTTCAGCGACTGGCTGGCCTTTAATCCGGTCTATCAGATCTACGATCCCACCACGGGGAATCCGGCGACTGGCGTGGGTCGAACTCCTTATCCCGGCAATACCATCCCGGCGAGTCAGATCTCCCCGCAGGCGATTGCGATCATGAACTACTTCCCCCTCCCGAATACCCAAGTGGTTCCGAACGCGCCTTTCTATGATAACTACGCTGTGAACGGCGCGGTGGCAGTGACCGGCAACGACTGGGATACTCGCGAAGACTATTATTTGAACCAGAGGAATGTATTCTTCGGCCGCTACAGTTCCCAGCAGTACACGCAGGTTGCGCCGGGCGCTTTTGGCACCGAAGCAGGCGGGCCTAATTTCGGCAACTATGCCGGGAATTCGCAGTCGCATCAACAGAGTATCGCCATTGGCTGGACCAACACACTTAGCGCCACGATGGTCAACGAATTCCGCTTTGGCTGGATGAAGTATCACGTCTTCGACGTTCCAGGCGGCTACGGCACAGACCCGGCTACGACGGCCGGAATTCCCGGGCTGAACCTGGATAACACGTACACGTCCGGACTCCCTTACTTCGACATCCCCTCGCCGGATAAAGCTATGCAGCTCGGCTACGCGCTGGGCGTCAACCAGTGCAACTGCCCCCTGACGCAGACGGAGACCCAGTATCAATTTGTGGATAACTTTTCCAAGACTGTGGGCAAGCATACTGTCAAAGTTGGCGTGGACCTTCGGTATGCGCAGAACCTCCGGGTTCCGAGCGACACTCATCGCGCGGGTGAACTCACGTTCAACGGCGGCCTGACGGGTGACGTTCCCGTAGCCGGTCAAAGCCAGACCTCAGGCGTCGGGCTTGCCACCTTCTTACTGGGCGATGTGACCAACTTCGGCCGGTATGTCAGCAGCAGCACCAATGCGATGGAGCACCAGCCGCGTTTCTTCTTTTATGGCTCCGATCAATGGCGCCCGACAACGAAGCTGACCATTAACTACGGCCTACGCTGGGAAGTGGTCCGACCGGAGAGTGTCAACGGCCCGGGGAACGGCGCGACCCTTGATCTGAATAACGGTCTGATGTATGTATTCGGCGAAGGCGGCGTCTCCTCTCATGGCATTCAGAACATGAACTGGAAGAACTTTGCGCCTCGCCTTGGACTGGCATACCAGCTCGATTCAAAGACCGTGATCCGGACCGGCTTCGGAATCGGCTACGATCTGGGTGTCTTCGGTTCGAACTTCGGGCATAACGTAACACAGAATCCGCCAACGCTCTCCAATCAGAGCGTACAGCCTCCCAATGGCTTCACCGATGTATTTACGCTGTCTCAGGGTCCGCCTACTCTGGCGCCGATTACGGTCAGCTCCAATGGGACTTTCCCGCTTCCTCCGGGAATCAATCCGAAGTTCCGTCCCGCGGAGATCACGCTGCCGACCACCTACATGTACAACATCACGCTGCAACGCCAGCTTACCCGAAAAATAGCTGCCACGGCGGGTTATGTGGGCAACCAGAATCGCCATGGATTCCCGGGAACCAGCCAAAGCGTGAACCCGAATGAAGCGGTTTTCGTGCCCGGACAGAGTGATACCAATCTGGATCGCCCCTATTACAGCAAGTTTGGCTGGACCAACGATCTCTCCTACTATTGCAACTGCGCCAACGAAGACTATAACTCGTTCCAGAGCACAGTCAAGGTTCAAGCGCTGCAAGGCTGGACGTTACAGGGCAGCTACACTTATCAACGGCAGTGGGGCGATGGCTGGGGCTATGACTCCAACTATTACTTCGAGTACGATCGCGCTGCGGGCAAGGGCTACACCAACTTACTTCCCCGCCAGCAGTGGACGTTCTCGCAAATCTACCAGATTCCCTATGGCCGCGGCCAGAAGTACGGCGCGTCGATCAATAAGTTCGCGGACTACGCCGTCGGCGGATGGATGGTGAGCGGCATCATGACCTATTACAGCGGGTTCCCGTTCTCTCCGACGCTGGAGAATTATGGCTCCGGGATCCAGCCCAATGCGGGTCCAAATAACCGGCCTGACATTGGATCGGGGAGTCCTTATGCCGGAGCAAAGGGAAACCGGGCCCAATGGTTCGTAGGCGGCGTTGGAGGCGCATTCCTGTTCCCAGCCTCCAACACATTCGGAAACTATCCGATTGATACGCTGTTCGGACCGCAGTTCATCCAGCAGGATATATCGCTTTCCAAGACGTTCCGATTGACGGAGAAGGTTGGATTTATCCTTCGCACCGACGCCAGGAACGCCTTCAATCACACGAACCTCGGCACGCCCAACTCCGACGTTCAAAGCCCGAGTGCCGGTCAGATTACGGGACTTGCGGGCGGGGCGTTTATGCGCTCCTTGCAGTTCTCGGGCACTGTCAGATTCTGAAGATAGATCTCGGAACGCGGTTACCAGGGCCGGTGGAACACATGTTCCGCCGGCTTTCCTCATGATGAAATCGTTAGTAGCCCTGTTTTGCATTGGCGCGGCATTCGCGCAGCCGGTGCGGATATTCACTTCTGTCGATACTTTCACTCTCACGTCCGATGGAATTGAAATCCACAGTGGGTCCGCGGTCATCAGGATCGCAGCCCTGCGCGACGATGTTCTACGTTTCCGTCTGGGACCACAGGGTAACCTGCCAGAAGATGCGTCGTGGGCGGTATTGCCCGCTGCCCGCACGGCGCGAGTAACGGTGACAGCTCTCAGTGACGGTACGGCCGTAGGCTTCTCTACCGCGAAACTCCGCGTGCGCGTCGAAAGGACCAGCTTGCGGATGACGATTAGCGATCTTGAGGGTCACGTCATTTCCTCGGACACTCCGGGTCGCCCCCTCGAATATCACGGCGATAGTTTCCGGATCTACAAGGACATGCCGCAGGACGAACACTATTTCGGGTTGGGAGACAAAACAGGTCCTCTCGATCGCCGCGGAATGGCGTTCACGCTCTGGAACACAGACACAGGCTTCCAGGAAAGCACAGACCCTATCTACAAGAGCATCCCTTTCTTTATCGGCTTGCGCGCCGGACGAAGCTATGGGCTGCTATTCGATAACACCTGGCGCTCCAGTTTCGACTTCGGTAAGGAAGTCAGGGACAGTTACTCGTTTGGCGCCGAAGGAGGCCCAATCGATTACTACTTCCTCGAAGGACCGGATCCAAAGTACGTCGTCGAAACCTACGCCTGGCTGACCGGTACCGCGCCTCTTCCACCCCTTTGGACACTAGGCTTCCAACAGTCGAGATATAGCTACGAAACCGACGCCAAGTTACGGCAGATCGCGACTCGTCTGCGGACAGATCATATTCCCGCCGACGTACTTTATCTGGATATCGATTATCAAAATAAAAATCGTCCCTTTACCGTGAATGACAAGGCATTCCCCGACTTTCCCAAGCTCATTTCCGATATGACCGCCCAGCACTTTCACACGGTGCTGATTACCGATCTTCATATCGCCAACCTGCCGAATTCCGATTACGCTCCCTACGATGAAGGAATCAAGGGCGACCATTTTCTCAAAAATCCGGATGGCACCGTCTATACAGGGATAGTGTGGCCGGGACCGGCGGTGTTTCCGGACTTCACACAGCAAGCCGCGCGAGAGTGGTGGGGAACGCTCTACAAGAACTTCTATTCCCTGGGTGCCGCCGGCTTCTGGAACGATATGAATGAGCCGGCGGTCTTTCAGAGTCCCACCAAGACGATTCCCCTCGACGTCAGAGACCGCATCGAGGAGCCTGGCTTCGAGACTCGAATCACAACTCAGCGGGAAATCCACAACGTCTTCGGGATGGAGAATTCGCGCGCCACCTATGAAGGTCTGCTGAAGCTGAAACCTAATCAAAGACCCTTCGTTCTGACGCGTGCTTCTTACGCCGGGGGCCAGCGCTATGCGGCCACATGGACGGGAGACAACCGAAGCACCTGGAATCATCTTCGCCTCAGTATTCCCATGCTGCTCAATCTGGGCCTCAGCGGCTTCGCGATCGCCGGCGATGACATCGGCGGTTTCAGCGGTTCTCCGCCCATGGATCTGCTCACCAAATGGATTGAGATCGGCGCGTTTAATCCCATTTTTCGCGACCACACCGAGAAGGGGACCAATCCTCAGGAACCGTGGGTGGGCGGTCCCGCGCAGGAAGCCATCCGCAGGCGGTTCATAGAAGAGCGCTACCGGTTGATGCCCTACATCTATACTTTGGCCGAAGAGAATTCGCGCGACGGAATGCCTCTGATGCGTCCGCTGTTCCTTGAGTTTCCAAGTGTCGACATTGACCCAGGTAATGAGTTTATGTGGGGCCCGAGTATCTTAGTCGCGCCCGCGATGTTTCAGGAGGATCCGCAGAGTTACCGGGTGAAACTCCCCACAGGTGACTGGTATGACTACTGGACGGGCAAGAAGGTGACCGGTAAAGCTCCGGGCGGTGATCCGGTGATTACAGGCGCGGCGAAAGGCCCCCCCGCAATCATTGAAGTTGAGATCAAGCCGGCGCTTGCCGAACTTCCGGTCTACGTGCGCGGCGGCTCGATCATCCCTCTACAGCCCTTGGTTCAGAGTACTAGTGAAAAGCCGCAGGGGCCTCTTGAATTGAGAGTCTATCCGGGAGCAAATTGCGGCGGCTCAATTTATCAGGACGATGGAACCAGTTTTGCCTATAAACAGGGTGAGTTTCTCAGGCAAGCGTTTGAATGCCAGGTGGCGGCCGGTGAAGTCCTGGTAAAATTCGGCAAGCGTGAGGGAACCTGGACGCCCTGGTGGAAACAGGCTGAAGTCGTGCTGTACGGTCAGACCGCGAACGCGAACGTGACACTAAATGGCAAACCCATCGCGGGCTCGAAGTATGATGCGTTACATGAAATTCTGCGCATAAACATTCCCGATCCGGCTGAGGCCGGCGAACTGCGCGTAAAATCGAAGTAGACATGTTCATTCGAGGAAGACTGCCGTTCGTTCTGGCTTTCTCGTCGGTGCCGCTCTCCGCACAGCCGCTGACGTTCTCGAAGCAGATCGCGCCCATTATCTTTAACCGCTGCGCGCCTTGTCATCGCCCCGGGGAGGCGGCGCCGTTTTCGTTGCTGACCTATACCGACGTGCAGAAACGTGGGCCGCAGATCGTCCAGGTGACCAAACAACGCTATATGCCACCGTGGTTGCCGGAGCCGGGCCATGGTGACTTCACGGGATCGCTGCGATTGAGCGATCAGCAAATCGATACCTTAGCTCGCTGGGTGCGCGAAGGCATGGCCGAAGGCGACCCCGCCGACCTGCCGCCGGCGCCGAAATTCACCCAAGGCTGGCAGCTCGGCCCACCCGATCTCATTGTCCATATGAGTCAGGTCTACCACTTGCCCGCAATGCTCGCCGGAAACGTTTTTCGAAATTTTGTGCTGCCGGTCGATCTGAAAGAAACAAAGTACATTCGCGCATTCGAGCTCCGGCCGGGGAATAAGCGAGTGGTGCATCACGCGAACCTGGTCGTGGACCGCTCCCGCCTCCTGCGGCGCCGAGATGGCGAGGATGGGCAGCCGGGCTTCAGCGGCATGGACGTCATTACTGAAGTGACCGGCGAGTTCGATCCCGACTCCCATTTTCTCTTTTGGAAACCCGGCTCCCCGGCGCAACAGGAGCCGGCGAACATGGCGTGGAAACTCGATCCAGGTTCGGACCTGATCGTGAATCTGCATCTTCAACCCTCTGGAAAGCCTGAAATTGTGGATGCCGACGTGGGGCTATACTTCGCTCCGCGGCCCTCCTCGCTGCACCCGATGTTGCTGCAACTGGAGCATGACGGCGCGCTCGACATTCCCGCCGGAAGCGCCAGCTTTGCCGTGACCGATCACTTGAAGCTTCCCATACCTGTGAGTCTGCTCGCTATCTATCCTCATGCCCATTTCCTCGGGAAACAAGTCGACGCATGGGCCGAGTTTCCAGATGGAAAACGTCGATCGCTCCTCAGGATCGACCACTGGGATATTAACTGGCAAGCATCCTATACCTATCGCGAACCTATCTCTCTGCCGGCTGGAACGACGGTTGCCATGCGGATCAGCTATGACAACACGGCGGAAAATCCGCGCAATCCCAATCAACCGCCCAAGAGGGTCGAGTCAGGCAATCGCAGTGAAGACGAGATGGGACACGTCTGGCTGCAAGTCTTGCCTCAGATATCTAATAAGGACGACGATCCCCGTCTGGTTCTTCAGCAGGCTCTGATGCAACGGAGAATCGAGAAGTATCCAGCCGATTTTGTTGCTCACTTCAATTTGGGCGCTGCCTTGCAGCAGCTCGGTCACCCCGAAGAAGCTTTAACCTATCTCACCGAAGCGGTTCGGATCCAGCCATCGAGCGTCACTGCCCGGAACAATCTTGCCGTAGTCTTATTCGGAATGGAACAGTTCGAAGCCGCGGCCAAGGAGTTCAGACAGGCTCTGTCTCTTGATCCCGGCTATCGAAACGCCAGGTATAATCTGGCTCGCACTCTTTCGGCCGAAGGGAACAACGCGGACGCTCTCAACGAATTGCGCGTCTACCTGGAAACGAACCTGGACGACGCAGGTGCAAGTGAGCTCGCCGGACGCCTGTTGGGATCGATGGGAAAGTTCGCGGAAGCGCTTCCTCACTTCCGCCGGGCCGCCGAATTGGAGCCCGGCAATGCTGATTTCCTTACCAATCTAGGTGCGGCGCTGGCCTCCACGGGCGATCTCAGCGGCGCCGTACCCATGTTTGAGAAAGCGCTGAAAGTGGACCCGTCGAATGCGGTTGCCAGAGACAATCTGGCGCGCGCGCGCCACAGTCTCGAAGGAAAAAACTTTTGAACCGCCGCCGATTCATCCGTTCCCTCTCCGCTTCGGCGGCCGTCTTCACGCTCGACCAACTGCTTTCCGGAACCACATCGATGAGCCCGCAATTCGTCAACATAGCGCGTGAAGCTGGACTCCATTCGAAGACAATCTTCGGGCCCGAACACAAGAATAGATTTCTTCTCGAAACCACTGGCTGCGGCGTGGCTTTTTACGACTACGATCATGATGGCTGGCTCGATATCTTCCTTGTGAACGGCACGCGTTTTGAAGCGAATTGGACCCAGGCGGACGCCCCTGTGAGTCGACTTTATAAGAATAATCGAGACGGCACCTTCACCGATGTAACGTTGAAATCGGGACTCGCGCGCACTGGTTGGGGACAAGGCTGCTGCATCGGGGATTACGATAACAATGGTCTTGACGACCTTCTGGTCACCTATTGGGGCGATTGCGTCCTCTATCGCAACAATGGCGACGGTACGTTTTCCGATGTCTCGGAAAAGACCGGCGTCTCCAAGACAACGCGTGTCACTTCCGCCGGCTTGAACCGCTGGAACACCGGTTGCGCCTTTGTCGACTACGACCGCGACGGCTGGCTCGACATCTTCATCGGCAACTATATTGACTTCGACCCGAAAACAGTCGCTGGTCCCGAGGATGGCCACTGTCTCTACAAAAATCTGAAGGTAGCCTGTGGACCCCCGGGTCTTGATGGCGGCAAAAACATTCTCCTGCACAACGATGGCAAGGGTAGGTTTACCGATGTTAGTGAGAAGGCCGGCATTCTGAAAACTCCGGGTACCTACGCGCTGGGAGTGCTGATCGCTGATTTCGACAACGACGGCTGGCCTGATATCTACGTCGCCAACGATTCCACTTCCTCTGCGCTCTATCACAATAATCACGACGGCACCTTCACTGACATTGCTATTGAAGCAGGAGTCGCCTATTCGGCCGACGGCAAGTCACAGGCCGGCATGGGAGCCGCCGCAGCCGACTACGATGGTGACGGCCTTTTCGACATCGTCAAAACAAATTTCGCCGGCGATACCTCCAGCCTCTATCACAACGCTGGAAACAATGTTTTCGATGACGCGACGTTTCAGGCAGGATTAGGTCGCAACACTCGCTTCCTGGGCTGGGGCGCATTGTTTCTCGACTATGACAACGACTCCTGGCCCGACATCATGCTCACCAACGGCCATGTTTATCCGGAGGTAGCCGACACTTCGATCGAGTATGGTTATTGGCAGAGAAAGGTGCTTTACCGCAATCTCGGCAATGGCCGCTTTTTAGATGTTTCCGAAAACGCTGGTCCAGGAATTCTGGAGAAAGTAGCCGGCCGCGGCTGTGCTTTAGGCGATTTCGATAACGACGGCAACCTCGACGTGATCGTGAACTGCGTGAACCAGGTCCCTCAACTTCTCCGCTGCGATTCCGCGAATGGCAACACTTGGATCAAGCTCAAGTGTATCGGCACAAAATCAAACCGCTCTGCCATCGGTGCGCGCGTATACTGCGTAACAGGTAAGCGAAAACAAATGGATGAGGTCCGCAGCGGTGGTAGCTACATCTCTCAAAATGATCTGCGTATCCACTTCGGCCTGGCTAAGTCGGCGACGGCGGATATTGAAGTCAACTGGCCCAGTGGTCTGACGGACAAACTGCCGGGACTCGCCGCGAACCATATATACACGGTCGTCGAAGGACAAGGAATCAAATGAAGCGGCGCGAGTTTCTAGCGCTTCCCGGACTCGCGCTTGGAGCGTCCGCTGACGCGCCTTTCCAGTTCACTGACATCGCCGCAAAAGCCGGACTCACCGCTCCGGTCGTTTACGGCAACCCTGATAAGAAGAAGTATATTCTTGAGACCAACGGCTGCGGCATCGCCTTCTTCGACTATGATCACGACGGCTGGCTCGATATCTTTGTCCCTGGTGGCTCGCAACTCGACGGAGTGTCTCCCGGCATCACTAACCGTTTGTATAAGAACAACCGCGACGGCACCTTCACAGACGTGACGAAGAAGGCCGGTTTGGAGCGAGCCGTGTGGGCCTCCGGCGTCTGTATCGGCGACTATAACAACGATGGCTCGGACGACCTTTTCCTTAGCTGTTGGGGTCAGAACATTCTCTACCGCAACAACGGCGACGGCACCTTTACAGACGTAACGAAGGAAGCTGGCCTGCTCCATTCGAAGCCCGAATGGGGCGCCGGTTGCACCTTCACTGACTATAATCGCGATGGCTTCCTTGACCTCTTTGTCAGTACCTACCTCAACTTCGATCTGAAGACAGTCCCGCTCCCAGGCGCAACTGAAAACTGCACCTGGAAAGGCATTGCGGTCAATTGTGGGCCTAAGGGACTGCCGACCGGACGCAACTTTCTCTACCGCAATAATGGAGACGGTACCTTCACCGATGTGTCGGAAACTTCCGGCATAGCTAAGGTCGACCACCGCTATGCCATGACCGCCGTCGCCGCGGATTTCGATGACGATGGCTGGCCGGACATCTTCGTCGCTTGTGACTCGACGCCCAGCATTCTTTACCGCAATAATCGTGACGGCACCTTCACCGATATCGCTCTCGAAGCAGGTGTCGCCTATAACGAGGACGGCCGCGAACAGGCAGGGATGGGTGTAGCGATAGGTGATGTTCAGAACTCGGGACGCCTTGACATCTTTAAGACTCACTTTGCCGACGATACTCCCATCCTCTATAACAACAAAGGCAATAACCATTTTGAAGACATGACCTCGAAAGCTGGCTTCGGAGCTTTTACCCGCTACGTCGGCTGGGGCGCGGGCTTCGCGGACTTTGATAACGATGGTCTCCTGGACCTGCTTTTCGTCAACGGCAATGTATACCCTGAGCTGGAGGAGTTCTTCAAAGGTTATAAATACAGGAATCCGCGCATTCTGCTGCGCAACGCGGGGGCTGGGGTTTTCGAAAACGTCAGTGATCGCAGCGGCACCGGCATCACGGACCCGCACTCCAGCCGGGGCTGCGCTTTTGGCGATTTCGATAATGACGGCAAGGTGGATGTTGCCATCATGAATATGGGAGAGCCTCCATCGCTGCTGCGTAACGAAACAACGACCACCAACCGCTGGCTAAAAGTGAAGCTTATCGGGACAAAATCAAACCGTACCGCCATCGGCGCCAAAGCCTTTGTCACCGCCGAAGGACGCCGCCAGCGGCAGGAAGTCCTCAGCCAATCCAGCTTTTACTCGCAAAGTGATCTCCGCTTGCATTTTGGTCTCGGTTCGGCGACCTCAGCCGATATCGAGCTTCACTGGCCGTCCGGTCTCAAAGAAGTCTATCGCGGCGTGAAATCGAACCAGATCCTTTCCCTTCAGGAAGGCGCAATGAAATGACAAGTTGTATTGTGTTGCTGATCGCTCTATCCGCGATAGCCTCCGCCCAGAGTTGTGCCGCCCTCGTCGAAGTGCGCTCCTACATCCACGAAGGCTGGAAGACCCTGACGCGCTCCAATGCTTCGCTGGTTGATTCCGCCGTCGATTCAAAGGTTGCGCAAAAGGGGCCCGTAACACTCTGGATAGCTGCCGATGAAGATGGGGCTCGCATCCAAAATGAGTTAAAGGTAGACGTCCGCAAGCTAACCAATCCTCCTTCCGCTCCCCAGGAATCGGGGCTACTGTACCTGCCTTTTCCCTATGTGGTTCCCGGTGGACGCTTCAATGAGATGTACGGGTGGGATAGCTATTTCATTTTGCAAGGACTCCTTCGTGATGGTCAGCCCGGCTTGGCTAAATCGATGACCGATAACCTTCTTTATGAGGTCCGTCATTACGGAAAGGTTCTGAATGCCAACCGCACTTACTATCTAACCCGCTCCCAGCCGCCATTTCTCAGCCGTATGGTGCTCGACGTATATCTCAGTACGGGAGACTCACTGTGGCTAAGGCAAAGTCTCCCTGCGCTTGAGAGCTACTACGAGTACTGGAACAGAGAGCCTCACCTCACCCCGCAAACCGGCCTTTCCCGTTATGATGGCGGCTCGGATCAGCCCGCCCCTGAGGTCGTCTTTGGAGAGCGGGACGAAGCCGGAAAGAACCATTACGATCGTGTTCGCGAATACTATCGCACGCATGAAGTCAAAGAGTACAATGTGGCGGACTTTTACGACAGTAATACGGACCGCCTGACACCTCTGTTCTATCGTGGGGACCGGGCTATGCGTGAATCCGGCTTCGATCCTTCCGCTCGCTTCGGCCCATTCAGCGTGGGCATTGTGAACTACAATAGCGTGGACCTGAACTCGCTGCTCTATCGCATGGAGATGGATCTCGCCGCCATACATAGCTTGCTTGATCAACCGCGCCTTGCAGGCATTTGGTCGCAGCGCGCAGCCATCCGCGCAGCAACGATCCGCCGTCTGATGTGGGACGCTAAGTCGGGTTTGTTCGCTGACTATAACTTTGTCACCGCGGAGCGTCTCGATTATCCGTTCCTGTCCACCTTTTATCCTCTTTGGGCGGGCTTCGCAACGCCGGAGGAAGCGGCAGCCGTCGAGGCTAATCTTCCAAGGTTCGAAAAGGAAGGCGGACTGCAAACCAGCGCTCATATTTCGGGGAATCAATGGGACGCGCCCTTCGGCTGGGCGCCGCTCCAGATCATCGCAATCCAGGGTTTGCGCCGCTACGGCTTCGATGCCTCGGCGGAGCGCCTTAGCCTCAAGTTCCTTTCGATGATTCTTCGCGACTTCGACCAGCACCGGACTATTAAAGAGAAGTACAACGTAGTCGACGGCAAAAGCGATTTGGGAGCGGGCATCCGCTTCGGCTATACCTCGAATGAGATCGGGTTCGGTTGGACCAACGCAGCCTTTCTGCTACTCTGGCAAGACCTTTCTGAAGCGGGCAAACGAACTCTGGAAACAAAATGCCTGGCGCATTAAAGTCTGCGCGTGATCACCATTTTGTAGGGCCGCAAATTTTGGCGGCCGCCCTTTCAAGGTGGCTCCTCCGGCGGTGCCCCCAGCGACAACTCGGCCTGACTCTGCTAGCCCTTTCGACCCTCCTCTCGGCCCAAGACAATTGGCAGCCAACTCCTGCATTCCCGCTTCCCACTAGCCCTTTCGTGATTACACAACCCGCTCAATCCAGAATGCCATTCACTGTGGCTGGCGAAGCAGGCGCCATCTTCGGACAAGGTGACGGCTCATTCGAAGCGTGGCTGTTTCCCGTTAAAATCGCGAGCCATTTTCGCATCACCGCGGAGCTGGAAAACTATCCCATTCCGATCGAGATCTCTGACTACGCCGCGTCCATCGAAGTTAACCCGGATCACACTACTCTTACCTATTCGCACGCTGCATTCACCATTAAGCAGTATATGTTTTCCGGGCGCGGAACAAGCTCCACTGGTCCGGTTGTGTTTTTTGAGATAGCTTCGGTCCGCCCGCTCACACTGACCTTCCGCTTTACCCCGGAGATGCTGCGTATGTGGCCCGCTCCCAACTTCGGCCTGCCCAACGCCGAGTGGGTGAAGATCGGCGCCAGCGGCTACTATATCCTTCACACCGATAACAAGGAAGTTGTGGGAGCAATCGGAATTCCCGGCGCCGTGCCCGGAATACTTGCGCCCTACCAGGAGCGCCCGCGAACCTGGCCCTTGGAACTGAAGCTTTCGTTTGACCCGAAGACTCAGTCGAAGCAGTTCTTCCCTTTGTTGATGTCGACAGGAGCCAAGTTACTGGATCTCAACCAGACCTGGGCCACGCAATATAATCAAACTGTCGACTACTACACCCATTTCTTCGACCATCGTTTGACTGCCGAAACACCCGATGCATCATTGAACTTGGCACTCCGATGGGCCGAACTCGCCATCGATCAGGCGCAGGTGCGTTTTCACGGCGAGACTGGTCTGGTAGCTGGCTATTTCTCGTCGGCCGACTCCGCCCGCCCTGGCTTTGGATGGTTCTTCGGGCGGGATACTCTTTTTTCGCTCTACGCCGTAAACAGCTATGGCGATTTCAGTCTCACGCGCCGCGCACTGGAATTCTTGTTGCGCCGCCAGCGTGCCGACGGAAAAATCATGCACGAGTTTTCCCAAACTGCGGATCTTCTTGACTGGAGCGCAGGCCCCGAATTCTATGCCTCGGCCGACTCTACTCCGCTGCTCGTGATGGCCATGTGGGATTATGTTCGATCCAGCGGCGATTTGGAGTTCCTTCATGCCCACTGGAGTGAAGTGAAGAAAGCCTGGGCCTTCACCCGCGCTCACGACTCCGATGGAGACGGCATCTATGAAAATACCGAAGGGACCGGTTGGGTGGAGAGTTGGCTTCCCGGCAAGCCCCATCAGGAAGTGTACCTGGCCGCGCTCGATCAACAGTCATGCTCCGCGATGGCGAAGCTATCCTCGCTAATGAAGGAAACTGAGCTATCGGCGAAGGCTCTCACCCACGCCTCATTGATTGCCGCCAAGGTAGCTTCTGAGTACTTCGATAGCGAACGTCGGTTTTACGCCTTTAGCCGCAACGGGGATGCCACGCTCGATCAAACCACAACAATCTTCCCAAGCGTCGCTTGGTGGGACGGGTCTTTCGAATTGCCGCATGCGGAGAAGATGTTCGAACGCTGGGCGTCAACTGAATTCTCGACCGATTGGGGTGTCCGCGATGTCAGCCGTGTAGAATCAATCTATGACCCGATCAGCTATCACCAGGGATCGGTCTGGCCTTTGTATACCGGATGGACCGCCTTGGCGGAATACCGCTCTGGCCGGCCGTTCGCCGGATATGCGCACCTGATGCAAAATGCGGACATGACGTTTTCCCAGGATCTCGGTGCGGTAACAGAGTTGTTATCCGGCGAGTTCTTCCAGCCTTTCGGACGCAGCAGCTCACACCAGTTATGGTCGTCCGCCATGGTGCTCACTCCAGCGATTCGCGGATTATTCGGGCTCGATGTAGACGCACTTCACCACATCTTGCGAGTAAATCCGCAACTTCCGGCGTCCTGGGAGGCTGCCAATTTAAAAAACGTCGCCGTAGGGGCCGCCAGTTTCGACATCCAGTTCCGCAAGAGCGAAGCCAAGCTGCGAATCGATGCTTCGTCCGCCGATCCGCAGCCGCTCTGCTTGACTGCGGGGGAGGATTGCGTCGCGACGACGGCGCGGATTCACCACCTGGAATTGAATCTTCCTATTTTCGAGGTGGACGTGCCTCATGCGCTACCGCCGCCCGGCTCGCCCACCGTCTTGCCTAAGATTCTCTCCACGTCGGAAAATGGCTTTGAAATCGAAGGGTTAGCGAATTCGGTCGCCGAGTTAAACGTTCGATTCGTTCGCCCACCCGTTCAAACCGTAGGAGCCACTTTCGACCATGGAAAACTGATCGTCCGGTTCCCGGCAGGGGAAGGTTATCAGCGAATGACGGTGCAATTTATGTTCAATTAGGGCTCCTTCCGTGCATAAAAACAGCAAATTATGGTCGATTAAGACCCTCTGTTTCTGCTTCTCACTCTCTTTGGCCGCGCAAACGGTCCAGCAACTGGAGTCTACCGGTCGTGAACGCCTCGCCGCGAAGGACGTCAATGGCGCTCTGGCGGCTTACGAGAAACTGGCGATTTTACTCCCCAAATCCGCCGCCTATCAGGATGAAATCGGCTTCTTGCTCGCCGCCTCTAACCGCTCCCCGGAGGCGATTCCGCATTTTCAACGCGCGACTGAGCTGGATCCTCGCATGGCGCAAGCTTGGTATCACCTGGGAGTGGCGCTAGCCTTAACAAAACAAATAAATTCCGCCATAGGTCCTTTGCAAAAAGCCGTAGCGCTGGCGCCGGATCTTGTTGATTATCGCGCGCGTCTGGCTCTGGCTTGGGCAACTTTGGGTGATTCCAATCAACAGCAACATCGCTATAAAGAGGCGCGGGATGCCTACCGCCAAGCCCTTAAATTGAATCCGAACAATGACTTGGCGCGCAACGGCTACGGCAACGCTCTGGTCAGGTTGGGCGACCCCGCTGCGGGGCTAAAGGAATTTCGTAGCATCCTGGCGCATGATCCCAGGAACCTGGAAGTGCAGGTAAATATTGGTTTTGCCTATATCGGTGCAGGAGATTTTCAAACCGCTATCAAATACCTTTCCGCCCTGCTCAAGGATCATCCAGATAATGCCGGTGCCCACTATGATTTGGGAATCGCCTATAAGCAGGCTGACGATCTGCCGCATGCTAGGACAGAACTGGAGCGAGCGGTGACACTGGACCCCTCGCTCGCCGAGGCGCATTACTCCCTTGCTCTGACATATGTGGATACTCCCGAGAAGGCTATCGAGCAACTGCGCGCGGCCGTGGTCCAGCGGCCTGACTATAACGATGCCTGGTACATGCTTGGCACGATTTTGCAGCAGCAAGGCGATGCGAAGGGAGCGATTGAGGCTCTGCGAAAATCGGTGGCGCTGGACGGTCTTAACGCGGCGGCGTGGAATAATTTAGGACTTCTCTTGCGCCGCAATGGGGATCAGGCGGGCTCGTCGGAGGCTTTCGCGAAGGCGGCGGAGATTAGAAAAGCGGAAGAGCGCGAAAAAGAAAAGAAATTAAAACAGTGATCCCGCAATCATTTCCGCAATTTTAAGGGCTTTTTCACGATCTTTGATGCGCACCAGGAAAGCTTTGTCTCGCACCCGGACCACGACCTGGTCCCCGCAGGCGACTGCTTCGCTGCCGAGGGCTTTCAAAGGGACGGCATCGGGGCCGCAACGCGACTTGAAATCCTGGATCATTTCGATGTGCAACTCGAGCGTGCCCTTGAAATCGCATCCTGTTTGAATGACTGGTCCTCCCAAAATCCCGGCGGCGGTGGCATGGTTGAGCCAGGGACAAGAAAGCAGCAGCACGGCAAAGATCATTTGAATGCTTCGCTCTTCAAAATTTTGCCGCCTTCCTGAATGACGTACAGCTTGTTGACGTCGAGATCCTTCAACTGATCGACCTGTCCGCTCAGCCAGCGGATCTCAACCAAGTCCACTTTGGTGGCTTGGTCCAAGCCGAAATGCATGCGCATATCGTTTTGGGAAAAATAGCTGCCGCCGCTGCGCAGCTCGTCCATTTGCACCAGAGGCTTGGGCGTTTTGGCGGTCACGATGACGCGGGTGCCGATGCCGGTGCGGTTGGACTTCACGCCGGACAACTTGATTTTGATCCAATTCCGTTTCAGCGTGGAATCACACCGCAGAAGCTGTGGAATGGAGTTGATGCAATTCACGGCGATGTCGAGATCGCCATCGTTATCATAATCGCCGAAGGCGCATCCGCGAGCCGGCGCGTTCTCCAGGATTCCGGGTCCGCCTTTCTCGGTTACCTCTTCGAAACGGCCGTTCTGTAAATTGCGATACAGATATTTGTGCTCGGCATACTTCAAATCGGCGTTGGACTTATCCACTTCCGGATAGACGTGGCCGTTGGACATCAGAACGTCGAGCCATCCGTCATTATCCATGTCGAAGAAACCTACGCCCCATCCCAACAGACGGGTGTTGACTCCCAATCCACTCGGATAGGTGCGGTCTTCGAAGGTTGCGTCGCCCAGGTTGGTATAGAGCGAATCGGTATCTCCGGCGAAGTTAGTCTTGACTACGTCGAGGTTGCCGTCGCGATTGTAGTCGCCGATCGAAACACCCATGCCTGCCTGCGGCTTTCCTTCAGGAGAGAGCGCGGCGCCGGATTCAATCGCAATATCCTTGAACGTGCCGTCCTTTTGATTCTGATAAAGCGTGGCGGTGCTGGAATCGTTGGCGACATAGATATCAGGCCAGCCGTCGTTATCCAGATCCGACGCGGCTACGCTCAAGCCATAGGTGCCGGGTGTCTTCCAGATACCTGCTTTCTCGCTGACGTCGGTAAAGGTACCGTTGCCATTATTGTGATAAAGGATGTTCTTGCCGCCGCGAAGGCCGGGAGGGCCGCAGGCAACCAACATTCCTTTATAAGTGCATGGACCTGCTTCCGGCGGCGGCGCGGTTTTCAAATCGAAATCGACATAGTTGGCGACAAATAGGTCGAGATGTCCGTCGCGATCGTAGTCGACGAATGTGCAGCCGGTGTTCCATCGAATTTTGGGGCCAGGCTGGCTGAGCCCGGCTTCCTTGGTCACATCCGTAAACGTGCCATTTCCGTGATTGCGGTAGAGCGCGTTTTGTCCGTAGTAGCTGACAAAAAGGTCGTCCTGGCCGTCGTTATTGTAATCGCCGACGCAGCAGGCTTGTCCCCAGCCGGTGCGATGTTCCAAGCCTGACCCTTTCGTGACGTCCGTGAAGGTGCCGTCGCGGTTGTTCTTGAAGAGATGACAGTGCGGTTCCTTCCCCGCGGGGAAACCTTCCAGGCGCCAGCCGTTCACGAGGAAGACATCGAGCCAGCCATCGTTATCATAATCGTAAAACGCCAGGCCGCAGCCGGTTGTTTCCAGAAGATACTTATTCGTACCTTCGCCGCCATAAATCGTTTTTACGGCCAAGCCAGACTCTTTGACTACATCCACGAAGCTCACGCCGAGCGGCGTGCCTTCAATCGGCGACTTTGGTCCCTTGGGAGCCGGCATAGCCTTCGCGTTGTAGGTCCGTTCCGTGGGCCCCGGATTTTGAGCGACCGCCATGAGGTCAGCGAAAGGAAGCACCAGCGCGGAGCGGCTGAGGGAACGGATAAAGCGACGGCGGGAAGCGCTCATTGACGCCCCTCATAAACTTCGCAGGCGAAACCGCCTGCGCCACCTGCGCGAGTGGAGAGGTTCATGGCTGGCTCCCTGTGGGAACAGCCACGGGTGGAATGTCAGAATGCATATGCCAAGGGACACTTTCGGTGGAAATTTCGGGATGTTTGCGCAGGAACTCCATTGAGTAACTGGGAGCGCCCGGGTCTACCTGTTTGGTGGCGAACAGGGCGGCCTGGGCGGCGGCTTTCTCTTTCATTCCCATGCGGCGATAGAGGACCGCCAGATTATAGTGCGCGGCGAGGTCGTCGGGATCGATCTTTTGCAGGGCTTCGAACTGCTCCACGGCTTCCGGATAGCTGTGCCGCTGGTAATAGGCAATTCCCAGTTCACGCCGCGGGTCGCGGGCTTGCGGGAACTGGATCACTACCCTTTGCAGGTCAGCCAACTCCTCATCGAAATGTCCTTCGCGCCTTTCGACCAAAGCGAGATAGTAGAGCGCCCGCGCGTTGTTCGGGCTTAGCTCCAGCGCCTGTTCCAGGCTGGCGCGCGCGGCGGAATATTTTTCCCACTCGATATAGGTAAGGCCGATATTGATGCGGCCGTCGGCGTAGTCGGGCCGCAGTTTCACGACTTGCTCGAAGGCGCGCATGGAATCGGCGTATTGGAGCTGGTCTAAAAAAGCGATGCCGAGATTGTTCCAACGCATCCACTCCGGGTTGTCATGAGACTCCGGTGGCGTAGCGGGATTGTCGCCGATATTCAGGGTACGGCTGCGAGAGGCTAGCTCCACCACCGGGTAGAGAGGGTGGTCCTTACCCAGCACGTTGTTCAAATAGCTCTGCCGCAAGTGTCGATAGTTTACACGCGCTGTCACGGTGAGAGGACCGTTCACAGTGGCGGGAATTCGAAATTCATAACGCACCAGAGCAGAACGGCCGGATTGGATGGTGTTGTCATAAGCGACGGAGTGAATGGTCCAGACCTTGTGATTGTCCACAAATTCGCCATCCATATTTACAGGCCTGTTGGTGAAGCTATGGGCCCGTTCATCGATGGCTCCATCGGGCTTCAGGAAGCCACTGTGATAAATGTCCTTGCCGGCCGCATCCTGCACCACGAATTCTACCCAAGGCTCATATAGGTCCCGCACTTCGGGAACCAGAGAGTGGCCAATATCCTTGCTTTGGATCACCACCATCATCTGCACCGTTTCATTCGGGGCAAGACGGAAAGGCGCCGAGCCGAGAGGCGCCACCATTTCTTCTCCGGTCTTTTTGAGCGCGAACAAGTCGACGTTGAGGTAGTTGCCGGATTTCAGGAACTCGATGGTCTTTTGTAATTGCTCGTCAAAGCCGTAGTAATAAGGAACGGCGGTGTTACCCGCCGGCCAGCGATGCGAAGCCAGCATGCCATGTTTGGCGCCGGGGTCTTCCAGTTTAAGCAGCGCCCGCTGCATGTGGCAGTCCTGGCAGGTCTTAAAACTGGTGGTATAGAAAGTCAGCGGATTGCGCTGCGAAAACTTCGAGTTCTGCCATTCATCGTAGGTGGTGAAGGCACGGATAAACTTGTACTCGTTCAGTGTATCGGGCAGGTTTGCCTTGTGGCATGCCGCGCAAAATTCAGGAGTGCGATAGAAATCCTTCATGACCGCGCGAGAGTGACGGTCGGGGTGGTTCTTGATCTCGTCATCAGACACCATGCCGGGAATGCGCTTACCATCCTCATCGACCATGGCGGCGGGGACGCCCAGGACGAAGCCCCCATTTCCATTGATCGGCTGCACCTGTTGAACGGAGTGACAAGTGGTGCAGGTGAGGCCGTCTTCATCGAAACTACGGTCCACGTGAGAGTCCTGTGTGAGCGCCCCTGAAATGACTCCCACGGGATTATGGCAGCTATCGCAATGCCGGGTGAATTCTATACCCTTGGTGCGCAGCAGAATGTTGACGCTGGCGCGATAAAACGGGGTTCGAAAGGAGTTCGAGTGAAGGGCCTGGCGCCACTGGCTATATGCTTCCTGATGACAGCGTCCACAGTAAGACGCCGGGAGGAAGGCTTGCGGTGAAATGAAATCGCGGCTTTCCGAAGCCAGGTTTCCCGGTGTTGAAATGTTGCCGGGGCCAAAGTGAAAATTATAAGTCGAGCGTACCGTAGCGGGATCGTAGCCATCCTGCTGCGCCCAGGATTTGACTAAGCAAACAGTGCTTGCGCCCGCCAAAACGACTATTGTTATGAGTCCGCGTCTGGTCCCGAACATGGGTAATCCCTCTACGGCGAATGGGTCGTCGGGCCTCAGTATATCAAATGTGGGCTACGGACACTCAAGCTACTGTGATAGCCTCGAAGTCATGGCAACTGACCACATCCTGGCTTTACTGCTGATCGAGAGAGACAAGTTAACGGAAGCGATTGAGGCTCTGCAAGGGCACAAGACTCCCGCAAAGGTGGAGGAGGCCGTCATGCCTCCCACGCCGGTAAAACGCAAGCTAAGCGCCGCGGGACGAAAGGCAATCATTGCGGCAACGAAGAAGCGCTGGGCGGCGATAAAAGCCGCAAAAGCCACTGCCGCGTCGCCGGCAAAAACCGCTGTCCCGGCGACTCCGGCGGCACCGAAAACCTCGCCTGCTCCGGTTGCTGTGAAGCGAGAGGCACCGCCGGCGAATGCGGCATTCCGCAAAAAAATGTCGGATCGGATGAAGGCGGCATGGGCGGCGAGGAAGAAAAAGGCCAGTAAGAAAGCAAAGTGAACCTGGCGGGAACAAAGGCAGCCCAAGTCTCGTCAAGAGAGTATCGCATGACGCGACTGGAGGCGCCGATGAAAAAGCTATTTGGTTTACTTCTGTTGACAGTGTTTGCTCTCACCGCGGGAGAGCTGACGGGCAAATGGACAGGCAAGTTCGATATGACCACCTCGGACGGAGAGGACCGGTCCGGCTCAGCGTATATGGGCTTGAAGTTGGACGGAACTACCGTTACCGGGACGGCCGGACCGGACGAGAGCAAGCAATGGCCGATCAAGAACGGCAAATTGGCCGACCACAAACTGACCTTTACAGTGGAGACGGACGAGGGCGGATTGATTGACTTCGACCTGGTGTTCGACGGCGACACCATCCGCGGCAACGCCAACGGGACAGGCAATGGAGGAGAGAAAATGTCCGCCAAGCTCGACTTGAAGCGAGTGAACTGAACGTCATTTTTCGAAGCGGTGGAAGAAGCTCGATTCCAGGTAATGAGGGCGGCTGGCGCTGTTGGCGACACGGCGCGCGAGGTCGCCCAGGAAGGAGTCGAACTGGGCGGCGGCCGCGGTGTCCACGGGCTGCGAGAGATTGTCTTCGGTGGAGTGATAGCGTTGCGCGAGCCATTGCCGCCAGAGCTTGTATTCAGGCGAATCCGCGGTCCAGCCGAACTTCATGGCCAGGGCGGGAATGCCGGCCTGCACGAAACTATATTGATCGGTGCGGATGAAGGAATTGCGGTCCGGCTCAGGATCGACGGCGATCTCGATCTGATGATCGGCTCCGACCGCGCGCGCGTCCGCTGCGAGCGTCGATTCGACGAGTCCCTGCACGTGTAGCTTCTTGAGCGGGAATAGAGGCATGAACATATCGAGGTTGAGATCGGCGACAATGCTGGTCTCAGGCACAGTGGGACGTCCGGCGAAGTAACGGGAGCCGAGCAGTCCCTTCTCCTCGCCAGTAAAAATGACGAACAGCAGGGAGCGTTTCGGCCGCTCCCGGGCATGACTGAAGCTGCGGGCGATTTCAAGTACAGAAGCTACACCGGAGGCATCGTCCATGGCTCCGTTAAAAGTGGTTTTGCCATCGGCGCTGACTCCGAGATGGTCCAGATGGGCGGAGAGCAGCACGTACTCATTCTTGAGAGTCGAGTCCGAGCCTTCGAGTCTGGCTACGATATTGGGCGACTCCACGTTCGTATTCTCGGTAGTGACGGACGCGGTAAGACTCTTCTTCAAATCGAAACGAGGGAGCGGCTTTTGCGCGTCGGCGAGAGTCAGTAGCTCAGCGAAAGTGTGACTGGTTCCGGCAAACAGTTTTTCCGCTTCGGCGGGATTGAAGGTGGCTGAAAACATCGTGCCGTGTATATCAGCCAAAGCAGGATGACGGGCCGCCACGGCTGCGTCCTTTGGATCGGGCGCCAGCCTCATTCCAGGCTGCGATGCGTTGGCGGCTACGCGATCCCACGGGAAATCCATCGATTTTGGCGTGGGAATCGAGATGGAGCCCACCGCGCCGGCGTCGGCGAGAGCCTTCGCGAGAGGAGATGTGCGGGCGAAAGACTTGAGCGCGCCGGGCAGCTCGGCGGGTCCGCCGTTGATAAAAACGACGATCTTTCCTTTGAGAGAGGAGAAAGGAATTTCGGGCGAGTTGAAATCGTCGTACTTCGCTTCGGGCAGATGGAGACCGTAGCCGATGAAGACCAGCGGAGCGGTGATCGACTTCGGCTGTGTGCCGCGAGCACCGAGGATCGCGTCATGCCCCAGCACCAGTGGCTCACTGCGGCCGTCAATGAGCAGAGTCACAGACGATTTGTCGGCGATGACACGAGTCACATCGAACTTCACAGGCTGGTAGTAACCATTCACACCGGCCGGCTGAAGTCCCATGGCGTCGAATTGCGAGACGACATATTTGGCGGCGCGCAGGTAGCCTTCGGAGCCGGTGAGGCGACCCTGCATGTTGTCATCGGCGAGCGTCTTGATATGCGCCCACCAAGCTTGTCCCGCCGCCTGGTCGGCAGGAGTGACCGGGCGGCCTTGGGCCAACAGATGAGGGGTGACCCCACCTAGAAAAGCGACCATTAATTGGATGACACTCGTTCGACTCATGGCTTTCCATCATAGCGCGGGTTTACTTTCGGCGGCGCGGGATCCAGAATGGATGCTCGATGCTAATTCTGATGGCGGCTGTCACGTTGGTGTTGCCGCTGATCTATAACCTGCGGCTATGGCGACAGGATCTCGTTCGCATCCGAAAGCTGACGGCCATGCGAAAGGAGATCCCTCTCTTAACGGGCGATGTTCCGCGGGTCAGCTTTCTGATCGCTGCCTGGAATGAGGAATCCACACTGCGATCCTGCATCGAGGCGATCGAGCGGCTAAGCTACCCCAGCCTCGAAATCGTATTGTGCGCCGGCGGAACGGATCGGACTGGGAAGATCGCGTCTGAACTGAACGATCTTCGCCTGATTCTGCTCGTCCAGCAGCCGGGCGACGGCAAGCAAAAGTCTCTGCGGCGATGCCTGGAACAGGCCAGCGGGGAGATTATCTACCTTCTCGACGCGGGTGGCCTGATCAACGACGCTGCGTTCGCACGCATTCTCGGGCCGATCTTGAGCGGCGGCGAACAGGTCGTGACCGGCAGCCCGTGTACGCCTCTTCCAGGACAGATCGCGAATCCGTTTGTGGTGAGTCAATGCGCTTCTCAAGTCTATACTTCAATCCATCAACCGGAGTACAGTTCAGGCCTCCTCGGAGCGAACTGCGCTATCTTACGCCGCAAGTTAGAGCAGGCGGGCGGATTCAACGCCGCGACCCGCACCGGTGGGGATTATGACTTGGGTAAGCGGCTGCTGAGACAAGGCAGTCGCGTGCGCTATGTAGCCGACGCGTCTTTTCCGATCGAATTTCACACCCAGGTACGCGCCTATCTGCGCCAGCAGTCTCGCTGGATCCGGAATGTCGTGATCCATGGAGTGCGCTTCGGGGCCTATCGGGAAGTACTCTCCTGCCTTTCCGCTTCGCTGATCGGTCTCGCGATGCTCGTGCTGCCCTGTCTTGCGCTGGTGCTCGAATGGTCCCATGGATCACATACGGTCGCCCGGATCTGCGCAGCGGTCTGGACGTTCGCGTTCCTCCACGCCTGCTGTTCGCGGGTGCGCTATGTAAAAGTGGCGGAACGGTGGCTGGGCGTCCGCTTTCCGCGGCACGTGCTTGCTTTGTTACCGCTATTTCTGCTGATCGACTTTGTGGCCTGGAGCATTCCGCTAGTCCAGTACCAGTCCCGAGCCTTGCGCGAGCGTTGGTGAAGATTGTGCGATCATCTATCAATCAATAAATTCGTTTTGCCCGGAGGATGTATGGCGAAACAACGTCGATGGAGCACGGGGCGTTCGACGCTTTGGTCGCTGGCCGCATTGCTGGCAGGCGTCGTAGCGGGAAGTGTGTTGAGGCCGGCCGCGGGCGGCACGAGCCATATTCTCGACACCTTGAGCGGCATCGGAACACTGTGGGTGAATGCTCTGCGCATGATCGCCTTGCCATTGGCGATCGGCAACACGATCTGCGCGATGGTCCGCGAAAGGACAGCGCAGGCTGCTGGACGCATCGGCGGCGCAATCGCGATTTATTTGGCCTTGCTGCTGTTGGGCGCGGGAATCGTGCTTGCAGTCGTGCCGCCGATCCTGCGCGCCAGTAAGGTCGATAGCACCGCCCTATCCACGCTCAGCCAGGGCACGGCGGCGCAGGTCAAGAAAGTCACTGGAGATACTCGTCCCGCTGCGACTATTTCGGACATGATCGTCGGGCTGGTCCCGCGCAACCTGGCTCACGCCGCCGTGAACGAGGACTTCTTGCAGCTTCTCGTTTTTTCCATCCTGTTCGGGCTCGCGCTGCGGCAAGCCAGTCCGGAAAAAGGCGGCGCGGTGATCCGGTTTGTCGAGGGTGTGACTGAAACCATGATGATCCTGGTGCGTTGGATCGTCTGGTGTTCGCCGCTCGCCATGTTCGCTCTGGCGGCAACGTTCGCGGCCAGTTCCGGCGCCCGCGTGGTGGGGATTCTGGGCCGGTTCGTTCTGCTGGAATGCGGACTCATGCTGGCGTTTGTGATACTCCTGTATCCGCTGACCATGCTATTAGGAGGCCTGTCTTTCCGGGCCTTCGCGAAACCGGCGCTGGTTCCGCAGATGGTGGCCGTCAGCACGCGTTCCTCTCTCGCGGCTCTTCCGGCGCTGCTGGCGGCGGGCGAGGAAATGGCGCCTTCGAACCCCGAACCAGCGCGCGTCATCCTGCCGCTGGCCGTGAATATCTTCAAGGTGAACCGGACCACCAGCGCGCTCTGCCGGCTGCTGGTGATTTTGTATTTCTGGTCCGTTCCGGCGCCGCAATCGCGGATTCTTCCTTTCTTGTTGACCGTCATACTGCTCAGCTTCTCCGAACTCGGGCTCCCCGGAGGAACGCAATTCAGGACAGTGCCGGCATATCTGGCCGCCGGTTGTCCCATTGAAGCCGTCATGCTGCTCGAAGTGGCCGAACCGTTTTCAGATATCTGTAAGACGCTTTTGAATGTCACCGGCGACCTCTCCGTGGCCGCGATCGTCACCCGATGGTCGGGACGCAGGACTCGCGCGCGATCTTCGTTGGGCGTCGTTGTAGCCGAGCCTGCGGTGTCATGACCCTCGCCAGCAGCCGTTTCCTCCTTCGCGCCACCCGCGTAGACCGGACTCTGCTGATCCGCTTCGCCCTTACCTCTCTGGCTCGCTCCGGCTGTTCCATGGCGATCCTTATCTTGATCCAGCAGTTCCTTGCCGGAGTGCTCGCCGGGCAGGCAGGGCTCGCCGGCTATATCGCGATCCGCCTGGGCCGCACTCCTGCGCTGTACACCGTTGCCGCGATGCTGTTCGCCTGTTATCTGGCATTGAGTGTTCTTACCTATCAGGCCCAGATGGTCGAACAGCGCCTGATCCGCTCCTTCGAACTCGGTCTGCTGGACCGGCTGGTGCGCTACCTGCTGACTCTCTCAGTCGGGTTTTTCGAACGCCAGAGTCACGGCGACCTCATCCAGGCAATTCGCATGGACGTGACAAAAGCCCGCAATGCGGCAGCGGCCTGCGCGCGGATGGCGCTTGAAACAACCCTGGCCGCGGGCTACGTGGCCGGCGCGCTATGGATCAGTCCAAAGCTCTCCGTCATTATTTTTCTGGTCATGCCGTTGGTCGTTGCACCCGTTTTGCTGTTCGCCCGGCGCGCCATGCACAAGTCCTTCACCATCCGCCGGCGCGCGTCCGCGCTCTATGATTCGGTTCTCGAAATTCTCCGCGGCATTCGCGTGATCAAAATATTTCGCTGCGAGGAGAGCCGGCGTGCGGGGATTGAACGCCAAGCCCGCAGCTATTTTGCCGCCTGCATTGAAATTACGCAAGCCGAGTCCATGGGCCAGATGCTGCTCGAATCGGTAGCCGGACTGAGTCTGGTGCTCGTCGTGATCGTGGGCGGATTCCAGGTGCTGCACGGCCGCCTCAATTGGCCTTCGCTGCTGGCTTTTCTAATGGCGGTGCGTTCCATTCACTCACCTGTGCAGAACGTGAATGCGGCTTTCATGGAATTTCAGAGCAACGCCGCTTCCGTGGATCGCATCGAGTCGCTGCTCGCGGAACCTACGGAAATTGCCGACGGCTCGGCCGCGCTCCCCGCCGCTCCCGCTTGCATTCGCTTTGAAAATGTCAGCTTCCAGTACGGCGATCGCCCGACGCTTCAGGACATCTCGCTCGAAATCCGCGCCGGTGAAACACTCGGGATTGCGGGCCCTTCGGGGGCCGGGAAAACGACGCTGCTCAGTCTCGTTGCCCGCTTCTTCGATCCGCAGAGTGGCCGGATCACGTGGGATGGCGCCGACATGCGGCAGTTCCGTGTGGCCGAACTCCACCACAATATTGGCTTGGTGCCGCAATCGCCGTTCCTGTTTTCGGGTACGGTCGCGGAAAACATTCGCGCGGGTCGGCCCGATGCTTCAGACAAGGAGGTAGCGGAAGCCGCCCGCGCCGCCGAAATTCACGACGAAATCGCCGCGCTGCCCCATGCTTATGAAACCAGGATCGGACAAGGAGGCCGCGCGCTTTCAGAAGGCCAGGCCCAACGCGTCAATGTCGCGCGTGCGCTGCTCAAGAACGCCCCCATCCTGCTGCTGGATGAAGCCACGTCCAGCCTTGACTCGCTCTCCGAATCGAAGCTCCAGAAGGCTGTCGAGGCCGCCGTCCGCGGTCGCACCACTTTTGTCGTGGCGCACCGGCTTTCCACGCTTCGTCACGCGACGCGCATTCTTGTTCTACGGAACGGCCGCTGCGAAGGCCTCGGGACTCACGCCGAATTGATTGCAACGTGTCCGCTCTACGCCGAGATGTGGCGCGCGCAACAGAGCCCCATGGCTGAACACGCCGAAGCGCGATGATCTATTTCGCCGTCGATGAGCTTCGCGCCAATCTGTTGCCGAACTATCTTGCGCGGCAGTGGGGACATCCGCTTCGCCACCGCATGTGCCAGATCACTTACCCCGAGTTGTTCCGCACCCGTTCGATGCCGCGCGGCGCCTGGATCTTTACCGCGCTCGACGCCCTGTCCGATGCCGAATTGGGGATGGTTCACCACCTGCAAAGCGCCGCGCGCGACGCCGGTCTGCCCGTGTTCAATCCGGCCCGCGAAGCGCTGCACCGTTATGAATTGTTGCAGGCGCTCCATCAATCCGGCCGCAACGATTTTCGCGCGTACCGCGCCGACGGTCCGCTGGACGCGATTCGTTATCCAGTTTTCGTCCGCTTGGCCA
Organism: Bryobacteraceae bacterium; assembly: GCA_049521155.1. Taxonomy (GTDB): domain Bacteria; phylum Acidobacteriota; class Terriglobia; order Bryobacterales; family Bryobacteraceae; genus Palsa-187. The sequence continues at coordinate 96,300 of JBEKPC010000001.1, forward strand.
ATGAGCATGACGGCAGCCTGACGCCGCTGCTGCATGATCGAGCCGCGCTCCGCCGGGCGATGGCGTATCTTTCCTTACGCGCGCTGCCGCGCCGTGAACTGCTGGTGGTGGAATTCTGCGAGACCGTCAGTGCGGATGGTCTCTATCGCAAATACTCCATCTTCAGGATCGGCAACGCCTACATTCCGCGCTATCTCCACATCGGCCCCCATTGGATGACCAAGAGCGATACGCGCGGAGCCGACGAAGCCCTGATCGCCGAGGAGATGGACTACCTCCGCCAGAATCCGCATGCGTCGTGGGTCCGCGAAGTTTTCGAAATGGCGCATATCGAATATGGGCGTCTCGATTACGGCCTCCGCAACGGTCGCCCGCAAGCGTGGGAGATTAACTTCACGCCCGTGCTGGCGGGAAATCCCAATCGTCCCGGCGAGCGTCAAATCAATCGCCTGACTCATCCCGCCAAAGAACTCGCGCACGCTGCCATCAAGGAGGCCTTTGAACGCATCGACCCCGGTCCGGTCCCCGGCAACGAAGTGCGCGTCGAGTTTCCTCCCACACTCGAACAGCAAGCGCGGCAGGACAGAAGCAGGATCCACACCTTAGAGTGTCGCCGCCAATGGATCACCCGAATCGCCGCCATCCCCGGCGTGAGATCCGTCGGCCCATTACTGCGGCGAACCTTCGGCGGCTAAACTCGCGATGGTTCGGCAATCCACTTAACGAGCCCCGCGAGGCTGTTCACTACGGGTTTGTGATGCCTACCCATTGCGGCGCCTCCTCGCTCGACGCTATCTTCTCCCCCAACCTTAGACAGAGATCGGCCATGGAAGCTCTGCTCACAAAGTTTGTCACACCCATCGTGTCTTTCATCGTGCTGGCCTCACCCGACAGATAAATATCTGTTTTATCGCCGTTGTTGAGCAGCGGCGGCAAAATGAGAGTCGGTCGAATGAGTCCTTCGTTCTTCGCTTCTTCTATCTCAGCCAATTGCTTATTAAAATCAGCGAAAGGTTTCGACCAGAACAACGTTTTTGCGACATCTACGAACATGCGCGCAAAGAAGCCGGTGATATAAACCTTGGTCGGACCGAGTCCCCAGGCGGCGATACTTATGAATGGCATAGTTCTTGGTTCGCCGGCAGCGGCGCCCTTCAACTTCCGCAAAGCCAGCAACGCGCTGTGCGTACCCATGGAAACAGCTGTATATGGCGCAGCTTCCGACGCCAGCATAACGTACACCACGTCCGGATTTGTCTCGCCCATTGCTTGCGCCATCTTGTCTGCCTCATGCAGTTCGCCGGTAAAGGTGCGCAGATGCGGATGTGAGGCCAAAGCAACAGGCAGCTTCGATACATTGCGAATGAAGATAGTCACAAAGTGGCCGCGAGCGAGTGCCTGCGCCAGGAAAGGCAAGCCCGTGCGGCCCGTGGCGCCAAGCAGGAAGAATCGAAATGGTGTGGCCGTGGGGTCGATCATGGACTCGGCAGCCATCGTAGAAAGCAAGGAAGGGAAATTGGCCTAGGCGGTCCGCAGCGTCTTCTCCGCCGCGATGGCGCCAAAGCGGCGGTCCCGGCGGTGATATTCGTCGATTGCCGCGGCCAGGTCTTCTTTTCCAAACTCCGGCCACATGCGGCGTGTGAAGAACATTTCGGCGTAGGCGCATTCCCACAGCAGAAAATCGCTCAAACGCTGCTCGCCGCTGGTGCGGATCAGCAGGTCGACGTCCGGTCCCAGGCTTTTAGAAAACGCTTCTTCCGTCAACGCGCGATCACGCCGCACCACATCCAGAATCGCCTGCCGCGACGAATAATCAATCGCCAGACGCAGGTGGAGTTTCGATCCGTGCGCGGTTTTGCGCTCCGCGTCTTCGAGCAATGAAACCAGCGCGGCGGGCAAGCGGTCGCGGCGGCCGATGGCTTCTAATCGCACGCCGTTTTCTATACAGCGATCGGTTTCCCGGACCAGATAGTGGCCCAGCAATTTCATGAGCGCCGAAACTTCCCGCGCCGGCCGGCGCCAGTTGTCGGCCGAAAAAGCGTAGAGGGTCAGGACCGAAATTCCCACGCCAGGAGCGGCTTCGATGGTGCGCCGCACGGCGTCCGCTCCGCTGCGATGCCCTGCAATGCGCGGCAATCCGCGTGCGTTGGCCCAACGGCCGTTGCCGTCCATGATGATCGCGACGTGCAGCTTGCTCATGCCGGCGGCCGCATCGCGCCAATCAGCGCTTCCATATGATCCAGGTACTTGTTCAGGGCCTTGCGGCCCGTCGCGGTCAGGGAATATTCAGTCTTCGGCATCCGGCCCTCGAACGACTTCACGCAGCCGATATATTGCGCCTCTTCCAGCTTGCGTGCATGAACGCTCAAGTTTCCATCGGTGGTTTTGAGCAAACGCTTCAGGTCATTGAACGTCAGGGAGGAGTTGGCCGCCAGCGCGCTCACAATGCCCAGCCGGATGCGCTCATGAATCAGCCGGTCAAGGTCCGGAATGGTACCTGACGGTTCCACCACCCCCAAGGCCGGTCTTTCGATATTTTGTTTTGCCAAATTACTTTTAGCCACCGTACCGCCTCGCAATAATGAATCCGAATAAAATATGCAGCCCGCCGAAGCCCAGGCCGAGCCAGAAATTTCCCCACGCCGGCGCGAACGTCGCCAGCGCGCCTTCCATCAGGAAGCAGGCGCCCATCACAGGCACGATCGGGACCGAAAACGCTCCGCCGGTGATGACGCCGGTGCCATAGAGCATGAGCCAGACTCCCGGGATTGCGCCTGTTAATCCGGCCTGCCATAACACGACCGTTACCGCCGCGCCCGCGATCAGCGGAGGAACGAAACTGAACACGAATTTGCGCGCCGGCGACGACCATAACGGTAATCCCGCCGCGCTGGCCTTGCGCCACATGAAGAGAATTCCCAGCGCGATCGCAAGCGAGCCTTCCACCAGCCAGGTTTCGAGCCAGGCGCCTTTCGACGTTTGGCGCGATGCCAGAATAGCCGATGCCAAAGCCGTCAGCCCCATCGCCACGCCGCCCCATCCGGGCACGGCCGTAAAGGACCCGGCACGCTCCATCGTTTCACGGATATAGCGCAGATTATCCATCGCATGCGCATGGATCGGAATGGGTTCCGAACCGCGCCCGCGAATGGGTTGGACCAAGGCCATGAATCGATCATAGCTTTGGATAGGATTTATGTCAAGTACTTTATACGGAAAAGTTAATTAGGGGTGCGACGTTGCCGGAACGAGCAGGGATTTTTTCCGGGGGCCGAACTCTTTCAACAAGTTATAGCCACCTTTGGCCGCCAGATCGACGCTGCCCCACAGGAAGATGCGGCTGGTGCGTTGTTCCGAAGGCGGTTCCCAAACCTGCGATGCGATGGCCCAGGATCCATACGCGCCGAAGATTTGGCCCAGTGCGATGGTCTGCCCGCCGTTCGTGCTCGAAACAACTACAGTGGATTTAACAACATTGCCGAATCGCCGCATAAAGCTGCTCCCGTCGCCCAGGCGCATGTAGCGATTATCTTCGTGGTGGATTGCGCCGAATCCGAGTTCGATGGATTTATCCAGGAAAAACTGGGCATATTGCGATCCTAAGCGCTTTTCAAACCCGGTTCCGGTGCGGCCCCATTCGTGGGGAAAATTGCGGGCCTCTTCATAGCCTGCAATCAACACGTTAGACAAAATAGCCGTGGGGCTGACCAGCGATTTCAGGTAGGCTTGCATGCGGTCTTTGCCATCAAGCGGTGGCATGACGGCGGCGGGAGCGGCTGGTATGTCCTGTGCGGAGATACACATAGGCGCGAGGAGCAGCACGGCGGCAAACACGGCGCAAAAGCTTATTGACAAGACCCTTGTAGTATAAGCGATATAACTTGTGGATGGTCACTCGCAGACTAATCCTAGCCGCAAGGCCGTCTCTTATACGGCCATAAGTGGGGAGAAATGCGCTCCGAAGGAGGCTTATATGCCGAAAAACGGTCTAGTTTTCGGTGGGAGCCTTCTCGATGTGGTCGACTACCAACATGTCGACCAGGACCTTTTTCTTTTCCAGCTTCAGGCCGAGCTGCTTTTCCAGAGCCTCGTAAAGAGGCGATCCTCCCTCTTCGGCGGACGTTCCTTCGGTCCAATGCATGGTGAAATCGTAGTTGCCCGGCAAGCCTGTGGCATCGATGACGCGTTGGTTCAACTCGCCTGATAATTGGCCCGCCAACTGCGTCATGGATGCATCGACGGCGCGCATAATTGTCTGGCCGTCTTCCGAGGACTTCCTCATGGACACCTCACTCGCTTCGGATTTTTTTAGCTTCGCGCCGCTTTTGCCGACCACCAGCGTCTGCTGCGTCATTTCCTTCTTTTCATAATGAAACTTTAGTTGGAAGCGGTCCGCTAGAAGATTTTGCAGCATCTGGTTGAATTGTTGCCTGGTGGCTCCTTCGGGTACTTTGGCGGAAATGTTGAATTGCGCAGAATTCATCCAGGATGGACCCGAATATTGGGTGGAGTCGATGCTGTACGCGATCGTGATGAGGTTCGAAAGGTTGAAGTTCTCACAGGTGAAGAGGCCCGGATCGGGTGTTCCGGGTCCACCGGAGAGCCTCACGGTGAAGGGTACCTCTGGCGAGACGGCCTTGATGGAGGCGACTTCAAATTGCGGGGTTTGCGCGGCGGCGATCGAGAGAATCAGGATCGCGATGGTGGCCAGGTTGCGCATGCGGTTAGTCTATCTCAAGGCTTGTCCGCATGCTGGCCAAGCTGCGGAAAAAGTACCGCTCCCGATGGTCGCGGCTCGGTCGGAGCGGTGTGCTGAGCCGATCACAGGGGGCGATGTCCGCATGCTTACGCATGGCGGTTCGGTGGGCGGCATTGATTAAAGTGCGCTGTTCGCAAGGCGAAAGCCGGGACAGACCGCTCTGTCCACGCGGGGCGGGAGCTTTGAACGATGGGGAGATTTGTGGCGCCTTGGGACAGAATTGTCAGTCCCGGTTTTCGTGGTGTGTGGCGACTTGGGGCCGGGGGGCCGCGTGTTTCGGGTTAACATAGACACTTGGCCATGAAAGCCTTATTTGATGCGCTCGCGTTTGGGGAGACGGAATATCAGCTCGCCGCCGCGATCGATCCGGATCGGCTGCCGGCGCACATCGCAATTATTATGGACGGCAATGGGCGCTGGGCCAAGCGGCGCAATCTGCCTCGCGTGGCGGGACACAAGGCGGGTATTGAGCCGGTGCGCATTGCTGTCGAAACTTGTGCGCGGCTGGGTTTACGCGCTCTGACGCTCTACGCGTTTTCGGTGGAGAACTGGAAGCGGCCGCGGGCTGAGGTCGAAATGCTATGGCGCTTGCTGCGCCTCTATCTGCGCGCGGAACTGCCGGATATGGCTCGCAACGATATTCGGTTCACGGCGATTGGACGCATTGACGCGCTGCCGGATTTTGTACGCGCCGAGCTGGAGGAAACCGTTCGCGCCACGGCCGGAAATCGCGGATTGCAATTGAATCTGGCGATCAACTACGGCGGACGCGCGGAGCTGGTGGATGCGGTGAAGGCTCTGATCGAAGACTCGCGGCGGCGCGAGATTACGATTGACGAAGACGCGATCGCGGCGCGGCTTTATACGGCTGGAACTCCCGATCCCGACCTTCTGATCCGCACTTCCGGCGAGATGCGGGTCAGTAATTTTCTGCTGTGGCAGATCGCTTACGCCGAGCTTTACGTCACGGATACTCTGTGGCCGGATTTCAGCCGGGCCGACCTGCTGCGGGCCATTCTCGATTATCAAAAGCGCGACCGGCGGTTCGGTGGCTTGGGCGACGCGGCTCCTTTGACCGCGGACGATGCGCTGCTCGAAGCTCCTCTAAACAGTCGATGAAACGGATCGCGACGGCTCTGGTCCTGATCCCTCTGGTGGTGTGGCTGATCCTCGGCGCGCCATGGTGGGCGTTTGTGGCGGCTCTCATTGTGGTGGGGCTATTCGCGCTGCGGGAGGTGATCGGGATCGGAAGGAATGCGGCGATCTCGGCGCTGGGCGGCGTGATTTATATTGGGGGCGCATGGACGTGCGCGTTCGAACTGCGCACGCTGAATCCGCACTGGCTGCTGTTCGCGTTTCTGCTGTGCTGGGCGGGCGATACGGCGGCACTGTATATCGGGAAAAATTTTGGCCGGCATAAGCTGGCGCCTAAAATCAGTCCTGGAAAAACGTGGGAAGGCGCGATCGCCTCGGTCGCGGGAGGCGTGCTGGTGGGCGGGATTTACGCGCATTATCTGATCCCTGCCGCGACGATGGGATTGGTGCTGATGATCGGCGCGTTGGGAAATATCGCGGGGCAGATTGGCGATCTGGTGGAATCGGCGTATAAGAGGTGGGGTGGAGTGAAGGATAGCGGCAGTTCGCTGCCGGGGCATGGAGGCTGGCTCGACCGGATCGATTCGAGTCTGGTGAGTGTGCCGGTGGTGTATGCGCTGGTTCGGATTCTTGCAGAAGGAGCCAGGAGCCAGTAGCCAGAATCAGAGGTCCCTGACTCCGCTCCCTGCGGTCACGGCTCGGTTAGCGACGCGGAAGGGTCGGGCGTTTTCATTGCTAGCGCTGGCAGCGCATGGCGCCGCCCCACTAAGGCGAGCACTTGCTTCAAAACACACTTCGCTGACGCGCGGTTTTCTTTGACGCCAGGGAGAATCTTGGTTCGGCGGGAGCGGTGCCCGCGATCTGGGAGGCTACGTATTCGCCCACGAAGGGGCCATGTTTGAAGCCGTGGCCGGAGCCTCCGCCGACTAGCCAGACGTTGTTCCGATCGGGATGGCGGTCGATCAGGAAATCGCCGTTCGAGGTGTTCTCGTATTGGCAGACGCGCGACTCGAGGAGGGGTGCGCGGACGAGGGCAGGGAATCGCCGGCGTAGGATGGCTCGGGTGTTGCGAAGGGCTGAGGGAGTGATTTCGCGGCTGCCGGTTTCAGGATCGAAGGCGGGGCCGTGCGCGTCGATGGCGATTTTGAATCCACGGCCGTCGAGCGCGGGAACGGAGTAGGCTCCGTCTCTGAACGCGAACCATGGCGGCATAGACTTATATTGCGGAGGCGTGCCGAAGAAGAAAACTTCCTGGCGAGTGGGGCGGATGCGGCCGCGCAGAATTTCGGGAAAGAGTTTTGGCTGCCAGGGGCCGCAGGCGTAAACGACGGCTCCGGCGCGGATGTTGGTGCCGCCGGTGCGAATCTGATAATCGGCGCCGGATGCTTCGACAACGGCCTGGACGGCGCGGCGTGCCAGGATGACTCCGCTATCGGGTTCCCAGATGCCCGCTGTTTCGGGGTCCAACGTGATTTGTGGAAATTGTTTTCTGAGCGCAGCGTGCTTCAGCCAATCATGCCGCACAGCGCATCGGGAAAGAGTCTGGCCCGTGGCGATCAGGTAAGGATCAGAGGGCGCGGCGGTGACCAACACGCCGGTGTTGTGAAAGAGCTGCGGACAGACTTGTTTCCACAGTTCGAGCGACCGGAGGGAACTGCGCGTGTAAATTTCATCGGGTCCGTAAGACATGCGGATGATGCGGGATTCGCCGCCGCTGCTGGATCGCGAATTTCCGGCACCATGTTGATCGAGCAGCAACACGCGCGCGCCGCTGCGCTGCAAATGATATGCGGTCCAGGCGCCGAATACGCCGGCGCCGACCACTACGACATCGGGAGCTAGGGACACGTTGATATCATAAACGACGGATGACTTTTAAAGCTCTTTTAGCGACCAATGAAAACGGCAAGTTTGCGGCTGCGATCCAGCAGATTCCACTGGGCGATCTTCCGCCCAGCGAGGTGCTGGTGCGCGTCGAGTATTCGAGCCTGAATTATAAAGACGGCCTGGCGGTGACGGGCAAGCCTGGGGTGATTCGCACCTTTCCCATGGTGCCGGGCGTGGATTTCGCGGGCGTGGTGGAGGAATCGGCTACGGCGGATTTCAAGGCCGGCGACGAAGTGGTGGTCACCGGCTGCGGGACATCGGAAACGCTTTGGGGAGGGTACGCGGAGCTGGCTCGGCTGCCTCACGAATTCGTTGTTCCTTTGCCGCAAGGCATGACGCTGAAGCAGGCGATGGGCATCGGTACGGCGGGATTTACAGCGATGCAATCGGTGATGGAACTGGAGCGGCACGGCTTGAAGCCTGGCGGCCGCGAGGTAGTTGTGACCGGCGCGGCGGGCGGCGTGGGGAGTGTCGCGATTGCGATTCTGGGACGGCTGGGATATAAAGTGGTCGCGTCCAGCGGGCGGGCCGAGCTGCACGATTATCTGACGGGGCTGGGGGCAAGTGCGGTGATCGACCGAGCGGTATTATCGGCGCCTTCGAAGCGGCCGATGGAAGCGGAGCGATGGGCCGGGGCGATCGACAATGTCGGCGGCGATACACTGGCAGGGTTATTGCGAACGATCGCGCTGGGCGGAAGCGTGGCATCCTGCGGGGTTGCCGGCGGAGCGAACGTTGCGACGACGGTGTTTCCGTTCATTCTGCGCGGCGTGAATCTGCTGGGCATCGATTCTTCACGTGTGCACAATCCAAAGCGGCGCGAGATTTGGGCCAGGATCATGCGCGATTTGCCGATGGATGTTCTCGATTCGATGATCCAGGTGGAGCCGCTGAGCAAAGTATTTGAACTCGGTGAGCAGATTCTGGCGGGTAAGATTCGCGGACGTACGGTAGTCGACATTAAAGGATAAATCATGATTGTTCGCGACAAAGTTGTCGTTGTAACGGGCGCGGCGCGCGGGATCGGCGCAGGGCTGGTGAAGAGATTTCAGGCGGAGGGCGCGCAGGCGGTGGTCGCGGCCGATCTGGATGGCGAAGGTGCTAAAAAAGTAGCATTGGAATCCGGCTTCGGCAGGAAGGTGGACGTCGGTAGCGAGGCGGATATCAAGCGGCTGGTCGATGAGACGATGGAGCGCTACGGCCGGATCGACTTATTTTGCTCCAACGCCGGCATTTTTATTCCCGGAGGCATCGACGCGCCGGATGCGGACTGGCTGAAGATGCGCGACATTCATTTGCTGGCGCACGTTTATGCCGCCCGCGCGGTGTTGCCGGGGATGCTGGCGCGGGGCGATGGATATCTGCTGCAAACGGTCTCCGCCGCGGGATTGCTGACGTCGCTGGAATCGGTGATTTACGCGGTCACGAAGCATGCGGCGCTGGGACTTGCCGAATGGCTCTCGATGACTTACGGCGATCAGGGCATCAAAGTTTCGGCGCTCTGCCCGCAGGGCGTGCGAACGGACATGCTGATGCAGGACCCGAATAATTTTCTAGTGGAGGGATCGGTATCGGTGGAGCAGGTGGCCGATTCGGTGATCGAAGGGCTGGCAGCGGAAAAATTCCTGATCCTGCCGCATCCCGAGGTCGCGGAATATTTCAGGCGCAAAGCGAACGATCACGATCGGTGGCTGCGCGGCATGCGGCGCCTGCGCGCGGAGGTCATGGCGAAAAAATGACGCAGCCGGTTTGGAATTTCGAACAGGAGCCGTGGAAGCCTGAGCACGGGGTTCACGACGAGACGGCGATCAATCTGCGCGCCTATTTCGATCGCATGGCGGACCACAAAATGCTGGAATACGATCCGAGCTGGACCGCCGAGCAGATCATCGAATGGGACGGCAACTTCACCACCGACGGTAATCTATTGCTGGGTTGTTCGGAGCGCGATGTGGAGGTGGAAGAATATCGGCGGGTGATGGCGCAGGCGATCGCGTATCGGGAGCGGGTGCGTCAGGCGTCTTTGCTTTAGTCGCGGCCGACTCTAGTCTTTGCTGGCTTGGCCTTCGATAATCTCGATACGAATCCGGTCGGGACCTTCGATAAACGCGAATTTGACTTTGCCGCCGGCGATGGATTTTGGCTCGTCTGTGATCGTCAGGCCTTCCTTGCGCAGGCGGGCGATGGCGTCGTCAAGATTGTCGACGCTGATGCCGATATGATCGACCACACGGCCCTTAGTCGGCTCAAATGTTTGGCGATTTTCCCAGCCCGGCATGTGCGAAGTGCGCGCGTATTCGATGGGATAAAAAATGAAGTTGACGTTATCCATCGTGAAGGACGAGGAAGGTCCGATCTGAACGTTCTTGTACATGTGTACCTGAGGATTGCTGCGGGGCTTTACGCCGAAATGTTTCGCGTACCAGGCTCCCGCGGCCACCGGGTCCGCACTCAACAGGTGAATGTGGCCGAAACGGTGAAAATTCGCGGTGTTCAGCTCGATCAGCGCGTTGTCAGGTCCCAGCACATAGGCGTAAAAAAAGCGGCCCATTTCGGTGCCGCCGCCGATGTCGCTGATATCGGTAAGGGGCGTTGCGAACTTGGTGCCGGAGTCGAGCTGCTTCTGATAAGTGGCCTTCATATCCTCGGCTCCCCAGCCGAAGTGCCAGATGGTGCTGACCACTTCGCTGGGCGGGGCAGAGGCCACTTTTTGAAAAAGCATCCAGCTTTTTTGCGTCCAGACGGCGTCGGCAAGGCCCTTAAAATTGGCCTTTTCGGCGTCGAATTTGGTGGTGTAGAAGTCGATATCCGCCTTGGGGTCCGTGGCGTTGAGATGCAGGTGATGGAAGTGGGCGTCGGGGACCGTCTGTGCAAAAAGAGGGGCGCAGGCAAGGGCGACAATCGCGACAGAGCGAGTGCTGAACATAAGGAGAATTATACTTGAAGTTTGCGCATCCACATCCTCACCACCGGCGGCACGATCGAAAAAGTTTATTCAGAACAGCAGGGCTCGGTGGCCAATCTGGAGGATAAGATTGAGCGCTACCTGGGCAGACTCCGTCTTCCCGACACGGAGATCGATACGACGCGTCTGATGAATAAAGACAGCCTGGAGATGACTGACGCGGATCGCGCGCTGGTGCTCCAGGCGGTGCAGGCGAGGCTCGACGCGCCCATCGTGATTACGCATGGCACAGATACGATGGTCGAGACGGGGCTGTATTTAAAACGCGCGCTTGGTGAGCTGCGATTCCCGATCATTTTGACCGGCGCCATGACGCCGCTGGGATTTGAATCGAGCGACGGCCTTCAGAATCTTACTGAAAGTTTCCTCGCTGCGCGCGTGGTTGCGCCAGGGATTTACGTGGTGATGCATAATCACGTATTCCCCGTGGATCAGGTTCGCAAGGATCGGGAGCGCGCGCGGTTTGTGCGCACCGATTAAGCTTTCAGCGCCGTTGCCGTCGCGGTCGCGCTCTCCAATAGGAAGCCGGTTTCGGCGCCGCAGCTCAGGAACTTCATGCCGCGATCTTTCCAGAGCTTCGCCAGCGGCAATGCGCGGGTATGGATGCCCGGCGCGACGCCGTGTTTCAGGCAGGTTTCTTTCACCAGTTCAATGGCCTCGATCATTTTCGGATGATCGAATTCGCCCGCTACGCCGAGCGAAATGGAGAGATCCGCCGGTCCGACCATGATCGCGTCGATGCCGGGGACGGAGATCAGTTCGTCGCGGCGCTCCACCGCCAGTTTCGTTTCGATTTGCAGGACGACCAGTGTGTTCGCGTTCTGATGTTCAATGATCTGCGGGATGGTGACCTTTTCATAGCCGACATGGCTGGGGGTCAGGCCGAATCCGCGAGTGCCTTTGGGTGGAAATTTCGTCCAGGAAACGGCACGCGCCAGAAGTTCGGGATCTTCGACGCGCGGGAAGATGATGCCTTGCGCGCCGTTATCGAGAGCGCGTGCGACCAGCGAATATTGCAGGTCCGCTACGCGGACGATCGGCATCAATCCGGCGGCCATGGCGGCGCGGCAGAGCTCATGCTGAGTTTCAAGACCGAAAGGGCCGTGCTCGGAGTCGACATAGCACCAATGAAAGCCAGCCGCGGCTAAGATCCTGGCGACTTCCGTTGAGCGTAGCTGGCCGAAGCTGCATCCGGCCTGGAGTTTACCCTCTTTGAGGGCGTGTTTTACGGGGTTGATGTGCATGAGGATTCTTAAATGCTAACAACGCGGTGATCCGGACAATCGAGCCGCACCGCATCATACAAACGTTCCACCAGATCGGGGCCGTGCGCAGCGAGGAAGGGAAGGATCGAATAAAAGCGCTCCTGCAAATGGCGGCGCGGATAGAGGAAGCCGCTGAGATAGCGTGCGTCCGCTTCGGCGCGGTCGTTGCGGCGCATAATTTCGGCCGCGGTTTTGCGCCGCGCCTTATCGAGCTGATAGCTGATCTTCGACTTGCTTTTATCGAGAGACGCTGCCAGCGTGGGATCGAAACGCTCCAGCTCCGCGCGGACGCGGCCCAGATGATTCATGATGCCTTCGGTTTCGGTATCGAAGGAATGCCCCAGCGATTCGGGAACCAGCGCCTGCGCCACCCGTTCCTTCAAATGGCCCTCGTCGATGAATGTCTGCGCCACGGTGAGCTTATATCGTTCGAGTAGTTTCAGCGCGCGCGGCTCGAGCAGCGTGAATCCGGCTCGCGAAATCATGACCGGCATGCGGCCCAACAGGCGGTCGTAAATCACCTGCGATTGCGCCAGATACGCCAGCTCCGCCGGACCGCCGACGTAGGCGCAGGTGGGCAGCAAATAGTCCTGCATCACAGGCCGCAGCAGCGCGTTCGGCGAAATTTCGGCGGCGCGGTCGCGCAGCCCGGCATATTCCGATTCCTTCACTCGCAGCGGCACGCGTTCGCCGTTTTCGAGCAGGAAAAACAGCGATGTCTTATCCTCTAAATGGACCTGCGCATGATATCCCGCCGCTTCCAGCTCTTTGGTTCTGGCGAGCAGGCTCGCCTTTAACTCCGGAGCCGCCTCCAGGGCGTCGACAATCAGCGGCGCGCCGATTTTACGAATCTCAGGATCCAGCGGATCAAGAAAAATCAGCCCCAGCGGCGCCAGTAGTTTTTGCAGCAGCGCACGGAATCCGGCTCCCATCGTCACGCCAGCCGGATACGCGTCAGCCACCATCGCGAGCACTTCTTCGGCGTGCGGAAATCCGTTCAGCGCGCGCCGGAGTTCTTCCATCGGCGCATGCTCGATGGCGATTCCGCCTACCGGCCGCGGCCGTCCATTTGCCTGCGTCTGGGCGCGGAGTCCCACCGGCTGCCGAGCCGAATCGAACACCCAGGCATGATCGACCTCGGCCAGATCATGATCCTCGGTGGCCAGCCAGAACACGGGAACCGCGGGCGTCCCCCGATCTGACAGCTCCCGGGCCAGCCGCGCTGCTGTCACTGCTTTGTAAATTGTATAGGCCGGACCTGAAAACAGCCCCACCTGCTGCCCGGTGACGATGACGACGGTTCCCGGCTGGGCGAGCCGGTCGAGGCTGACGCCAGGTCCATTTTGCGCTGTCAGCGCGCGAACCATCGCCGCACGGCGGTCGTCCGGATAGTCAATTTGGCGCGTCGCGGCCTCGAAAGACTCGAAACTGCGCGGATCGTGCCGGTAAAAGCGTGCGACTCGATCGAAATGGTAGGAAAAATCAATGAACAGCCTGGAGGCTCCCGGCAGATCAGTGTGTCGGATACAGGCTGGTTCCATGTGGTTTTAAGACGCGCAGACGGTCCAAGGGTAACAGATGAAACTGGCCGGAACAAAGTCGCTGAAAAAATAACAATCGATTTTGAGGAATCGACGCTACTTGGAGCCGTGGCCATCGGGAATGGTCGGATGGCGACTGCCCCACAGACGGTCGGTAGCCAGACACGTTATCTTGGAAGTTCATGGACGATCAGGAATTTCAAACCCACGCCGGTGAGGCGCTGCACGACCTTTATAAACGCTTGAACGCCGCCTCCGGCAGCGGCGAGTTCGAAGCCGATTTTAATGCCGGCGCGCTGGCCATCGAATTCGAGGAGCCGCCGGGAAAATTCGTGGTGAGCCCAAATTCGCCGGTCCGGCAGATCTGGGTATCCGCGCATTCCAGGAGCTTCAAACTGGATTGGGATGCCGCGCGGGAGGAGTTCGTCCTGGCCGCGACCGGACAATCGCTTGCCGAAATGGTGGGTGCCGCGATCAGCCAGCAGCTCGGCCAGGAAGTAAAGTTGTAATCGATGGCCGGAGTCTATCTCTCTTATCCTTTTTGCGCGCAGAAGTGTACCTACTGCAACTTCGCGTCCGGCGTGTTTCCGCGCGAGCTGGAGTCGCGATATATTGATGCGCTACGCCAGGAATTAACCGCGATGAACTGGCCGTGGACACCCGAAACGGTTTATCTCGGCGGCGGGACGCCCAGTAATATGGATGCGGATTCGCTCGCGCTTCTGCTGGCTGAAGTTCCCGGACGCGCCTGGCCGGAAGCCACGATGGAAGCCGCGCCTGGTTCGCTCACGCCGGAAAAAGTAGATGCGTGGCGGCGTGCCGGCATCAATCGGGTGAGCCTCGGCGTGCAATCGTTCCTCGCAAAGGAGCTTTCCCGAACCGGCCGAAAGCACACTGCCCAAACCGTCCTGGACGATGTAGCGATGCTGCGCGACGTTGGTATCGAGAACATCAATCTTGACCTGATCGCGGGGCTGCCGTTTCAGACTCGCGCAAGCTGGAATGAATCACTCGATTGGATTGAGCGTATCGGCGCGCCGCATGTTTCGGTTTACATGCTGGAGGTCGATGACGACAGCAATCTGGGTCGTGAACTGCTGGTCCTCGGCTCGCGCTACGGCGCGGCGGCTGTGCCATGCGAGGATCATATCGCGGACTTCTACGAAACGGCAGTCGAGCGGCTGGCCAGCATGGGGATTGAGCGCTACGAGATTTCTAATTTTGCCAGACCGGGTTTCGAATCGCGTCACAACCTGAAGTATTGGCGTCGTGAGCCGTATCTCGGCTTCGGAGCGGACGCGCATTCGTTCGACCGCGAATTGAGATGGCAGAATCCTGAATCGGCGGCCGGATACTGTGAAGGCTCGCGCGTCATTAATAAAGCCCCAGCCGATCCCGTAGCCGAACGATTCTTCCTGGGCCTGCGCCTCATCGAAGGCATCGACGGCCCTTGGGAACCATTCACCGGCGCGATTCATCAGTTTATTGAGGACGGATTGCTCGAAGTCGCCGGCACACGCGTCCGTCTGACGCCCCGCGGCGTGATGTTATCCAATGAAGTGTTCGCGGAATTTGTAGGAGTCAACGCTTGATCGATCTAAGAAGTGACACGGTAACGAAACCTACCGACGCGATGCGCCGCGCCATGGCCGCAGCGGAGGTTGGCGACGATGTTTATGGCGAGGATCCCACCATTAATCGCCTGGAAAAGCGCGCCGCCGAAATCGCCGGCAAAGAAGCCGCGCTCTTCGTGCCCACCGGCACCATGGGAAACACGATCGCCGTGAAGCTCCATACCGAGCCCGGCCACGAAGTGATTTGCGACGATCTTTCGCACGTGCTCGATTGGGAACTGGCGATGACGGCGTGGTTTTCAGGCTGCCTGGTGCGCAGCGTGCACACCTCGAACGGCATCATGACGTGGCCGCAGATTGAAGCCGTGATCAAGCCGGCCAATGGATTTCTCGCGCCCACCGCGCTGCTGAGCCTGGAACATCCGCACAATATGGGCGGCGGAACGCTCTACGATCTGGAAGATCTTCACGAAATTTGCGACCGTGCGCATGCGCGCGGCCTCAAGGTCCACATCGACGGCGCGCGTATTTTCAATGCGTCGATTGCGTCCGGTTATCCGGTCGCGCAGATTGCGGAAAAGGCCGACACGGTCATGTTCTGTCTTTCAAAAGGACTCGGCGCGCCGGTAGGCTCGATGCTGGCCGGGACCGCCGATGCGATCGCCAAAGGAAGGCTACTGCGCAAACGCCTGGGCGGCGCCATGAGGCAAGCGGGAGTGTTGGCCGCGGCGGGATTGATCGCGCTCGAAGAGATGCCAGCACGTCTTCAGGAGGATCACGAAAATGCCCGTTGGCTGGCGGAGCGCGTCGCGAAGATACCTGGGCTCGCGTTGAACCCTGAAACAGTTCGTACCAATATTGTTGTATTCGATTTCTCGGGCACCGGACTTTCCTTCGCCGAACTGAGCGGGCAACTCAAATCGAAAGGTCTGCTGATTTCGACCGCCGGCGGCACGCGCGCCCGCATGTTGACACACTTGAACGTATCGCGCAACGATTGTGAAACGGCATTGCAGGTGATGGAAGAGGTTTTGGAATGCGCCCCGAAAGCTATCTGACGCCCGGCGGAATTTCCGTTGCGCGAACGATCTCAAAAGTTTCGTATGCACGCGGCCTCAGCGGTCTGCTGCGCAAGCTGGATACCCAGCGCGGCCTGTATTTATCGTCCGGCTACGAGTACCCGGAGCGCTATTCGCGCTGGGATATCGCCGCCGTCGCGTCGCCTTTGGAGATCGTTGCCGCGGGACGCGAAATCGTATTTCGTCCGCTCAATCAGCGCGGTAAAACGCTAAACCAGATTCTGGAGCCGCTGCTCGCGCCGCATCCGCATTGGGAAAACTTTTCGCTCGAAGATGGCTTTCTGAAGGGGACGCTAAAACCCCTGCCGGCATTGTTTCCTGAAGAGGAGCGCAGCAAACAGCCATCGGCATTTTCGGTCCTGCGCGCACTGCTCGACGAATTTCGTCATCCCATCGCGTCGCGCCTCGCGCTGGCCGGAGCGTTCGGATACGATCTGCTGTTTCAGTTCGATCCCATCGCATTGAAACTGCCTAGAAATGACGTGAAAGATCTGCGCCTGTTCTTTTGCGACGACATCTATTTCATGGATCGCAAGAAAGAGCAGATCGAGCGCTTCCAATACGACTTTTCGCGCGGCGAAATTTCCACCCACGGCATGGCGCGCACCGCTGAGCGCGTGCCTCGTCCGAAGCGCGTGAGCGAAGCTCCCATCACCGCCGACCATACGCCGGAAGAGTACATGGCGAAGGTCGAAAAAGTGCGCGAGGGCATGCGCCGCGGCGATTTTTACGAGGTCGTGCTGCGCCAGACCTTCCGCGTCCCGTACGCCGGCACCGCGTCGAGCCTGTTCGAGAAAATTCAGCAGGCCAGCCCCAGCCCCTATCAGTTCCTGATGCAGTTCGGCGATGAACAACTCATCGGCGCGTCGCCCGAAATGTTCGTTCGCGTGGAAGGGCGCCGCGTCGAGACCTGTCCCATCGCCGGCACCGCGCGCCGCACGGGCGATCCTCTAGCCGACGCTGAAAATATTCGCGAGCTGCTCAATTCGACCAAGGAAGAGTCGGAACTGACCATGTGCAGCGACGTTGATCGCAACGATAAGTCGCGCGTCTGCGAACCCGGCTCCGTGCGCGTCATCGGCCGCCGCCTCATCGAATCGTACGCGGGCTTATTTCATACCGTCGATCATGTCGAAGGCACGCTCGCCGAAGGCTTCGATTCGCTCGATGCGTTTCTCACTCACATGTGGGCCGTCACGATTATCGGCGCGCCGAAAAAGTGGGCCGCGCAGGCCATCGAAAATCTGGAAAAGGACGCGCGCGGCTGGTACGGAGGCGCGATCGGGATGATCTCGCTCGATGGCGATATCAATACGGGCATCACCATTCGCACCATCCATTTGCGCGAGGGCATCGCCAAGTATGCTGCCGGTGCGACGCTGCTCTACGATTCGATTCCGGCGGCCGAAGAAGCGGAGACTCGTCTCAAAGCGACGGGATTTTTCCGCGCGCTCAACGCCGCGCCGCCGGTGCCCGGTCCCTACGTTGCAAATTCGAGCGAAGCCGGCGGCGTGCGCCTGCTGCTGGTCGATAACGAAGATTGCTTCATCCACACGCTGGCGAATTACGCCCGCCAAACCGGCGCTGAAGTGATGACGTATCGTGCCGGATTTCCGCTGGACCTGATTGAGAAAGTCGCGCCATCGTTGATTCTGGTCTCGCCCGGTCCCGGCCGGCCGGAAGATTTTGGCGTGCCTGCGCTGATCCGCCACGCCGCGAAGCTCGAAATTCCCGTGTTCGGCGTTTGCCTCGGCTTGCAGGGAATGGTGGAGGCGTTTGGCGGCGAGCTGGGCGTGCTCGATTATCCGATGCATGGAAAACCGTCGCTGATCCGCCATCGCAACCTCGGTATTTTTGAAGGTTTGCCGGAGGAATTTCGCGTCGGCCGCTATCATTCTTTATACGCGATTCCCGAAAAGCTGCCGGCCTGCCTCGAAATCACCGCGCAGAGCGACGATGGCATCATCATGGGCGTGCGCCATCGCAGCCTGCCGATGGAGGCGGTGCAGTTTCATCCCGAATCGATCCTGACGCTGGACGGCAACTGCGGCTTGCGGCTGATGGAAAACGTCATTCAAAAATTGGGACATGCCCGCGTCATCAGTGCTCTCTAAATGGTCGCCCCTCGCCCTATCGTTCGCCGTCGATTGCCTGTTTTTTATCAATCTTTGCGCCTGGATTTTCAAATGCGGATGCCATTCGCTGTGGGCCGGCGCCGATATGGCCTGCAACATCCATATGGCTCATGCCAGGCATTGCCCGTTTTGCGCCCACGGATGGCCCGGGCAGGCGCTGGTCATGATCGCCATCGTCGCCCCTCAAGTTTTCATCTCTTTAAAAACGCCGTGGATATGGCTGGTCCGTTTGCTGGCCGCGCTCGCGTTATTTCCCATTGTGGAAGGGATCACCGCATTGGTACTGGGATGGACGGACGGGTACTGGACCCCTTAGACCTTGCTGATTCCACGCCAGTTCCCGCATACTGGAGGTGCCTATGGGACTCCAACCCTCCGACGTACTATTCATCGCCATCGTCATATGGCTCGCCATCCAAATTATCGATGGTGGCGGAGGCGGCCGCCGCAGCCGCTTACCCGTTCGAATCTGACTCAACCCCGAACCCTGACCGTAAGGGAGGGGATCAGCGGTGAAGCGTGTCTGAAGTCATCGTAGCGGGCGGAGGCTTGGCCGGACTCGCGGCCACCGCTGCCCTCTGCTCAGCCGGCCATTCCGTGAAGCTTTTCGAAGCCCGCCCTTTTCTAGGCGGACGCGCAACCTCCTACGAAATAGATTCCGAAACCATCGACAACTGCCAACACATCCTGCTCCGCTGCTGCGTCAATCTGATGGATTTCTACCAGCGTCTCGGCGTAGCAAACGATATCGCCTTTCACCGTGAGATTTTTTTTATCGAGCCGGGCGGACGCTTGAGCACTCTGCGCGCGGGAATCCTGCCCGCACCGAATCATTTCGCCGAATCTTTCTTGCGCCTGAGTTTCCTCAGCTTCGGCGAAAAGCTTGCCGTTGCCCGCGCCATTCGCGCCATCGATCGGGAACGCGGACGCGCCGATCTCGACCGCATCACCATGCAGCAATGGCTGGAGGAAAAGCGCCAGCCCACCCGCGCCATTGAGCGATTCTGGCGTCAGGTGCTGGTCAGCGCCATCAACGAGGAACTGGACCGCATGGCCGCCGCGCATGGCTTTCAAGTCTTCCGCCTCGGCTTCCTGGCCCGAAAAAATTCCTATGAAATGGGAGTGCCCGCCGTGCCCTTAGGCGCCCTCTACGGGCGTGAGGCTTGGGAGCGCATCGGCCAAGCCGAGCTCCACCTGCGCTCCCCTATCGAGAAAATCGTCATCGAAAACGGCTCCGTCCAGCAGGTTCTCGTCGCCGGCGAACAGCTCCGCGCCGATCACTACATCTGCGCGCTCCCGTTTGAGCGCCTGAGTGCGATCGTCCCCGATCTGCCGCTCGATCTGGCCGGCTTCGAGCACTCGCCGATCACCGGAATTCATCTCTGGTTCGACCGGCCGGTGACGGATTTGCCTCATGCGACGCTGCTCGACCGCACCATTCAGTGGATGTTCAACAAGAACGAGGGCCGTTACGTGCAGCTCGTTGTCAGCGCGTCAAGAAGCCTCGAAACCATGCCGCGCGCCGATGTCATTGCGCTGGCCCTCCGCGAACTGGCGGAATTCTTCCCGGCCGTTGCCGGCGCCAAGCTCGAAAAGGCCCATGTGGTCAAGGAAATTCGCGCGACATTTTCCGCCGCGCCGGGCCTCGAATTGCGCCGTCCGGTCAGCCGCACGGCAATCCCGAACCTGTTCCTGGCCGGCGATTGGACCCGCTCCGGCTGGCCCGCGACCATGGAAGGCGCCGTCCGCAGCGGCTATCTCGCCGCCGAAGCCGTCACCGGCAAGAAGTTCGTCCTTCCCGATATCGCTTAACATAGTACCTATGAAGAAGTACCTCGTAACGGTTTTTCTAGCGGCGGCCTTACCGGCGCTCGCCGACGATTTCACCAGGCTGGAGATCCACGTCCTCTCCCCGACCGGCCGCGGTATTGAGAACGCCAGTGTGACCGTGAAGTTCGCCGCCGACCTGCCGAAGGCGGAGCCGAGCAAGAAGCTGCGCAAGGAATGGGACGTCAAAACCAACCAGGAAGGCGTCATTAAGCTTCCCACCATCCCGAAGGGCTTCATTCTCATTCAGGTCCACGCCGATAATTTCCAGACTTTCGGCAAGACCTTCGAAGTGAAAGAAGACGAACGCCTCGTCGAAATCAAGTTAAACCCGCCGCAGCCCCAATACTCGTCTCACGACAAGGACAAGGATAAAGATAAACAGTAAGAGCGCTTAACCCACCACCGCGATGCAGTCAATCTCCACCCGCACATCGCGAGGCAGACGAGCCGCTTCCACCGTCGACCGCGCCGGCGGATTTTCGGGAAAATAGCGCGAGTAAGTCTCATTGATCGTCGCGAATTCGCCCAGATCCTTCACAAAAACAGTGGTTTTCACCACCTGCCCCAGCGACGATCCGCAGGCTTCGAGAACGATTTTTATATTCTCCAGCACCCGCACCGTCTGCGCCACCACGTCGCCTTCGATCAACTGATTGGTCCCTGGATCAATGGGAATCTGCCCGCTCAGGAAAGCGAATCCATTGATCACGACTGCCTGCGAATAGGGGCCGATCGCTTTCGGAGCCTGGTCCGTCGAAATAATTTTCTTCATGTATTTCCTATTTTAAGCGTGCCGGTCAGTGCCGTCACGCTGGCAATCTTTTCTTCCTCCAGAAATTTATCGAGCTCGCGCGCGATTCTCGCAGGCGCTCCCGGATCCCAGAAATTAGCCGTGCCTACTTCCACCGCCGACGCTCCGGCAATCAGGAATTCCGCCGCGTCCATCCCGCAGGCGATCCCTCCCAGGCCGATCACCGGAATCTTCACCGCCTGCGACGCTTCGTAGACCATGCGCAGAGCCACCGGTTTGATCGCCGGGCCGCTCAACCCTCCGAATCCCGCCCCCAGCCGTGGACGGCGCGTGCGCGCATCGATCGCCAGCGCGATGAACGTGTTCACCAGGGAAATGGCGTCCGCCCCGGCCTCGGCCGCCGCCCGGGCGATCGGTTCGATCCGCGCCACGTTCGGCGAAAGCTTCACGATCAGCGGCCGTTTCGTCTTTTCCCGTATCGCGCCCACCAGTTCGCTCAACAGTACCGGATCGCTCGAAAAGAAAATCCCGCCATGCTTGGTATTTGGGCATGATACGTTCAGTTCATAGGCCGCCAGGCCTTTGGCATCATCCAGCACGCGGACCACTTCCAGATAATCTTCTACGGAGTAGCCGAAAACATTGGCAATAATCGCCGTGCCGCTGGTTCTGAGCAGCGGCAGCTTTTCCGCGACGAAAGCCCGCACGCCGATGTTCTGGAGGCCGATCGAGTTCATCATCCCGCCCTCGGTCTCGTACATGCGCGGAGGCGCGTTGCCATCCATCGGTTCCCGCGACAATCCCTTCACCACGATGCCGCCCAGCGCCGTCAAATCGGTCAACTTCTGGAATTCGATCCCGTAAGCGAAGGTGCCGGAGGCGGCCAATACCGGATTCTTGAGCGAAATGCCGCACAGCGTGGTGGCCAGCCGAGAGGACATTTGGCCATGATAGAACTATAGTCCGCCATCCGCCACCAGGGAATTTCATGGAGCACTAAGGTTTCTGCCTTATAGGCGGGACGAGCAAATCCTAGGACCATGGAAGGGTGGAGGAAACCCGGCACATAAAATATCGTTCCCTGTCGTCGAGATTCTCCGTCTTCACTGTCTATTTGCTGCTCTGGGTGGTGATGGTTACGGTCTGGTGGGACGTCCACCAGCACAATTTCGACTGGACTAAGGGAGCGGTTCTGTGTCTGATCGTCGCCATCACCGCGGCGTTGATTTCGCGCTTCACCATCCGTCTTCTGGCCAGGCCCCTCGCCCTGCTCGAAGCGGGCATCACATCGGTCCGCGAAGGCCATCTGGTGCCGATTCAGGTCAGCCGCACCGGTGACGAAATCGAATATCTGGGCGAAAGCTTCAACCGCATGATTGAGGCTCTGGCCGCTTCCCAGGAAGAAATTCGCCTGCATCAGGAACTGCTGGAGGACCGGATCAGTCATCGTACGGAGGAGTTGGAGCGGGCCATGCACGGCGCCCTCAACGCCAGTCAGGCAAAGAGCGAATTTCTGGCGAATATGTCGCATGAGCTCCGCACGCCGATGAACGGCCTGCTCGGCATGCTCGATTTGGCGCTCGATGGCGGCATCAATGGGGAGCAGCGGGATCAGCTCGAAACCGCCCAGCGATGCGCCTATTCACTGCTCGCTCTGCTCAACGATATCCTGGATCTGTCGAAAATCGAAGCCGGCAAGATGCTGCTCGAAAAAATCCCTTTTGAAGCGCGCGCGGTGGTCGAGGATTGCGTGAAATCCCATGCCGCCAAGGCCGCGCAAAAGAAAGTCGATCTCCGCTTTGAGGTCGGGCAGGGACGCCAGGCAAGCCTGCTGGGGGATCCTCTGCGGGTCCGGCAGATTGCCACCAATCTGTTGTCGAACGCCATCAAATTCACTGATCGGGGCAGCATCGTCGTGAAGCTCGACTTCTCCTCCGGCGCCGATGGGCATGTGAATGTCAACCTTCAGGTCTCCGATACGGGCCTCGGGATCGCCCCCGATAAACTGCCTACAATCTTCGAGAAATTCACCCAGGCCGACGGCAGTATCACGCGCAAGTACGGCGGGAGCGGACTCGGCCTCGCCATCACCAAGCGCCTGGTCGAAATGCACGGCGGGGAGATCCGCGTCGATAGCCATCTGGGCGCCGGCAGCACGTTCCGGGTCACGCTTCCTTGCGAAGCCGCGCCGGTCGCCGCGGGGAACGCGCTGCTTCCGCGAACGGAAACCAGGGAGGAAGCCGTTCCTGCGCCGGTGGCCGCGCGCCTGCTACTGGTCGAAGATAATCTGATTAATCAAAAGGTCGTGCTGGCGATTCTCCGCAAGAAAGGCTATCGGATCGACGTCGCGTGCGACGGCCGCGAAGCGCTCGCGAAGCTCAACGCCTCCCGCTACGATCTGGTCCTGATGGACGTCCAGATGCCCATTCTCGACGGCCTCGAAGCCACCCGCTTGATTCGCCGCGAAGCGCGCTGGGATCATTTGCCGGTGATCGCCATGACGGCCCATGCCATGAACGGCGACCGCGAGCGTTGTTTGCAGGCCGGGATGAACGCCTATATTTCGAAGCCTGTGCAGCCGGCCCATCTGGTCGCGACCATTGAGCGCCAACTCAACGCCGGAGACCGCACCCCGGTCTCGACCGCCACCTTGACCTCGTCCCCTCTGGAACGTATGTTGACCGACCGCCTGATGCAGGACGACGCCGTTATGATGAACGATATGCTGCGGCTGTTCCTGCAAATCGCCCCGGAGCGTCTGGACCGCATCGAAACCGCCGCCAGTCGTGGCGATCTCGACTCGCTCCATCGCGAAGTGAAAAAAATAAGCGTCGCCGCCGACCAGCTCGCCTCCAGCAGTCTCCGCGACTGCACCCGCCGCATCGAGCAGGCAGCCGCCAGCGGCGACTTCACCCAAGCCAAGCGCGACCTGGTAGCCCTCCGCGCCGCCGTCCGTTCGCTAGACGCCCTAACCGCCAGTTAGGCGCCCGGCGCGCGGCGCCTCTTCTTAAAACACCCTCCGCTTCAACCGAGCCACGTTGAACTTCGCCGTATCCGCCACCGCCATCACCGTCATCACACCCGCCTGCACCGGATCCGTAATCACCAGATCGGCTGCGTCCGGTACGCTCCCCGCCATATTCAGGCTCACTACCAGCAACCCCTGCGCCCGCACATTCAGCACCGCCTGTTCGATCTCGCCGCCCATAATCGACCCCGCCAGCACCAGCGCCTTCACCCGAGGTAGACGAGCCGCCGCCCGCACCGCCGCCGCCAGCGCCTGCTCCCCCACCAGCGGAATCGTGTCGACTGAAATGTGCTCCCCGCGAATGTTATGCCGATCCGCTTCCGTGATCGCGCCCAGAGCCACCTGCCCCACCTGCGCGCCCCCGCCCATGATGATGATCCGCTTCCCGTAAATCTTTTCCATCGTGTCGACAGCCTTGGCGTGATGGACCACCTTCAGCGCCCGCAGGTCGCGCAACAGAGCCTCGGCATCGCCGGGCACCTCGATTTCGAAGTAAGTGCGCGCCTCGGCCGGCCCCTCTTCGATAATCTCGACGCTCAGAATATTGCCCTGATGGCGCGCAATCACCCCAGTGGTCTCATGCAAAATCCCCGGCCCGGACTCCGCCGCAATTTCGATTCCCAGTCTCATTCGATCTCGTATTTCTTGAGAATCTCCGCCCACTTCCCGTGCGCCTGTAGCAGCAATTCGCAGACCTCGCGCACCGCCCCCGCTCCTCCTGCCGCCTCAGTCACGAAGTGGGCGGCCTTCTTCACCTCCGGCCGCGCATTGGCCGGAGCGAAGCCGAGAGACACCCGGTGCATCACCACCACGTCGGTGAGATCGTCGCCGATATAGGCGATCGCATTGGCCGGAATGCCGCTCTTTTCGCAAATCTGTTCGAGGATCGGAATCTTCTCGATGTGCCCCTGATAAACGTGCGTCATCTTCACCTGACGCGCCCGCTCCTCCACCGCCGGAGAAACGCGTCCGCTGATCACGCCCGTTTCGATGCCATACCAGCTCATCCATTGCAGCGCAATGCCGTCCTGCGCATCGAAACCTTTGGTCTCCCAGATCTTCCCGTCGGGTCCGGGAACATTGTATAGCTTCGCGTTCGTCAGCACCCCGTCCACATCCATCAGCAGCATGCGAATTCGCGAAGCTCTTTCAAAAATTTCAGGATTCATTTAGCCCAGTGTAGTTCAATGTCACCATCCTCTTATCCACGCCTGGGCCTGAACACCGCCCCCGTCGACGCCTCCAGCTCCCTCATATTTCCGATCGCCCCAATCCTCTCCAGCGCCCACAAAGCCGCGCCCCTGCCAGCCGCTTCAGGCTCCGTCGAAAGCGTCAATGCCGCTCCCAACGCATCGGCAACCCCCTGCGACAACGACGGCGATTTCAGCAGAGCACTGCCGCACCCCAGCACTTCACCAGGCGTCCCCACCGCTCTCGCCAGCCTCTCGAAAACTTCTCCAAAACGCCGCGCAACCAGCGTCACCGCCGCCAGCCGAGGATCGTCCGCTTCCGCCGCTTCAAGAAACCGCTCCACGCTGCCCTTCGCCTGCTTCCGCAGCGCCGCGTACACTCCGCCTGCCTCAGGAACCGCCCCCGATACCAGCCAGCGCCTTTCGTCGATCGCCACGCAGCTCAAATCCGTTATCGGACCCTCAACCACAGTCCCCATCATGCTCGCCGCCCCGATTACCAGCGCAAACCGTTCCGGGCTGGTGCATCCGCTTCCTAAAATTACGCCCGCGCCTTCCGGCAACGCAGGAAACCATGCAGCCCCTTCGAACATCGCCGCTTCGCTTGCCGCCCCCACCACCGCGCCCACCCGGAATCCAGCCACCTGGACCAGCCGTTGCATCTCGTCGAGACAGTCCGCCGCCGCGTCCTCTCTCTTCGGCAATTGCGCCGAGTAGCCCTCCACCCGCCGCGCTTCACAGTCGAACAGCAGCGCCCGTACCACGTCCCCCTCTTGATCGAGAACTACAATGTAGGGATCGACAGTGCTGGATAGGGTGCTCAAAACTATCTCTCGTTATAACATGCTGCCTCCCGGCTCCCGCGTGTTGGTCGCCGTTTCCGGCGGCGCGGATTCCGTGTGCCTGTTGCATGTTTTGCGGGAGATCGCTCCCCAATCCCTCGCCGGCGTCGCCCATTTCAATCACCAGTGGCGAGCCGAAGCCTCCGATGAGGATGAGCGTTTCGTCGCCGCCCTCGCCTCCGAATTCGCGTTGCCCTTCTTCCGCGCCGGAGCCAAAACCGCCCCCGGCAACCTGGAACAGAACGCCCGTCGCGACCGCCTGAAATTTTTCACTGGACTCGGAACAACGGTCGCCCTCGGCCACACCCGTGACGATCAGGCGGAGACCGTGCTCTTCCGCTTCCTGCGCGGCTCCGGCCTCGCCGGATTAGCCGGGATCGCGCCCACGTCCAACGGAATCATTCGTCCCCTCCTCGACATCACCCGCGCCGAGGTGGAATCCTTCCTCCGCTCCCGAAAAATCCCCTGGCGCGACGACGCGACGAATCTCGACCCCACCTTTGCCCGCAACCGCATCCGCCGCGACCTGCTCCCGCAACTGGCCCACGATTGGAACCCCCAAATCACAGACGCCCTGGCCCGCCTGGCCGACCTCGCCCACGAAGAAGAAAAATATTGGCAATCCGAAATCGACAAAATCGACCTGGTAATCCATGCCAACGGCGTCGAACTAAAAGCCAACCTAATCGTCAGCCCCGCTGAGGCACATCTTGGCCTTTGTGGGGCAGGTTGCCAACCTGCGGACCGATTGCCAATCGGTCCATCCGGGCGCAGCCCGGACGCCACTCCCCAACTCCCCAGAGCCCTAGCTCGCCGCCTCATCCGCCGCGCCATCACCCTAGCCAAAGGCGACCTCCGCCGCATCGACCATCACCACATTGAAGCCGTCCTCAACATCCACCGCACCGTAACCCTCCCCGGCGTCACCGTCACCAAATCCTTCGACTGGCTGCAATTCGCTTCCCCAACCCCAATCGTCAAACCCGTCCCCCGGGAAATCATCCTGCCCGGCGTCTATCCCTCCCCCGACGCCCTCACCCAAATCTGCGTCGAAGTCGCTCAATCTGATCCCTGTGCTAGGCTGGAGATGGAAGAATGCAGTCTCCAATTGCGTGGTTGGCAGCCCGGTGACCACTACCGTCCTCAAGGACATTCCGGCGATCATAAGATCCAGGAAATGTTTCAAAAGGCGCGCATCCCCTGCTGGAGGCGGGCTTCCTGGCCGATTCTTGCGTGTGGGGCTAAAATCGTGTGGTCGCGTCAGTTCGGCTTGGCCGAGGATTTCCGTGGCGTGCTCGCAATCCGGGAAATTACGGATAAATGAACCTTATTTCGTATGACGGCGTCTATTTGAGTAGTAACCTTGGTCGGGAGATTTATGAATTCATCGAGTGTTCGTAACGGAGTCCTTTGGCTGGTGATCCTCTGCCTGGTCATCCTGGTATGGTTTGCTTTCAGAAGCAGCAAAACCACCGGCCTCAATCCGCAGTTCTCCGAATTGGTCAGTGACGTAAAAGCGGGCAAGGTGGATTCCGCCAAAATCAATTCGGCCACCGGCGATATTGAGGGAAAGATGAAGAACGGCGACGTGTTCCACTCCGTCGTTCCGCCCACTTATAACGATTTCACCACTCTGCTGATCGATAAAGGCGTGCTGCTGAAATTCGATAAGGATAGCGGCGGCAACTGGGTGAATATTCTCGTCAATGCCATCCCCTTCGTCCTCCTGCTCGGGTTCTGGATCTTTATGATGCGCCAGATGCAGAGTGGCGGCAATAAAGCCCTCAGCTTCGGCAAGAGCCGCGCCCGTCTGCACTCCTCGCAGCAGAAAAAGGTGACCTTTAAAGATGTCGCCGGCGTCGAGGAAGCCAAGGAAGAATTGCAGGAAATCATCGACTTCCTGCGGGAGCCGCAGAAGTTCCAAAAGCTCGGCGGCCGCATCCCGAAAGGCGTGCTGCTCATCGGTTCGCCCGGCACCGGAAAAACGCTGCTCGCCCGCGCCATCGCCGGGGAAGCCAATGTGCCGTTCTTCTCGATCTCCGGTTCGGATTTCGTCGAAATGTTTGTCGGCGTCGGCGCCAGCCGTGTACGCGATCTATTCGAGCAAGGCAAAAAGAACGCTCCCTGCATCATTTTTATCGACGAAATCGACGCCGTCGGCCGCCATCGCGGCGCAGGCCTCGGCGGCGGACATGACGAGCGCGAGCAGACCCTCAACCAGCTTCTGGTCGAGATGGATGGCTTCGAATCGAATGAAGGCGTCATTTTAGTAGCAGCTACAAACCGTCCCGATGTGCTCGATCCGGCCCTGCTGCGCCCCGGCCGTTTCGATCGCCGCGTCGTGGTCGGACATCCCGACGTGAAAGGCCGCGAAGCCATTCTCCGCGTCCACACGAAAAAGGTTCCTTTGTCGGACGATGTGGACCTCACCGTCCTCGCCCGCGGTACACCAGGATTTGCCGGCGCCGATCTCGCCAATCTGGTAAATGAAGCGGCCCTCGTCGCCGCCCGCCAAAATCGCAAAGTCGTCACCCAGTGGGATTTCGAGCTGGCCAAAGATAAAGTAATGATGGGAGTCGAGCGCAAGAGCCTCATTATCAGCGACGAGCAGAAAAAAGTGACCGCCTATCACGAAGCCGGCCACGCGTTGGTCGCCGCCCTGACCCCCAGCGCGGATCCTCTGCACAAAGTCACCATCATCCCGCGCGGCATGGCCCTCGGCCTCACCATGCAGCTGCCTCTCGACGATAAACAGACCTACCGCAAGGAATTTCTCGAAGCGGATCTGGCTATCCTCATGGGCGGCCGCATCGCGGAAGAACTATTCCTCCATCACATGACCACCGGCGCAAGCAACGATATTGAGCGCGCCACCGATATGGCCCGCAAGATGGTGTGCGTGTGGGGCATGAGCGAGCTCGGCCCGTTGAGCTTCGGCAAGCGCGAAGAGCAGATCTTCCTCGGCCGCGAAATCGCTCAGCACCGCGATTACTCGGAAGAAACCGCCATCCGTATCGACGAGCAAGTGAAAAAGCTGGTCGAAGGCGGCTATCAGCGCGCCAAGAAACTGATCGAAGATCGCGGGGACGCCCTGGAGCGTATCGCGATGGCGCTTCTCGAACGCGAAGTCCTCGATGGCTCAGAGGTTCAGCAGTTGATCAATGGCCAGACGCTCGCCGCCGTGCAGCCTCCTCCCACTGGCGATGGCACGCAGCAAGTCATTAAACCGGAGAAGCCCGATGCCGGCCGCCGCACCCCCGGTATGCTCGAAGGCGGACCCCAGCCTGCGTGATTCCGCCTTTTCGCGCGTATCTGTTTGACGTCGACGGCACCTTAGTCGACTCCGCCGCGGATATCTGCGGAACCATTCAAGAAGTATTGCGCGCCTCCGGACGCGACGATGTGGAGGACGCGCTGCTCCGCCGCTACATCGGCCGCCACTTGATAGACCTGTTCACCGATCTCGGCTACCCCGAAGCGTCGATGGATCAGATGGTTACCGATTACAGAGCCATCTACACCGCCAGTGGCCATGTTCGCACTACCGTTTATCCCGGCGTGTCCGAAATGTTGAGCCGCCTGGGTGGCCTGAAATCAACGGCAACCACCAAGGGCACGCCGACCACGAAAGTCATTTTGGAAAAATTCGGCCTGATGCCTTATTTCAACCACGTGCAGGGAACCGACGGTTTTCCCGCCAAGCCCGAGCCCGACGTGATCCTGAAATCACTCGAAATTTTCAACATTTCCCCCGCCGATTGCCTCATGGTGGGCGACGCTCCCAGCGATATGGAAGCCGGCCGCCGCGCCGGAGTCCAAACCTGCGCCGTTCGCTACGGCTACGGCGATCAGGAAGCAATGGCCCGATTTAGCCCCGATTTCTGGATCGACCACCCCTCGCAACTCGCATGAACAACGATCTCATCGGCTGGCTCGCGACCGCGGTTTTCATGATTTCCTATATGGTGAAGAGTCCCGCCAATTTGCGCCGGATTCAAGCCGTCGCCTCCTGCCTGTGGCTCGCCTATGGCGTCTTGATTCACTCCCTGCCCATGATCGTGGCCAACTTTCTGGTCGCGGCCGTCGCTCTTTATTCGTCCCTCAGATCCGCCAAATCCAACCGCCCCGTATAAATCGCCATGCCCAGCGCGGCGTGAATATTCATCGCCTTCAGCGCCCGAATATCCTCGATCGTCGTGATGCCTCCCGCCGCCGTGATCTCATGCGAAGTCGCCGCGCGCAGCCTCCGGAACCATTCCAGATCGGTCCCTTGCATCATCCCTTCTTTGTCGACGTAAGTGCAAAGGAACCCTCCGCAAAAAGGCTCCAGCCGCCCGATCACTTCTTCCGCCGTGAACTCCGTCGCCTCCTGCCAGCCCTTTACCACGATCTTCCCCAGCTTGGAATCAAGCGCGATAATCACCTTCTCCGGAGTCACCGCAGCCGTGATTTCATTGATCCCGGGAGTAAAAGCCGCCGTTCCCACAATCACCCGATGCGCGCCTTGCTCGATCAGTTTCTGAGCCCGCTCCGCGCTTCGAACTCCGCCGCCCACCCGGCATTTCGCGCGCGAAGTTAGCCGCTCGACTAACCCGCGATTCTCCCCGCGCCCCATCGCCGCATCCAGATCGATCACCTGAATTTCTGGAAACGCCGAAAACTTCTCCAGCATCGCGAGCGGCGCGTCCCCTTCCAGCGCCTTATCGCGACCCTGCACCAGTTGGACCA
Source organism: Bryobacteraceae bacterium (assembly GCA_049521155.1). Lineage (GTDB taxonomy): Bacteria > Acidobacteriota > Terriglobia > Bryobacterales > Bryobacteraceae > Palsa-187. The sequence goes on from JBEKPC010000001.1 coordinate 126,969, forward strand.
CCTTCCCGTCCATCAAATCGATGCAAGGAATAATCACAATCGCACCGTTTCGCCCTGTCCCGCCAGGAATGTTTTCAGATCGCCCACCGTGTAAGTCCCATAGTGAAAAATCGACGCCGCCAGTGCGGCATCGGCGCCCGCATCGCGAAACACTGCGAGAAAATCCTCCGGCTTTCCGGCTCCTCCGGAAGCAATCACGGGAACACGCGTAGCCTCCCGCACCGCTTTGGTCAGCGCGCAATCGAAGCCCGTCTGCACGCCGTCCGTATCCATCGAAGTGAGTAAAATTTCGCCCGCGCCCATCTGTTCTCCGCGCCACGCCCACTCAATCGCATCGATCCGTTCATCATCGCGTCCGCCGCGCGTGAACACGTTCCAACCCCCGGATTCATTGCTCCGCGCGTCGATTGCCAACACCACCGCCTGCGCTCCGAACTCGCGTGATAACTCCGAAATCAGCTCCGGCCGCCGCACCGCCGCCGTGTTGACGCTCACCTTGTCCGCACCCGCATGCAGAATATTTCGCGCATCTTCCACCCCGCGAATTCCTCCACCCACCGTTAACGGAATGAACACCTCCCGAGCTGTGCGAGCCACCACGTCAACCATCGTCGCCCGCGCGTCACTCGACGCCGTGATGTCGAGAAACACCAATTCGTCAGCCCCTTGCTCGTTGTAGCGAGCCGCCAGTTCCACAGGATCCCCCGCATCCCGCAAATTCACAAAGTTCACACCCTTCACAACGCGTCCCGCCGTCACATCGAGGCAGGGAATAATCCGTTTCACGAGCAT
>JBEKPC010000002.1:0-115206 GCA_049521155.1 Bryobacteraceae bacterium
GCGATGCTGACGTTCGTCGCAGACAGCCAGGGAAAGACGCGCTGCGGAGAGAAGACTCCTCACACGCGGATGATCGAGACGCTGTGGCAATGGTATCCCGATGCGAACGTGATTCATCTGCTTCGCGATCCGAGGGATGTGGTCGCATCCTTGCAGCGGATGCCGTGGGCTGCCAACAGCGTGATCGCGAACGCGCGGGTGTGGCTCGCCGACAATTTGCGCGCGTTTCATTGGCGGGACCATACGGGATATTTGCAGGTCCGATATGAAGAGCTGGTTAAAGATCCGGAGGATCAGATGCGGCGGGTCTGCGCACACATCGGCGCGGTATATTCGCCAGCTATGCTGATCCCGAAACCGGATCCAACCGCGGACCGGCCCTGGTTTCAAAGAGCCGAGGAGCCCGTCACCACCGGTCGATCGGGACAATGGAGCCAACAACTTTCTTCGGAGCAAGTGGCTCTGATTGAGTGGGTCGTCGGATCGCAGATGCGCACATTTGGTTACGCTGATTTAGAAGCCCGGCCGTCGCGTTTGGCGATCGTACGCGGGCTGTCCTTCACTGCCTTCGATACCGCTCGGCGCTGGATTGGCGAATTTCCCGGCGGTTGGCTTTACCTCACGAAATCCGCAAAAATTGCCAAGGAGGAAGCGGCCAAAGACCGGTTTCGTTTTCGACATTTGACCGATCGGATGGAGATGGAAATGCCAGGACATTAAGGGCCGATGCGAATCCTTCTGGTTTCCGATTACGCCACGCCCACCGGCGGAGCCGAGCTGATGGTCCTTATGTTGCGCGATGCCCTGCGGCTCCGCGGTCATGATGCCCGTCTGCTGGCCAGTTCGGCACGGCCTTTAGGGATACCCAGCCAGGCGGATTACGAATGCTTTGGAATGACATCCAGGCTGCGAGGCCTCACACAGGTCGCCAATCCGTCGGCGTATCTGAGTCTCCACCGAATCCTCCAAAATTTCAAGCCTGATATTGTTCATGTAAGGCTCTTCCTGAGTCAACTGTCGCCACTCATTTTGCCGCTGCTCGAAAATGTTCCGGCTATCTTCCATGAGGCTTGGTACCGCAGCATTTGCCCGATTGGAACGAAACTGCTGCCTGGTTTCACTCGTTGCCATGAGCATGCCGGTTTGGCCTGTCTTAAGAATGGCTGCGTACCGGCCTATGCGTGGCCCTTTCAAATGACCCAAATGAAGCTGTGGCTTCGATGGAAGAGCGCATTCGACGTTGTGGTCGCCAATAGTCACGCGACCCGGAGCCGCCTTGAAGCCGATGGCATTCAGACAGCGGAAGTGATCTGGAATGGTGTGCCCGTTCGCGCTGCACGCCGGCCGCTTGCCGATCCTCCGGTCGTCGCCTTTGCCGGTCGATTGGTGCCGGAAAAAGGGGCCGATGTCCTGCTGGAGGCCTTTGCGAAAGTTGTGAAGCGGATTCCAAATGCCACCCTTCTCATTGCCGGAGATGGGCCGGAGCGGCATCGCCTTCAGGCGAAAATCGAGCAACTAAGTCTCGGCTCCCGCATCGTCATGCTGGGCCACTTGTCTCGCACGCAGTTGGAGGATCATTTTGCCGGAGCGTGGGTGCAAGTAGTGCCGTCCCGCTGGGAGGAGCCGTTTGGCATCGTTGCGGCGGAAGGGATGATGCGTGGCACGGCGGTCATAGCGAGCAACACCGGCGGGCTCGCCGAACTCATTCAGGATGGCGAAAACGGAATCCTCCTTGCTCCATCGGATCCGGCAACGCTGGCCACGTCGATCCTTTCGCTGTTAGAAAACCCGGCGAAAACTGACCGCATGGGAATGAGCGGGCGGGAATTTGCGATGCGATACTTATCGGAGGAAGTTTTTGTGGATCGTTTTGTGAATCTGTATCAGTCACTCGCTCGCCCGTGTTAATAACCATGAAGCCCCTGGTATCGATCATTATCGAAGCGTATAACGAAGAACACAACAAATTGGCATTTCATTCCGAGACGGTGGACGCGCTGTTCGAACAGGGTTTTCCGCTCGAACGAGTGGAACTGATCTTCATCGGCACCCCTGGTCAGATCGATAATATTGAAGGTTTACACCCCAAGTGGCAAGTCTTTTCTCAGATCCGGCTGGTCACTGCCGATTCTGATAACACTCATTACTGGCAGCTGAAAAACAAGGCTGCACAGTTGACTGCCGGCGAAATCGTGGCCTTTGCGGACTCCGACGTGCTCCCCGGTCCACGCTGGTTATCGACCATTGTGGCCGGTATTCAAAATGGCGCGGATGTGGTGGTGGGGCCATCGCAATATCGTACCCAAAAGCTCGGACCGGACTCGCCGTGGATGCTGGCGACCGCTTTGCCCACTTGGGGTTTCGTGCTGAAAAGTTCGGGCTCCGGCGATCCTCTGCAAGCCAATTCTTTGCTGAGCCACAATGTTGCGCTGCGGCGAGACGTGCTTTTGCGGCATCCCTTCCGGGCTTTCAAAAGGTCCTTCTGTTCATCTTTGTTGTACTTCGAGCTGGTTCGTTCCGGAGCAACGGTCGTATACCAACCCGCGCAAAGGGTGGCTCACGCCATGACCTTCCGGTGGTGGATCCGACTCCATTTTCGGCGCGGCTGGGAGACCTATATCGGCAGGAATTCCGACCCGTCGTGGCCGCGGATCAAGATACTGGCCAAGATGAAACCGATTGAGCCGGTCGTACTCAGAATGGGACTCGTCCTTCGCGATTCCCGCCTCTGGTTTCGCTATAGCCGTGCGGTGGGAGCAAGCCGGGCGCGCGCCGTTTGCCTGTTCCCGCTTGTCTTATCGACGTCCTTCGTTGCCCGTTCGGCGGAAATGATCGGTATGTATGCGGCTCTGATCAAGCCGCGCGCTACCGAAAATCTCGCGCGATTCTAGGTGCGCCAGTCATTGCCCCCTTGTACAGGAATATTTTGTGGGGCGGACGCCTCGTCCGCGCCGGACCCCCTGGTCCGGCTCTTCGAAATTACTGTAATCCCGCCGTCAGATCCCCTTCCGCCGACCAATAGAGCGCGTTAAACAACAACGGAAGTGTCGCGTGTGTCTGCGCGCGATGCTGCGGACGGATCCCGAAGAGAACCACCTTGCCCGGATTCGTTTCGATGGCAACCACGGCGGCGCGGCCCAGCATCAGCTCTTCTCCCCGCAGCCATCCGGACGCATTGACGTCGTGATTGGGATAACGCGCGATCACGCTGACTTTCTGCGAACTGAACCCTTCCGTAAGCTGGAAAAACGGCGAATTGATGTAAAATCCCAAGGCATCCTGCGGCATGCCGAAGCCCATGGGATGCGCCGTATCCACTTGCAGGTTGACGATCGTCCCTGGCGCGTAATGTTGTTCGCGGCTCAGCGTCCGTTTGAGCTCCTTCACTGGAAGGGGTAGCTTATCTACCAATAAATTCGACGATTGGCCGAGCGAAATCAGCGTACCGCCCTGATCCGTAAAAGCCTTCAGCGCGAGCCAGCCCTTCTCGCCGATCCCTCCGCGAAATTCCTCCACCATGGTCTTCGAATCCGTGCCGTTCATGATCTGGAGAGGCGCCTGATCCGGCAGAATGATCGCGTCGTAACTGTCCCGCAGGCGGCCTGCCTGAATGTCGCTGTTATGCAGCGTGTGGTAGGAGAATTCGTAATGTTCGAGAACCCATCGCGTCCATCCTTCATCCATGCTCGGCGTGTACGATTGATACATACCCACCCGAGGTTTCTTCAAGGCGATCCCCATCTCGGCCGGCTTGGCGTCCGGCGCGGTTTTCACTGTCACATCGAACCCCGCCACCGCGTGATCCCAAACCGTCTGCTTCGTAGCGACCCGAACGATCGCCGGTTCCGAGCCGTGCGGCTTGGCGATCTCTAACTTCGCGCCGTCGTTCAGCAGCCGGTTCACGATGACCGCGCTCTCCGCGCCATCGTAAGGAAAGCTCCAGCCTGAACCAGTCTTTTCGGCCGTCAAAATAAAGCGCGGCGTGCTCTTCACCGGATCGAGCGCCAAATCATCCGGCAGAGGTGTCTTCGCGAACACAGTCTTCACTCCGAACTGCATCCCGAGCGACCATGCGGAGACATCGTAGGGAGCTTCCGCCGGCGCGTTCGGCGCCCGGCGCACTTCCGGATACATCTGCTTCTCCAACATATCCTTGGCGTAACGCGCGTATACCTGCGTAAATGGGATCACGTACGTGCCGGCAGGGTAAGTCTCGCCGTCTACCTTGAACTCCTTGCGAGCCTGCCCGATTTCCACACCGCCGATCTTTAATTTATCCACCAGTTCGATCACTTCGTTCCGGTCGTGCTGGCCGCGAATCGGAATGATGGCGGCGTAACTCTTCTCCTTGTTCCCAAATCCGAGTTCGCCCTTCTTTCCGTCCGCAAGCGTAGCCGCATTGACTTCGTAGATCTGGCGCAGCAGGGTTTCACGCTGGTCCGCGGCGGTTTCGAGCAAAGCGAACGTCGCGGTTAACTCGTAATCGACGATATCGCGCAGACGCCACGTGCCGCCGAGCCAAGGCCGCGAATATTCCGTGCGCGGCAGGATATCGCGCGGAGCAGGCAGAGCCGCATCCGGACCGCGATCGTCCCCGCCGCGTCCCCCACCGCCCCGTCCACCACCGCCTTCTTCCGATCCCGCGCGTCCCCCGTTGTCCGAGGGCGGAGCGTTCGGATCGGCCATGGTTTGTTTCACCGGAGTCGCGATGCGCGCGCTGGCCACTTCCGTCAGCAGACCAACCTGGTTATGCCACCACCCGGCCCACGCCATCGCGCCTTCCCAGAAATTCGTATACGTCGCGTTGTGAATGATTCCCGTGCGGCCCTCAGCTTCCAGCGCCGCCGCCTGCGCCTGCCCGTAGATTGTGTTTAAACGATAGATCAGCGGATGCACGTTCGGATTGATCGGATCCGTGGCGGGCATCGTGAAAATGCGCGCCCCCGTGTTGCCCATCTGATGCTCATCCAGCCAGATAGTCGGGAACCAATCGTGCCACAGAACCTGTGCCGCCATCTGGCTCTCCTTTTGCGAGAAAAGGAACATATCCCGATTGTTATCGTGCCCGGCGTACAGATGATAAAGATACGGCATCGGCCCACCTTCCTGCGGGGTTCCGACGTATTTGTTGTACCAATCGGTCACCATGATCTGTCCATCGGGATTCAGCGAAGGAATCAGCAACAGCACGACGTTGTCGAGAATCTTCCGCACCGCAGGAGAATCCTCGGTAGCCAGGCGGTAGACCGCTTCGATCACCATTTGCGACGCGCCGATTTCGGTGGAGTGGATGTTGTTGGTGATCAGGATCACCGCTTTGCCATTCTTGAAAATATCGTTTCGCTCTGCTTCCGATGGCGCGCCACCCTGAAAGTAGAGCTTGCGCTCCAACTGCTTGTAATGATCGAGATTCGCCAGCGTCCCGGAGCCGCTGATCTCAAGCATCACGAAAGGATGATTCTGAGTGGTGACTCCCAGCGTGTGAATTTTCACGCGGTCGGATACCTGGGACACCTTCTCAAAATATTCGACAATCTTATCCCAGCGCGCCAGCTTCTTGTCCGCGCCAATGGGAAATCCGAAGAACTGTTCGGGCTTAGGAATCGGCTGCGCCGCGACGCATCCGGCAATCATGAGGGTCAAGGCAAGTCCGCGCTTCATAGCCTCTTATGATAATCGACCCCGCGGAGCCCGGATGCTACTATGTGTGGATGGAACCCGGCAGTACCTCCGTAAGGTTGGTAAGTCCTGCCGCTCCGCCCGCGCCAGAGTCTCCAGAATCTATTTCCTACGGACTGAAATCGGCGGCACTCTCTCCCAGTGAAACCCTGGCCCAATCGGTTGCTCTGATCGCGCCCACTGGCGCTCCCGTGATGACCATTCCCCTCGTATTTGGGTTAGCGGGCGAGGGCTGCGCCATCGCATTTCTCATTTCCACAGTCACGATTCTTCTCGTCGCGCTCAACGTGAACCAGTTCGCCCGGTTCTCGGCCTCGCCTGGTTCTCTTTATACCTACATTACGGACCATATGCATCGAAGGTGGGGCGTGCTCGCCGGATGGGCGCTGTTGATCGCCTATGTTGGCACGGCCGCTGCTGTCAGCGCCGGGGTCACCAACTATGCCAACGTCATCTTACGCGACCGCTTCGGCGTGCGGGCTTTCCCGCTACTCCTGACCGCGCTGGTCATGGTGTTCGCATGCTATCTGGCTTATCGCGACGTGCAACTCTCCACCCGCCTCATGCTATGGCTGGAAGCTGCGTCGGTAGCCTTGATTTCCGTCATCGCGATTGGCATCATCGTGAAGCACGGATGGCATCTCGATATGGCGCAGCTTACTCTGCGGGGCGTCAGTGCGGAAAAGCTGCGGCTGGGACTGGTTCTCGCGATCTTCAGCTCGGTGGGATTTGAAAGCGCGACTTCGCTCGGCTCCGAAGCCAGAGATCCCTTGACCAGCATTCCTCGCGCCGTCAAATGGAGCGCCATCTTGGCCGGAATATTCTTCTTTCTCTGCGCCTATGCCGAGGTGCTCGGGTTTCGAGGCGAGCCGCAGACCCTCGACAAGAGTCCCGCGCCCTTCCATGTGCTCGCCGCGAAAGCCGGACTCCCGCCGCTGCTAGGCACACTCACCGATCTCGGCGCAGTCCTCAGCTTCTTCTCCTGCTTCCTTGCTTGCATCACGGCGGCGGCCCGAGTTCTCTTCCTAATGGGAAGGCATGGTGCGCTGCACTCCGTGCTGGGCCAGGCGCACACGGAAAATCAAACCCCGCATCGCGCCGTGCTGTTGAGCTCGATCGCGGCCTTTTTACCCGCCGCGATCATGATCATGTGCGGGACCAGCTTGTTCGATATCTACGGCCTCATCGGGACTCTGGCCACGTTGGGATTCGTCACGGCGTATATTCTTGTCTCCGCCGCCGCACCCGTTTATCTTCGTTCCGAAGGCCGCTTGACTCCGGGGGCCATCGCCATCTCCGTCCTGGCTGTTCTCGCCATGGCCGCGGCGCTCCTCGGCAGCCTCTACCCCGTCCCGGCCCCGCCCTACTCGTACCTGCCCTACATTTATGCGGCGCTGCTCCTGGCCGGATTCGCGTGGTCCACGATCTGGGGGCGCTACACTCAAAGCGATGGCTGACACGAAAACTCTTCTCCGTCCCCGCACCGAAGTGCTGACTCGCGGATTTGATCCCACGCTTTCGGTGGGCTCCGCGCGGCCCGCGGTGTTTCGCAGCTCGACCTACGTCTTTTCCAGCCCCGAAGCGGCCGAGCGCGCATTCGATCTCATGGCCGGGCGCGGCACGCCCCAGCCGGGAGAACAAATCGACCTCGTTTATTCGCGTTTCAATCATCCCAACGCGGAAATTCTGGAGGATCAGATTCTCCCGCTCGAAGCCGGCGCACAGGCGGCGCTGGTCTTCAACTCCGGAATGGCCGCCATTGTCACCGCGCTGTTCGCGGTCCTTCGCCCCGGCGATACCATCGTCTATACCGTTCCCATTTATGGCGGCACGCAAAAATTGATCGAGAATTTTCTCGCATCGTGGGGCGTTAAAGGTGTGGCGGCACAGGCTGGACAAACCGAGGCAATCGACTCCGCCATTCGTTCCGCCAAAAATCTGCGCGTGGTGTTGATCGAAACACCCGCCAATCCTACCGGCCTGATGACGGATATCCGGCGCTGCGTCGACGCTGCGGCCGCGCACGGCGAAACTCCTCTCGTGATGGTGGATAACACCATGATGGGACCGGCGTTCCAGCATCCGCTCGAATTGGGCGCGGACCTGGTGCTCTATTCCGCCACGAAATATTTGTCCGGCTTCAGCGATCTGATCGGCGGCTTCGCGCTCGCGAAGGATCGCGCATTGATCCAGAAAATCCGCCCCCTGCGAGGCTTGTTCGGAAATATTTTGCAGCCCGATGAGTGCTGGATGCTGGACAATCGCCTCCCGACCGTCGGCCTGCGCATGAACCGGCAGAGCAAGAACGCGCAGCGTATCGCAGAACCGCTGGCAAAACACCCGAAGGTGAAGAAACTGATGTATCCCACCCTGTTCGACGATCCCGAGCAGATCCGCATCTATCGCGCCCAATGCGATTTTCCAGGCGCGATGTTTTCCATCGATTTGCACGGCGGTAAGCGCGCCGCGTTCGAATTCCTGCGCAATCTTCGCCTCGCGCGCAACGCGGTATCGCTTGGCGGCGTCGAAACCCTGGTCTGTCACCCGAAGAGCACCACGCATTCCGGATTTACCGAAGAACAGTTCGCGCAAGCTGGCGTGACCGACGGGCTGGTGCGCATCTCCATCGGCATCGAGGACTGGCGCGATCTGCTCGCCGATTTCGAACAGGCGCTCGAAACCATATGAAAGCATGGTGGGTTGGCTTCGCTCTAGCGGCCCTGGCATGCGCCCAGGAAACCGCGCCCAAAGCTCCTACGGATGTGAAGCCCGGCAGCATCACGTACGAGGACATCGCCTACCCGTATCCGGTCCAATACCTCCCGCTGACTTTATACGGACAAGACGTGCGCTTGGCTTATATGGATGTGCCGCCCGCCGGAACGCCCAACGGCCGCACCGTGATGCTGTTCCACGGGATGAACTTCGGAGGATTCTATTTCGCCGGACTTATTGAGGTGCTGCGCAACCAAGGCTTCCGCGTCGTCGTGCCGGATCAAATCGGTTTCGGCCGATCGTCCAAACCGATCATCCCCTATAACTTTCACGATATGGCGCTCAACTCGCGCAAGCTGCTGCAAAGCCTGGGCGTCACCAAGGTCACGATCGTCGGACACTCCATGGGAGGCATGCTCTCTGCCCGCTTCGCGGCGTCCTTTCCCGATATCACCGAGCGCGCCGTGATTTACAATCCCATTGGCCTCAAGGACCCTCGCTACGAACGTCCCTGGACCAGCGCCGACGACGCTTATAAACGCACCATGGCGCAGACCAATGACCAGCGCTGGCAGGCATTTTACGCCAATATCCACCGCTATTTCCCGACTCCCGGCGCCTGGAAACCGGAATACGAAAAGTATGTCCGCATTCTCTACGCACCCACCCTTTCAAGCGATTGGCCGCGCCTGGCCATGGTCCGCTCCATCTATCAGCAGATGTTGTATCTGGATCCCGTCGACTACGATTGGCCGAAAATCAAGATGCGGACCCTGGTGATCGGCGGCGATAAAGACACCCCGGATTTTCCGGAGCGCGCCAAACACATCGCCGACACCATCCCGCACGGCGAACTGGTCCTGCTCCCGAACCTGGGCCACGTCCCGCATCTCGAAGCCCCCGATGTTTTCTATCCGGCGCTGCTGAAATTCCTAAACTCACCGAATTGACCCAGCCATGGAAAAACCATTTCAAACTTTAGTTGCGATCGTGGTTTTTCTCAATGCACTGCTCCCGGCCCAGTCCCTGCCCGACCGCAATTGGCCTGCCTATGGTGGAGGCCCCGCGCAGGCTCGTTATTCGGATCTGAAGCAGATCAACCGATCCAACGTACAAAACCTACAAATTGCCTGGACCTACGACACTGCCGATGGCCCTGGCGACGGTCAAACGCAGCCCATTATGATCAATGGCGTGCTTTTCGGCCTCACGCCGAAACACAAGGCAATCGCGCTCGATGCCGCCAGCGGTAAACTTCTGTGGCAATTCGATTCCGGTGTCGTGGGCCGCGGCGCGAACCGGTCCGTGGTTTATTGGTCCTCCGGAAGTGAGAGCAGAATCTTCGCCGCCGTCCAGAGCTTCATCTACGCGCTCGATGCACGCACTGGAAGAGTGATTTCCAGTTTTGGAAAAGACGGCCGTATCGATCTGCGCAACGATCTGGGCCGCGATCCGGCCAAGCAATCGATCGTCGAGACCAGCCCTGGGATCATTTATAAGGATCTGCTGATCGTCGGCGATCGAACTCCCGAAGCGTTACCCGCGCCGCCCGGCGATATCCGCGCCTACGACGTCCGGACGGGAGCGCTTCGTTGGACCTTCCACACGATCCCTCATCCGGGCGAGCCTGGCTACGAGACTTGGCCGAAAGATGCCTGGACCTACACCGGCGCCGCCAATAGCTGGCCCGGCATGGCCCTCGACGAAAAGCGCGGCATCGTTTATGTCCCGACCGGTTCCGCCGCCAGCGACTTTTACGGCGCGGACCGCCTCGGTGACAATCTCTACGCAAACTGTCTGCTCGCGCTGAACGCCGCCACCGGCCAGCGCATTTGGCACTTTCAGGCCGTCAAACACGACATTTGGGATCGCGATTTTCCCTCGCCTCCCACCTTGGTCACGGTGAAACGCGATGGCAAAATGCTCGATGCGGTGGCGCAGACCTCCAAGCAGGGCTGGGTGTTTCTGTTCGATCGCACCAATGGAACACCGCTATTTCCGGTCGAATATAAAAAGTATCCGCCCAGCACAACCCCCGGCGAGGTGGCCTCCGAAACGCAGTTGCTGCCGGTGAAGCCCGCGCCGTTCGCGCGCCAGTTGCTGACCGCCGATATGCTCTCCAACCGCACGCCTGCGATTCATCAATGGGCGCTTGAGAAGTTTGGAACGCTCCGCAGCGAAGGTCAGTTTGTGCCGTTCAGCGTCGACCGGGAGACTGTTATTTTCCCCGGCTTCGATGGCGGAGCCGAATGGGGCGGCTCCGCCTTCGACCCCGAAACAGGCCTCCTCTATGTGAACGCGAACGACATCGCCTGGACCTCCAGTCTGGCTGAAAATACCGAGGGAACCTCCGGCCGCCAGCTTTATCTCGGCAGTTGCGCCAGTTGCCATGGAGATAACCTTCAGGGCTCTCCTCCGCAGTTTCCCTCCCTGATGGACTTGCGTGGCCAACGCACTCCGCAGCAGATTGTAACGATGATCCGGCAAGGCGGAAGCCGCATGCCGTCGTTTCCGAATCTCACGCCCGAAGCGGAAACTTCGATCGCCCAATTCGTGCTGAGCGGAGAAGCCAAGGAACTGGCGCCTGCGGGGACCTCGAAGGCGAATGACAAGTATCGCTTTACGGGCTATCACAAATTCCTCGATCCCGACGGATATCCCGCCGTCGCCCCGCCTTGGGGAACTCTGAATGCCATCAATCTGAACACCGGCGAATATGCGTGGAAGATTCCATTCGGAGAATATCCTGATCTGACGGCGAAAAACACCGGAACGGAAAACTACGGCGGACCCATCGTAACTGCCGGCGGCTTGGTATTTATCGGAGCCACCAACTTCGACCGTAAGTTCCGCGCGTTCGATAAACTCAGCGGAAAATTGCTGTGGGAGTTCACGCTTCCTCTGGCCGGAAATGCCACGCCCATTACCTACCAACTGGGCGGCAAACAATATGTGGTGATCTACTCGACCGGCGGCAAAACAGGCCGGGGAGCCGCATCCGGCGGAATTTACGTCGCATTCGCGCTACCCAGCGGCGCATGATACCCTGAACTCAGCCGAGTCTGCATGCGATACCGTTCGGCAGTGTTACTGATTTCCGCCGCCCTGGGCATCCTCGGGATCTTACGCGCGCAGAGGCCTTTCAAGCAATATCAGGCCGCTGAATACGAGGATTTTCCGCTTCCTCCCGATTGGAACCAGAAAACCGAGTGGACCCGCGCCCGTCTGCACTATCCCAGCGTCTACGGGAACCGGCGCTACGGCCTGGATCTGAACTGGACCATCGATTTTCCGCGCTCCGACCGCCATCTTCTCGAAGGCGTGCGCCGTCTCACGCGCATCGACACTCGATCGGTGGAGCAGGTGGTCGACCTCGACGGCACCGACGACGTTTACAACTGGCCTATGATGTACGCGGTCGAGGTCGGCCATTGGGCGCTGCCCGACGATCAGGCCGCCCAGTTGCGCGATTTTCTGCTGCGCGGCGGATTCCTGATGGTCGACGACTTCCATGGCGATGAGCCGTATCACAACGTTTTCAGCGAATGGCAAGTGTTCCTCGACAGCATGACCAAAGTTTTCCCGGATCGCCCCATAGAGGATCTCGAAAACTCCAACGCGATTTTTCATACCATTTACGATCTGGACGAACGCTTCCAGGTCGCGGGCTGGCAGTGGCATCGCAGCGGCCGGACCTATGAGGCGGGCGAAACCGGAAAAACTCCACACTGGCGCGCCATCTATGACGACAAGGGCCGCGTCATGGTCGCCATCTGCCACAACATGGACCTGGGCGATGCGTGGGAGTGGTCGGACGATCCGCGTTATCCCGAAAAATGGGCATCGCTCGCTTATCGGATCGCCATGAATTATTTCATTTACGATCTGTCGCACTGATCGTACCCCATGCGTCCATGCTAAAACGGAGCATGCGCTTCTTCCCGCTATCCTTATTGCTCGCGCCCCTCTTCGCCCAGCAGCCGCTGACTACCTTACCCTACACTCCCAGCCTCGATCTGCACGCCATGGATCGTTCCGTCCAGCCCTGCGAAAACTTCTACCGCTACGCCTGTGGAACCTGGATCAAAGACAACCCCATTCCTCCCGACCAGCCGCGCTGGGACGTTTACAGCAAGCTGACCTACGAAAATCAGCTCTTCCTCTGGGGTCTGCTCCAACAGGCTGGAAAAGGTGGGACGGAGCGCACCGCCAATCAACAAAAGATCGGTGACCTCTTCCACTCCTGCATGGATGAATCCGCGCTGGAGAAGGCCGGTGCCGCGCCGCTCCAAGCCTCGCTCGATCAGATTGCTGGGTTGAAATCGCTCCGAGATCTGCCGGCTCTGCTCGCCCATCAGCAGCTCACGCTCGATGGCGGCAGCATGTTTTTCAGCTTCGGCTCGAATCAGGATTTCAGCGATTCTTCCTCCGTCATCGCCTTCGCGGACGCCGGTGGCCTCGGACTTCCCGATCGCGATTATTACACCAAGACCGACGCCAAGTCCGAGGAAATCCGCCAGAAATATCTCGCCCATATGGCGGAGATGTTTCAACTGCTCGGCGATTCGCCGCAGCTTGCCGCGGCTAATGCCAAGACCGTGATGCGCCTTGAAACCGCGCTCGCCAAAGCTTCGCTCACCCGCGTCGAAAAGCGCGACCCCTATAAGCTCTTTCACAAAATGACCCGCGCCGAGCTGCAAGCCCTCACTCCCTCCTTCTCTTGGGACGGATATCTGGCCGCTCTCCAGGCGCCCGCGATCGAGCACATCAACGTTACGGAGCCCGCCTTCTATCGGGAACTCGAAACGCAGTGGAGGACCAACTCTCTCGATAATCTCAAGGCGTATCTGCGCTGGCACCTCGTCCACGCCAAAGCCCGCTTCCTCTCCTCCGCGTTCGTCGAAGCCGACTTTAATTTCTCAAGTAAATATCTGCGCGGCGTCACCACCATGCAGCCCCGCTGGAGGCGCTGTGTCGAATTGGTCGATCATAATCTGGGCGAAGCGCTCGGCCAGGTCTTCGTCGAAAAGACCTTCACCCCGGATACAAAAGCCCGCACGCTCGCCATGACGAAGGAGATCGAATCCGCCATGCGCAGTGAAATCGACGCGCTTCCCTGGATGAGCCCGGCCACGAAACAACAGGCCCTTCTCAAACTACACGGCATCGCCAATAAAATCGGCTATCCGGATAAGTGGCGGGATTACAGTTCCGTCGAAATCCGCCCGGACCAATTCCTAGGAGACGTCGACCGCGCCGTGGCGTTCGAATCCCGCCGCAATTTGAATAAGATCGGCAAGCCGGTCGACCGCACGGAGTGGGGCATGTCGCCGCCCACCGTCAACGCCTACTACGATCCCCAGATGAACGACATCAACTTCCCCGCCGGCGTCTTGCAGCCTCCGCTCTTCGATCCGAAAATGGACGACGCGCCGAATTACGGCAACACCGGTGCCACCATCGGCCATGAGCTGACGCACGGATTCGATGACGAAGGCCGCCAGTTCGATGCCAAAGGCAATCTCCACGATTGGTGGACCGCCACCGACGCCGCGGAATTCCAGAAGCGCGCCGACTGCGTTTCCGAAGAATATTCTTCCTTCAAAGTGGTCGACGATATAAGGATCAACGGCAAGCTCACCATGGGCGAAGACATTGCCGACCTGGGAGGAACTCTGCTCGCCTATATCGCCTGGAAAGCCGCCAATAAAGGGAAAGAACTCCAGCCGATTGACGGCTTCACGCCCGACCAGCGATTTTTTATCGGCATGGCGCAATGGGCCTGCGGCAGCGAGCGTCCGGAGAATCTTCGCCTGGGCGCCATAACCGACCCCCACTCGCCCCTCGAATACCGCATCAACGGCGTAGTGTCGAATATGCCCGAATTTCAAAACGCATTCTCATGCAAAGTAGGCCAGCCCATGGTGCGCGACAAAGCCTGTAGAGTCTGGTAAAACAGAGCCGCCATGCGTAGCATGCGGTTGCCCAATAAGATGTCAGTGCCTGGTGGGGCGGTCCCCCCCGGACCGCAGCCGACGCCCTCGTCGGCTCTTCTTCTTGAGTGCAGGCGTCCGCTAAACGTCCGGCCGTCCCGGCTGCACCAGCGCCTTCGATGACACCGGCAGAGCCTCCTCCGTTCCACGATACGCCGCCCGGTAAAACGTCATCCCTGCACCGAATGCAATAAAGCTATACACGTAGTACGCCAGGTGAAGCGGCATCACGCCGGCCAGAAATAGCCAGCCGCGCTTAACTGCCAGAAAACGGAAGAAACGCCGGTTCAGGAAAATCGCCAGCGCAAGCGGCGGCAAAGCCAGAACCAGCGGCGTCCCCGCCACAAATCGCGAAATCGTGAGCGCAACCGTCGCCACCACCGAAACCGAAGTAATCCGTTGCGAGACACTCAGGTTTAAGTCGTCCGGAAGGCGTCTGGAGCGCAGAATCAGCCATGTCCACGGCAGCGCCCGATCGAAGATATCGGAATAAAGCAGCCTTCTCAGTCCCCATCTTTTCAGGTGTTTCACCTGAATCTGCGGATCGAGCGCAATGCGATGCCCCGCCGCCTTTAACCGGTAGCCGAGATCGATATCTTCGATCGATGGGCGCGTATATCGCTCATCGAAACCGCCTGCCTCGCGGAAAACCGTGCTCCGGATAGCGCCGCAGCCCGACCAGAAAGTCTCCGCTTCCGTGTGGCCATGCTGATGTACATAATGTTGCAGCAGGTTCTTGTATTGCGAAACCAGCCCGGGCGCTGCCGGCTCCGCGTCGTAGGAGCCGAACAATGAGTCTAGCGTAGGATCCTCTTCGAACCTGGCCTTGATCCGTTGGAGTGTATCTGTCAGCACGCATACATCGGAGTCGATGAAAACCAACAAGTCTCCCGAGGCGTGTGCCGCGCCCAGGTTGCGTGCCGCCGCCGGCCCCATCGTCGATTGCGTTTGGATAACAACCGCTCCGGCCGCCTCTGCCACCGCCCGCGAGCCGTCCGACGAGTTGTCGTCTACCACGATGCACTCGCGCACTACCTTTTGGCAGAGTGCTATGGCGTCCAGACAACTCCGAAGGTTGCTCGCGCCGTTGCGCACGGGAATCACCACCGAGATGGTAGGCACCAAGTTGCCAAGTATATAGCATCGAATGCCCAACCGCCACTGACCTCAAGCCGGCCGGCCAAGCGCCCAATGAATCGCTCCCAGCACCTGAGAGTAAATCTCCGTACTCAGCCGCAAATCGATGAGCAAGGTGAACCCTGCCGCGCTCGCCAGCGCCCATTTTCCTCGCCGCGCGCTTGCTGCCAGAACTAATACGAAAAGCGGCGCAAACGGTCTCGCATAACCGTACGGTGAGTTCCAGAATTTCGGCCCCGACATGTCTAATAGAAACGCCACGTGCAGCCCCAGCGCCAGCTTCCAGGTAAGATCCGGCGTGTATCGCAGCAACCAGACCGCCATCACCGCAATGGCCATCATGCCCACCAGAGCCAGGGAATCCAGGCCTTGCGCGATGACCTCCGATTGGTGGGGCAAAGGATATCTCGACGGATTCAGCGCCCGTATGAGGATCCCCAAACGGAAGCTGGGCAGCACCCACCTCGGAATCACCCTGGCGGTGTCTACCGCCGCCCGCCGCAGAACAACCTGCCAGTATCCATACCAGCACAACGCCGGAATGGCAGCCGAAAGCCACAACAAGGCCTTCTTGAACTCCCGTCTGTAGAGCGCCGCCAAGGCGCAAGCCGCTACCAGCAGCAGACCCGTTTCGCGTACCAGGACCCCCGCTGCGAGGGTCGGCCAAAGCCAGCGTTCCCGTCCTCTAGCGACCTGCCAAAGCAGACCCGCAGTCAGTGCGCCCAGCGCTACATCGATTGTCATTCTATCGATCGAAACTACCGTTGCCGGTATCGCCAGAAACAGTAGCCCATTGGCGGCGTGACGGCCTTCGAGCAGCATCAGGCCGCACAGCCAGTAGACACCCACGAAGATAAAGCCTAATATCACAAGCACATACGCGCGGTCGATCAACTGCGGTTGGCCTGCGGCGATCAGCCAGGCCAATAAAGGCACTAGAATGCGGCGGGTCCGTAAAAGGGGTGAGTCAAAATACCTGGCCGTCCCATTCCGCAGCAGAGGGTCGTGCGCCAGGAACCGGTAAAACTGGCCGTCATAGCCTCCGGGGCTGGAGTCTAAGTGCGTGATAGGAATAAGGTTAGGGGGAACTGGCATATGCGCGCCGGTGCGAAATAGGCCGCTTGCGTCTCCGGAATAGATGGCCTGTACCCTTGCGATCTGCCATCCGAGCACGAGAATGGTGGCGATAGCCGCCCAGAAAACCTTACGATCCGTCATTGCGGAACCTAATAGTATAAGGCAGCGCCTTAAACGTCGCTAATGGTGTAAATATCGACGTGCAAGGAGCCTTATCGGGACATAAAAACAGCAACAACTTGAGGGTTCTAGCATCCAATAAACCGAGGGCTTATGAGATCTAAGCAATATTTACTATCGTTCTCAATTACCGTCGGCCTGACTATGGCTTCGGCTTGCGCCAGTGCTCCGACCGGCAACCTTCCTAATTTTCAGAAGGTGGACGATCACCTTTACCGGGGCGCGCAACCTAGCGAACGCGGGTTCCAGGATATTGCCGAACTCGGAGTTAAGACGGTGATCGATCTGCGGGAAAATATCGATCATTCCCAGGCGGAAGAACAGAAGGAAGTCACGAACCTGGGCATGCGCTACATCAGTATCCCGATGGAGGGAATGTCGACTCCGAAAAACGACCAGGTAGCGCAGGTGATGGCGTTATTGAACGACCCCGCCGCCGGGCCGGTGTTTGTGCACTGCAAGCGGGGAGCGGATCGCACAGGAATGGTGATTGCCGTCTACCGGATCTCACATGACGGATGGGAGAACAAGAAAGCGCTGAGCGAAGCAAAGTCTTATGGCATGAGCCCTTTTCAACGGTCGATTCAGCATTACATCACGGACTATAAACCGGCCCCTGAAGCAGCTTCTTCGTCCGGAGCCGCACACTGATGGGGAACGATTCGCTGTCGGAACTTGCCTTAGATCTGCATTGGTCGTGGAATCATTCGACGGATCAGGTATGGCGTCAGCTTGATCCCAGACTTTGGGATCTGACGCATAACCCCTGGGTGGTACTGCAAACGGCGTCACGCGAGCAGATCGAGCGGGTAATGGGCGATGCCGGTTTTCGCAAGAACGTCGACGATCTGGTCGAAGCGGGACGGCAAGCGGCGAAGGCGCCGGCGTGGTTTCAAAAGAACCATGCCGACGCGCCGTTGAAACAGATTGCCTATTTCAGTATGGAATTTATGCTGAGTGAAGCTCTGCCGATTTACTCGGGCGGACTGGGCAATGTGGCCGGGGATCAATTGAAAGCGGCGAGCAATCTGGGTGTGCCGGTGATCGGCGTAGGATTGCTTTATCAACAAGGATATTTCCGCCAGATGATCGACCGGAACGGTGCGCAACAGGCGCTGTTCCCTTATAACGATCCAGGACAATTGCCGATTACTCCGGTGCGCCAATCGAATGGAGAATGGCTGCGCCTGGAGGTCGCGCTGCCGGGATATTCGGTGTGGCTGCGCATCTGGCAGGTGCAGGTGGGCAGGGTAAAGCTGTACCTGCTCGACACCAATGACGCGGCGAATTATCCGGCTTATCGCAGCATCACCAGCGAACTTTATGGAGGTGGTCCGGAACTGCGGCTAAGGCAGGAAATGGTGCTCGGAATCGGCGGATGGCGGATGCTCCGCGCGCTGGGGATCCAGCCGGAGGTCTGTCACCTGAACGAAGGCCATGCGGCATTCGCGGTGCTGGAGCGGGCGCGAAGCTTTATGGAAGACAACGGCCAGCCGTTCCATGTGGCGCTGGCCGCGACTCGACCGGGGAATTTGTTCACTACGCATACAGCGGTTGAAGCGGGATTCGACCGTTTCCATCCGGCATTGATCGAACAGTACCTGAGCAGATATGCGCAGCAGAAGCTAGGGATTTCGCTTCACGATTTGCTGGCGCTGGGGCGGCAGAACCCGAATGATTCGTCAGAAGATTTCAATATGGCGTATCTGGCCACGCGTGGAAGCGGAGCAGTGAACGGGGTCAGCCGTCTGCACGGGAAGGTGAGCCGGCACATTTTTTTGCCGTTGTTCCAGCGCTGGCCGGAAGCCGAGGTGCCGATCGGACACGTGACGAACGGAATTCATATCCCGACCTGGGATTCGGCGCAGGCGGACGATCTGTGGACTGAGGCGTGTGGAAAAGATCGTTGGATGGGGACCACGGAGAACCTGGGCGACGGCATTCGGCGCGTCCCAGACGGCAGGCTTTGGCAGTTTCGCAACGAGGCCAGAAAATCTCTGGTGGAATACGCGCGGGAACGGCTTTCGCTTCAATTAGCCGTTTCGGGGTCGTCGGCGGAGGCGGTCGAGGGGGCGAAACATGTGTTCAATCCCGATGTGCTGACGCTCGGCTTTGCGCGGCGCTTCGCAACCTATAAGAGACCGAATTTGCTGCTCCATGACCGGCAGAGGCTGCTACGAATCCTGACCAATGCAGAGCGGCCGGTGCAGATCATTATCGCCGGAAAGGCCCATCCAGAGGATTATTCAGGGCAAGCGATGATTCAGGAATGGATCCAATTCATACGGCAGCCGGAGACGCGGCCGCACGCGGTCTTTATCGGCGACTACGACATGCTGCTGACGGAGCGCATGGTGCAGGGCGTGGATGTCTGGATCAATACGCCGCGCCGTCCGTGGGAAGCTTGCGGGACTAGTGGCATGAAGATACTGGCCAACGGAGGCATCCATTTATCGGAACTGGATGGCTGGTGGGCGGAAGCGTACTCGCCCGAAGTCGGGTGGGCGCTGGGCGATGGCCAGGAGCATTCCGACGACGCGGGAGTGGACGCCATCGAAGCCGACGCGCTCTACCGCCTGCTGGAGCAGGAAGTGGTTCCGGAGTTTTATACCCGAGACCAGAGCGGCGTTCCCACGGCATGGGTGAAGCGGATGCGCGAAAGCATGGCGCAGTTGGCTCCGCGCTTCTCAGCCAGCCGCGCGGTGCAGGAGTATACAGAGCGATATTATTTGCCGGCGGCGGCTGCGTATCGGGAACGCTCGGCAAATAAGGGCGCGGCGGGCAGGGAAGTGCTCGATTGGCAACAGGCGATGGATTCGAAGTGGGGCTCGGTGCATTTTGGACATCTGCAAGTTGAAACCAACGCGGAGCAGCACGTGTTTGAAGTCGAGGTTTTTTGGAACGATCTGGATCCTAAGGCAGCGCGGGTGGAGCTTTATGCGGATGGAATTAACGGCGGGGATCCGGAGCGGGTGGAAATGAAAGCGGACGGATCGCGCGGGGGTGTTTATCGCGCGGGGGTGTCGACGGCTCGGCCAGCGGGGGATTATACGGCTCGCGTTATTCCGTGGAGGGATAAGGCGGCGGTGCCGCTGGAATCGGGTCACATTTTGTGGCAGAGGTAAAAGAACGGCTGGCAGGCGGAAGCGCCTGCCCCACCTGGAAGCATTCACAAGACTCCGCTCCCTGCGGTCACGGCTCGGTAGTGATGCGGAAATGGCGGGCGTGGCAGCGCATGGCGCCGCCCCACTATTGCGGGGAGTGCACCAGTTCGCGGGGCTTGCCGGGGGTTTCGGGTAACATGCCTAACAGATCGTAGATGGAAATCAGGCCGGTGTTAAGCATTCTTTCGCCGGCGCCTACCTCGGTGGGATTCACGGTCGAGTTGGCGCCGTATCCGCCTCGGGCGGCGGCGGCGATGGTCGGCAGGTAGGCGTAGTAGCCATTGGTATAGCCGAGTAGGAACGAGTTGGGCAGAGGGCTCTTGGCGCGCAACTGCATCTGGAACTCGACAAACGGCTCCCCTGCGAAGCCGACGATGGCCAGATCGCGATCGAGCAGAAGCGTGGTTACGGGGATTTGCATATCCTGCGCCACGAGGCGCCTGGCGATTCCCGAACTGGTGTGCAACTGGGCAAGCTGCTCCTCCAGCTTAGTGGTGTTCCAACGATTCGCTACCGGCAGCACAACGATTTTGGTTTGAATGCTGGGATTCTTCGGCGCCGCGGTCTTGATGGAACGGGCCACACGGACCGCTTCCGCGCCGAGTTTGTCTCCGGTCTGCTTCATCACGGCCACTGCGTCCTCTACCAGAGGCGTTTTGTCGAAGTAAGGATTAATATCGCCGGGCGCGCCTTGCAGAAAGAAGGCCATGACGCCGGACCCCATTTCCTGCTCGACATAACGCCTCATTTCACTGGGATAATCAGCCGAATAGTCCAGATTGTCGGGACCGAGGACCACCGGGTGACAGGCATAATTGACAAGGATCGCAAGCGGCGTTCCATCCTGGCGGTCGACGCGGATCACTCCGACAGTAGGATCGACGGGGAAAGTGGTCGAGACCTTGGCTTCGTTCCTCCAGAGCATTTCGACGGTGCCGTCCATCTCCACATAACGGCGATTGAATCCGATCGCGGTTTGCCCCCAGCCATTGCCGATCCGCGCCGGGGCCATCTTCTGCGCGGCTTCGCGAATCGCGGCTTCCATGCGGGGAACGGCATGTTCGAGGGCCTGTGGAGCTTCCGAATAAGTGGGTCCGGAGTGGGTGTGGGAGGCATGGAAGATGACTCCGTCGACGGATCCGCGAACATCTTTGCGGATCTGGTCCATGACTTTTTCGTCGAAGGTAAAACAGAGGTCGAGCGTCACAAAGGCGATGCTATGAGCCCCATCGGAGAGCGCGAGCACGCGCGCCTCGATTGGATCGAGCGTACCTTTTGCCATGCGCGCCGCGCCGTAGCCGGCCATCGGGATTCCTACGGGAGGATCGAGGTTCGCCTTGGCCACGCCCGCTTTTAGTTCAGCCGCGCCCAGGCGGCAGGATGCGACTAAGGCAATCATCATGACGGTGCGCATTTTAATATCTCCGGTCCGGCAGATCTTTCAGCAATCCGCGCAATTGGAGGATCTTGACCACCGCGAGATCGATCAGACGCTCGCCGGTCCCGACCTCAACTGTGGTGTTGTAATCGGCGCCATATCCACCCTGCACCGACGCCAGAATCGTCGGCAGGTAGCCGGCCCAGACTCCGGGGGCGGAGTATGAATATCCGAACAGCATGCTGTTGCCGCACTCCGTCTTTTCGCGGAAGGCCAACTGAAATTCGATAAAAGGCTCGCCCGGCAGCGCGGCGAAACAGAAGGAATCGCCGAAGGCGCCGGCGGTCCAGCCGATCGGGATTTTTTCGTTCGGCTTCCAGCGATTCTTCACTTCGAGCGTCGCCGACGCCGTCCGCAAAGGGCCTGTCACGGGTTTACTCTTGGCGAGACTGGCGATCACGGCCTTCCCCAGCGTTTGTCCGGTTTCTTCCACCACGGCGAAACCGCGTCCGTCGACGGGTTCTTTGTCGTGATAAGGATTGATGTCGCCCGCGCCTCCCTGGATGAAGAGAGCGGTGGCGCCGGGAATTTGCGCTTCAATGTATCGCTTCATCGCGCCGGGATAATCGGCCGAGTACTCATAATTGTCCGGGCCCAGCACGGAAGCGTGACAGGCGTAATTTACGAGCACTGCGCGCATCTTTCCGGCGGAATCCTTCACCTGCAATACGCCGATTGTGGGGTCGACTGGATGTGAGGGAAGTTCCTCCGCGTCGCGCCACCACATGAATCCCTTGCCGTCGACGATTTTGCGGCGGTTGTGGCCGATATAAACCTTGCCGGCGGAGGTCGAAAGGGTGGCATCGAACTCGGCGGCCTTGGCGCGGCCGATGGCTTCGACCATTTTGTCCTCGGCCTCGGTGTACCAGGGGCTGTGCAACTCCCAGGTAACGGGTCCGGAATGGTCGTGCGAAACGTCAATGAGGGTGGTCTGAATATTGAATTTCTGACGGGCGAGGTCGCCTACGCGGGTGGATACGAACGATCGCAGATCGCAGGTGACGAGCGCAATACTGTTGTTGCCGTTCTCGATTACGAGAACGGTGGCATAGAGCGGGTCATGCAAGCCGGTCGACCCATGTTTACGGGCCGAATAGCCACCCATCTCATGCCCGATCGGCGGGGTGATGTCGACTCGCGCCACACCCGCCCGGTACTCGGCGGCAAACGCCAGGGGGGTCAAAAGAAAAACCAACAAACGCATGACAGTCTAAAATATCACCTGTCCACCCGATATCCAATGCGGATTGATGATCTTTTGAGTATAGTTGTGGCTGATCAACTTTGTGCTCAAAAGATCGCGTCAATGCTCCCCTCGGGCTGAGGCAGCGCAGTATACTGCTACCTATCGCTGATACAGGAAGGTATTTTTTGAACAGGCACTTTGCAGCTCTGATTGTAGCCACGGTGGTTCCGTTGGTCGCGCAAACGCCGACGCACGTGCCGCCCAAGCGGTCCTCGCAAATTAAAGCCGGCTTCGGAATCAACTCCGATCTGCCGCGCGAGCCTTACCTGCCGTGGGATCGCTGGTGGTGGACGCGGATGTTCGACGCCGGGGTATCGTGGATTCGCATCGGCCAATACGAGAACAGCTCCGACCCGACGAGCTGGGACTGGGTGGAGCGGAAGCGCGGCGTCTACGCGGTCGCGCCGGAGGTCGACGATTATGTCGATTCGCTGCTCGAAAACGGCGTCAAGGTGCAAGTCCAGTTGATGTACGGGAACCCGATGTATACCGGGCCGAATGGCAAGAAGCCTGATGAAATCACGCCCGAGCCCGGTAGTTTCCACAATGATGACCGGAGCATCAACTCGGCTTTTTGGCCTCCCAAGTCGCCGGAGGAGATCGCGGCGTTCATCAAGTACGTCAAATGGATGGTCAATCATTTTAAGGGCCGGATTCACTATTATGCTCTTTGGAATGAAGAAGATATCGGCTATTGGAATCCTTATGGCAACCCGGAGGAATATGGTCGCCTGCTGAAGGCTTTTGGGCCGGCGGTTCATGAAACGGACCCCACCGCGAAAGTCATTTACGGAGGCCAAGCCGACCCTACCAGCGATTGGGCCAAACGTGCCCTGGATGAGTGCAAGTGCGCCTCTCAAATCGACGTTTTCGCGTACCATACGTATCCCGGCTACGGCCAGAATCTCAATCCGGAAACGATGGATTACGGGGCTTATGGGGCGGAATCGCCCACCAAGCTCCGCAATCTGGTCCGCAGCTACCCGGGTATTCATAAGGACATCGAATTCTGGGACGACGAGTTCAATTCGATCCCGTCGTGGAAAGGCTCCGACGAATCGGTGCAGGCGAAATATATTCCGCGCGGGATGATTTACAACCTGGCCGCCGGGGTACGGACCTTCGTCTGGCTGCTGACTGCCGGGGTCGACGGCAATGAGTATGACGACTTCGGTTTCATCCACGGCTTCCGGAATCTGCCCGACGATTTCACGCCGCGGCCCGTTTACTACGCGCTGCAAAACACCAACGCGCTTTTTTCCGACACGAAACTTGATCCTGCCATCGGGATCGACGCGTCTGAGATTCCCAATCTGAGGCGGCAGGGACACTCCCCGTTTCTGCACTATGGTTTTCGCAACGCCAACGGAAAATCGATTGTCGCCTACTGGGTGGCCGCGCACAGTGTTCCGGGTGGAGCTTTTGCGCCGCTCACGGTGACTCTGAAGCTGCGCAATTCCGGAATCCGCAATCCGGTGCTGATCGACGTTGTTTCAGGGGAAATCTCGCCTCTGCACTGGAAATCGGGAACCACCGATACGCTCGAAGTGCTCCCGGTGAAAGACAGTATTCTGGCCATTGCCGACGCCGGCTATTTTGACTGGCCGATTCTGCCCGAGGCTCCCAGCGGTCTGCACGCGGAGCCATCCGGTTCCGCGGTCAGGCTGCGCTGGGAATTGCATGGCACAGACATTTCGAAGGTCGCCGTCGAGCGCCGCGCCGGAACGGGTGCATGGCAGCGCATCGCCACGCCAGCCTCCGCTAGCGAGTTCAGCGACGATGCGGCACCGCGGGGATCCGTGGTTTCTTACCGGGTTCGAGCGCTCAATAATGCGGGGGAATCCGCTTACTCGAACGTGGTCCGCGTTCGACCCTGATTATTTGATACGATTCCCAATGTCAAACGCTCATGCCTTACGTGACTAGCGGCGGTGCGCGGATCTATTGGGAAGAGTCGGGCAGCGGGGAGCCGTTGCTGCTGGTCATGGGGTTGGGCTACTCCCATGACATGTGGTTTCGCACCCGCCCCATTGTTTCAGCGCATTACCGTACAATTTTATTCGACAACCGAGGCGTCGGAAAGAGCGATGTACCGGTTGGCGCCTACTCGATCGCGCAAATGGCAGCCGATGCCCGGGCGGTGCTGGACGCGGCCGGCATCGAAAAAGCCCATGTTTTCGGTGTTTCGATGGGGGGAATGATCGCGCAGGAGTTAGCGATCAACTACCCGGAGCGGGTGAACCGGCTGGTGCTCGGATGCACCGCCTGCGGAGGCAGCCAGGGAGTTCGGGCGGCTCCGAAGGTGATTGAGATCCTGATGGCGCGTGCTAGAATGACCCCTGAGGAAGGCGCGGAAGCCATGGTTCCCTACATTTACGACGCATCGACGCCGCGCGAACGGATTGACGAAGATCTGGCTGTCCGGCGGCTCTGCTATCCGCAAGCGGCGGGCTACATGGGCCAAGTGCAAGCCATCATGGCGTGGACTTCCTTCGACCGGCTGGCCGGGATCCAAGCGCCCACGCTCGTGATCCACGGCGAGACCGACCAACTGGTTCCGTCCGAAAACGCCGGTATTCTGGCCCGGAACGTCCCTGGCTCCCGCCTGGTGATGCTCCCGCACGCGAGCCATCTTTTCATCACCGACCAACCGGAGGCCTCGCATCGCGAACTTTTGGCGTTCCTATAAGAGTGTTCTCCAAACAAACTCGGTAAAAGTCCGCTATCCGATTCCCGTCAGAATCTCCGATGGTTACTTGATGCGGCAGCTTCGCCACTCCTTCGCGCCGGGCATTTCGATTGGGATTGTCTGGCTTTCGTTCCATTGGCTCAGCCAGTGGGGCGCCGCGCACCAATTGCCCGCTCCGGGATTGTTCTCCTTGATCGTCCAAGGGCAGCTTGGCGTGCTGCTGAGCATATTCGGCCATGAATTGGGACATTTGCTGGCGGGCCTGGTTTCGGGCGAAATGCCCCGGTCGTTCCGAGCCGGGCCGTTTCGATGGGAACTTCTCAATGGCCGGTTCAGCTTCGATTTTGACCTGCGCAAGTTCTATAGCGGCGCGGTATCGATGGTTCAGCCGGACCTCAAAACGATGCGCAGCCGCAAGGCGTTCTCGATTATGGGCGGTCCGGCCGCGTCTCTGCTGCTCGGTTCGGTATGCGTCGTGGGCGCGCTGACTGCCGCCGGGAATTCCTGGGAGCCCTTTTGGATGCTGCTCACCATGATCGGGAGCTGCTCCTTGGCCGCGGTTTTTGCCAACCTGATTCCGCAGAAGCCGGAGGGCGCGTACGCCGATGGCGCGCAGTTATATCAGATCGTCACGAACGGCCCATGGGCGAAAGTCCATCTGGCATTCGCGATGATCTCGACCAGTGCCGCGACACAGGCCAGGCCGCGCGAGTTCGACATCGATGTGATTGAGGATGCCGCCGCGATCGTCTCCGAAGGCGAACGCGGATTGCTGCTGCGGCTGGCCGCCGCCGAACACTATCTTGACGCGGGTCAGGTCTCCGCGGCGCTGGTTAGCATGCGGGCCGCCGAACGTCTTTACGACGAATGCACTTTCGACCATCCTGAGAACCTGTGCGCCGGGTTCGCGTTTGTGAACGCCTTTTATAAACGGGATTTAGCCACGGCCGAATTGTGGTGGGATCGCATCGAGTCTATTCGCAGCGTTGAAATCGGCGCCGATTACTGGCGCGCCTGGACCGCTCTGCTGTGGCTGAAGGGAGAAAAAGAAGAAGCGCGCGAGGCGTTGCACTATGGGACCGATTTGGCGATGAGACTTCCGGCGTCCGGCATGCATGACTTCATGCGGTCCTGCTTCGAAAATCTGCGCGAGGCGCTGGAGGAGGAATCCAGAGTGACGGAGTCCTTGGGCGCACTCGCGGCGGCTATTGTTCCATCCCACGCGGCGGCGGAGGCTTAACGCACCTTCCAGCGCGTGGCTAGATCGTCCACTGAGGCTTTCGGCTTTGGTTTCGGCGGCGGCGCTTGCTGCGATTTCATGGTGAGCGCGATTCGCTTCGTCTTGGTGTCGGCGCTGACCACTTGCACTTTGACGATCTGGCCGACCTTCACTATGTCGTTCGCGTCTTTTACATAGTGATTCGATAATTCGCTGATATGCACCAAGCCGTCCTGATGGACGCCGATATCGACGAAGGCTCCGAACTTGGTGACGTTGGTGACCACGCCTTCGAGCTTCATGCCGGGTTTGAGGTCGGCGATTTCTTTTACGTCGTCCTTGAAACTGGGCGCGACGAATTTATCGCGCGGATCGCGGCCGGGTTTTTTCAACTCTTCGAGAATGTCGTTGAAAGTATAGTTGCCGGCGTCTTTCGCGACCTTGCCTAAAAGCTCAGGATTTTGGATCAATTGCTCGATTCGCACATGAAGGCCAGCGGCGATATTCTCGACCACCGGGTAAGATTCCGGATGGACGCCCGTGACATCGAGGACATTTTCGCCATCGCGGATTCTCAGAAATCCCGCGGCTTGCTCGAACGTTTTGGGGCCGATTCCAGGGACAGCAGTGAGCTGCACGCGGGAACGAAATTTGCCGTTTTCATTGCGGAATTCGACGATTTTCTGCGCCGTGCGTTCGCTGATTCCGGCCACGTAGCGGAGCAAAGCCCAACTGGCGGTATTGAGATCGACGCCTACACGGTTGACGCAGCTTTCAATGACTGCTTCGAGCGATTTGTGCAACTGGCGCTGGTCGACGTCGTGCTGATACTGGCCGACGCCGATGGATTTTGGATCGAGCTTAACAAGCTCCGCGAGCGGGTCCTGCAAACGGCGGGCGATGGAGATGGCTCCGCGCACGGTGAGGTCGAGGTCTGGAAATTCCTGGCGCGCGATATCGGAGGCGGAATAAATAGAGGCTCCGGATTCGTTGACGGAGACAACGAAAATCGTCAAGCCGTGACCTTTCAGGAAATCGCGCACGAACGCTTCCGTTTCGCGCGACGCGGTGCCGTTGCCGATGGCGATCGCCCGCACGCCGTGCTTTGCGATCAGGCCGAGCAGTGTGCGCATGGCTTCGGCAGCGTTCCTTGGAAAAATAACGTCGTGGGCGAGAAATTTGCCGGTCTCATCGACGACGGCGATTTTACAGCCGGTTCGAATTCCGGGGTCGATGCCCAGCACCGCCAGTTGTCCCGCGGGCGGCGCGAGCAGGACATTTTTAAGGTTGTCGCGAAATACTTTGATGGCTTCGGTATCGGCGTTCTGTTTCAGCTCCAGCCGGGTTTCGCCTTGAATGGAGGTGTTGAGCAGGCGCTTCCACGCGTCCTCGATCGCCTGGGCGAGATGCGGCGTCCAATCGCCCTGCTGTTTGTGGACTCGGGCGGCGATCGCGCTCAGAGGGCGCAGCGGATCCAGCTCGATGGTGAAATACAGAACGCCTTCTGTTTCGCCGCGGCGGATGGCCAGCATGCGGTGCGAAGGGATCGCTTTCACCGCCTCGCGATAATCGTAGTACATCTTGAACTTTTCCTGTTCGTCTGGCGCGTCAGCGATTTTGCGGCTCACGATGACGCCTTCCTCGAACATGATTTTGCGCAGCGACTGACGAATTGCCGCGTCTTCGCTGATCATTTCGGCAACGATATGGCGGGCGCCATCGAGCGCTTCCACTGCATCTCCGAACGTCGCGGCATAGGTTTCGAGAGGTGTGGCCGTCGGTTCCTGGGCCCACAAATATTGGGCCAGCGGATCGAATCCTTTCTCGCGCGCGATGGTGGCTTTGGTGCGGCGCTTGGGTTTGAAGGGAAGATATAAATCTTCTATCTCACTTTTTTCGAGAGATGCTGTTATGCGTGCTTTCAGATCATCGGTGAGCTTGCCCTGCTCCTGAATCGAGGCCAATATGGTGGCCTTGCGGTCTTCGAGTTCGCGGAAATAAAGCAGCTTTTCTTCGATCGCGCGGATTTGCACTTCGTCTAGATTGCCGGTGGCTTCCTTGCGATAGCGCGCGATAAAGG
This sequence comes from Bryobacteraceae bacterium, assembly GCA_049521155.1. Classification (GTDB taxonomy): domain Bacteria; phylum Acidobacteriota; class Terriglobia; order Bryobacterales; family Bryobacteraceae; genus Palsa-187. The sequence goes on from JBEKPC010000002.1 coordinate 28,618, forward strand.
GGACCGTCCCGCCTTCATCGAGCAGCTCGATGGTGGCGACGAGTCCCTTCATGGGGACGTTGAGCGATTTCGCGATCGGAAGAAGAACTTCGGGCGACAGGGATTTTAGTTCGGTCATGCGTGGAGGGGCAATTCCGATTATACGTAGCTGGCGGCCGACTCATGCTGGTGGGCTTCAACATGTCGACACTCTCGAAAACATCTACGAAGATTCCGCTCCCTGCGGTCACGGCTCAGTAGAGGTCCGGAAGCGATCTCGCTGGCAGCGCATGGCGCCGCCCCATAACGGACCATGGTTTTCATTGCTATCTGTGCGGCCACGCGGGATGGCAAAGGGCAGTAAATTTAGTTCAGTAGTTTTTCTGACGCTCGCGTTTGGGGCGGTCGGCGCGGCTCATTGCTTTTAGACCGGCTAACGAGGGATCGGCGCCGGAGAGTTCCTCGATATTACGCATCACCTTCGCGACCGCCGCGGCGATGTCGTCTACGTCTTCGTCTTTACCGATCAGGAGGAATTGGGGCAGCCAGATTGCCTCTTCGTACGCCGCGCGTTCGGTCACCGGGCAATGGGAGCGCCCATAATCGACCGTTTCGGTGCGTCCGATTTTGAGCTGCGGGGAGTTTTGCGGCGTGACGTAGAACAGGTCGCTGCGGTAAACGGCTTCGTAGAAGCGGCCATCGCAGGGAATCCCTTCGGCGTCGAGCGCGGCGGCGAACAGATCGCGACTCACCAGGCGCGGGTCCGGCCGATATTGGAACACGTAGCAGTAAAGGGTATCGCGGGTGATCGCTGGTTGGGGCGGAAGAGGACGGACGCCTTTAATGGTCGAGAGCGCTTCGCCGAGACGGCGGGCTGCGCGGGAGCGCTTGGCGGCCAGATCCGGGAGCATGTCGAGCTGCCCGATCAGCAGCGCCGCCTGTAGTTCCGTGATGCGGTAGTTGGAGCCCAGCACGCGATTCTTAAACTGGTCCGTGATGCTGGCGCGACCGCAGTTCACGATAGATTGCAGACGTTCGTAGTATTCGAGATTGGAGGTGAGGATGATGCCGCCTTCGCCGGCAGTCATGAGCTTACTCTCCTGGAAGCTGAAGCAGCCGAGATCGCCGATGGAGCCGGCGCCTTTGCCGCAGTATTGTCCGCCGTGCGCGTGGGCGCTGTCCTCAATCACTTTGAAGCCGTGCTCCTCGGCGATATTCATCAAGCCGGCCATATCGACGAAGCGCATGGCGAGATGGACCGGCAGAATGGCCCGGGTGCGAGGCGTGATGGCTTTGCGGACAGCGTCCAGACTGAGGCAATAGGTATCGGGGTCGACATCGGCGAACACGGGAACTCCGCCCACCACCAGGACTGCCGTTGCGGTTCCATCCCAGGTGTAGGCGGGGACGATCACTTCGTCGCCAAAGCCAATGCCCGCGGCTTGTAAAGCGGCTACCAAGGCGATGGTACCGTTGGTGATGCATTGCGCATACTTGGCGTCGTGCATTTCGGCGAAGCGTTCCGCAAACTCGCCCGCATAGCGGCTGGGAACGGGATAGCCCCCCCAGTGGCGGCTGGCGACAACTTCCTGGACGCGCGCGGCGTCGGCAGGGAGGTACTGCGGCCAGGACTCGAACGACCGGGTACGGACCGGCTTACCGCCTAGAATCGCTAATTCGCTCATTCAGTTCAGAATCTCCTTTTAAACCGGCATCCCCGGCACGGCGGGTCGCATGGCCGGTCCACGCGAGCATTTTTCGCCCACCATGATATGGTAGCGGCATTACGCCGTTTTACCCAGGGCGAATTCATGATCTTTTGAACCTCTTCGAGACCGCGCAGTGACGGGATTGAAATGTCACAAAAATGCTGCTCGGGTCCGGCCGCCGCAGGATATACTTCCTGCCACGAAAGGTGTATATGAGGAATCTTTGGACTCGAATTGCTTGGTGTTTCATGGGGTGTCTGGCCTTGTGCTGGCCGCTTGCGGCGCAAGATTTCGGCAGGATCGGGGGGACGGTATCGGATTCCACAGGCGCAGTCATCGCTGGGGCTTCCGTACACGTCATCAACACCCAAACGAATGCTACCGTAACATTTACAACGAATGATCAAGGGCGGTTTACCGCCGATAACCTCGCGCCCGGCGCCTATCGTCTGGAAGCGGAGGCCAAGGGTTTCAAGCGCCTGGTGCAGACCGGAGTTATCGTTCACGTCGGCGACGCTCTCGATCTTTCGCTGGCGCTGGAGCTAGGCTCGGCGGCAGAATCAATCACCGTCAGCGGCGGGGCGCCATTGCTCGAGACATCGAGTTCCTCGACCGGCGCGGTATTCGAATCGGAACTGATGGGCGACCTTCCGCTGAACGAGCGGCAACCGTTCACGCTTGCCGTGCTGGCCCCCGGAGTGATCCCGAATCGGCAGATCGTCAATGCCGCCCAGCCGTTTAACCGGGCGCCGAATTTCTCGATTAGCGGCGGACGCGGCGACACCAACGAGATTCTATTGGACGGCACGCCGGATACGATCCCTGAGGGCAGCACCGGTGAGTTTCGCGCCGTGGCCATCTTTCCTACCGTGGAAGGAATGGAAGAGTTCAGAGTGCAAACAAATGCCATGCAGGCTGAATATGGCGGATCGGGCGGCGGCATTGTCAATATCGTGACGAAGTCCGGCACCAACGATTATCACGGAGTCGGGTTCGACTTCCTGCGCAACAGCGTGATGGATTCCAACGGCTTCTTCAGCAATCTCGACGCCATCCCGCTGGCCAGTTTCAAGCGGAACCAGTTCGGAGCTGCGTTCGGCGGTCCGGTTTCGATTCCCAAGGTTTACAACGGCAAGAACAGGACATTCATGTTCGTGAGCTGGGAGGATCTGAAGCAGTTGGACGCCATTCCGTTCACCACCAGCGTGCCGACGGATCTGGAACGGCAGGGAAATTTCAGCCAGTATGAGACCGCCGCGGGCGTTCCGATCACCATCTACGATCCGGCGACAACGGCGATGGGCGCCAATGGCACCTACACGCGCATGCCGTTCCCGGGAAATGTGATTCCCTCCAACCGGATCAACTCGATCGCGCAAAACTTTATCGGGCTCTTTCCGCAGCCGACTAATCCCGGATTACCTTTCACCAACGCATCGAATTTCAATAAGACCTATACGCAGACGCTGGACGATAATCGTGTCGACGTGCGCCTCGATCAAATGATCGGGAATAACCAGAAGGTTTATTTCACCTATGCGAAGGACGATCGGACATTGACCAATCCGAACGTGTATGGCACGGTGGGCGATCCGGTGCAGTTTCATTATCCGACCGATCCGGACAGCTACCGGGCCGGGTATCTGTACACGATCAGTCCGACCTGGGTCGCGGAAGTCCGCTATGCTTTCAACGACCTGTTCTTTGGACAGATCCCGGGCAGTCTGGGCTACAACATCCAGGCGCTGGGGTTCCCGTCGAATGTGGTCGATGGCGTTCAGGAACATGAGTTTCCCCGCTTGACGTTTTCGGATCTGACCGGCACCTCGGAAGGTTTCGGCGGAAGTTCGAACACCCAGACCGGCCAGCAGAATACCAATGTGGGCGTCATCAGCCTGAGTCACATCACAGGCAATCACGCCATCAAATTCGGCGCCATGATCCGGCGGGATTACGCCGATCGCTTCATCAATACAGGCGGCGACCTGAAGCTGGCGTTTTCGCGGACGTTTACCCAGGGGCCGAACGCGTTGGCGGCATCGACCACGGCCGGCAGTTCCGTTGCGGACGCGCTGCTGGGGCTGGCCGATACGTCGAGCTCGTCAGGTCTCAACCTGTCTGTTCCCTCGATCGCACATAGCTGGTGGCAATCTTATTACGTGCAGGACGACTGGCACATCGGCAAACGGCTGACGTTGAACTACGGCGTGCGATGGGACCTCCAGTTCCCGATGGTGGAAGAGCACAATAACTACAATTGGTTCAATCCCAACATAGCGTCGCCCCTTGCTTCCGCCGTGCCGAGCCTGCCGCTGATGGGCGGATTCCAATTCGCGAGCGGCAGCCAGCGCAACGCCTACATCATGAATCAGCACGATTTCGCGCCCCGCGTCGGCCTTTCCTATCGGCTGACCGATAGCCTGGTGCTGCGAACCGCGTACGGCATCTTCTATGCGCCCAATCCATATGATGCTTCGGGCAACGTCGGCACGGGATACTCGCAAACCACTCCGTTTGTCAGCACCATTAATGGAGCCACCACGGTCGGCAACATCTCCAATCCCTTTCCCAACGGATTAATTCCGCCACTCGGACTGGGCGCCCCGCTGACTGCCAATGCCAACGCTGGCCTGGCCATTTCCTACTACCAGCCAAAGGAGCTCACTCCCAACGTTCAGCAGTGGAACGTCACTCTCCAGCAACAGCTCGGCAAATCGATGGCGTTCGAAGCAACTTATGACGGCATGCATGGGAATCACCTGCCTGACGTAGGTTACTACCTGTCGCAGTTGATGCCCAGCCAGCTTGGACCGCAGGTCTCACAGACCGTCGCGAATCCATTTTACGGGGTCATCGGCACGGGGACTCTGTCCACCACCACGACCACCGCCGGACACCTGCTGGCTCCGTTCCCGCAGTATGCCTCGGTGGATGTGTTTCAACCCGACGAAGCCTTCTCGAACTATGACGCGCTCCTGCTGAAATTCGAAAAGCGTTTCTCGCATGGACTCACTTTCGTGATGTCCTATACCTACTCGAAGCTGCTCGACGACGGGTCCGGGACAGAGAGCTTCCTCGAACCCGCCACCGGCCATCAGAACGCCTACGACCGGCGAGCCGATTACGCGGTTTCCGATCAGGACGTTCCGCAGCGGCTGGTCTTTTCCTATACCTACGCTCTTCCCTTCGGCCACGGCAGGACCTTCGGCTCAAACTGGTCCCGTCCGGTCAATGGAATCCTCGGCGGATGGGTGGTTACCGGCATCCTGACTCTTCAGAAAGGGATTCCGCTTTCGCTCAGCACCACCGACACTTCGCAATCCGGCAGCGGATACCTGCGGCCGAACACCAACGGGCAGTACGCCGGCCTCAGCGGTTCGCCGGAGAGCCGGCTCAATAAATATTTCAACACGGGCGATTTCTCGCAGCCCGCCCCCTACACCTTCGGCAACGTCGGCCGGAATCTCGGCAACCTCTATGGACCGGGATTGGAAAACCTGGACTTTTCCCTCTATAAGGATGTCCCAATCAAAGAAAGACTCCATCTGCAAATTCGCGCGGAAGCCTTCAATCTGACGAATACGGTGGAATTCTCGCAACCCGATACAGGCCTTCAGGACCCGACCTTCGGCGCGATCACTAGCCAGTTCAACTCACCGCGGCAGATCCAGTTGAGCCTGCGGCTGGCGTTCTAGGCGGGGTGGGCGCTACAGTACTAGAAAAGAGGTTTTGCTATGGCGACTGCACCCGGAATCGATTTCATGCCGCTCGATGAGCAGCAGCTTTACATGAATGAGTTCTCTAAAGATGTCGAGTTCATTCAATTCCTGATCTTAATGATCAGCAAATCCTGCGCCACCGGAAGCGTCGACATCACCTGGGTCGACGCGCAGGACGGCCAGCGGCATGTGATCGGTACCACCCAGGCGGCAAAAGCGCCCTGTTCGCGCTATCTCCAGTGGGACCGCCAGGACGCCAGCCAGAGGTTCTGCAACATCGTCAGCGATTATGGCCAGCGCGCCGCTGAATCCTGCGGCGTGTGCGAGAACGCGGCGGAGAAACGGGTCGGCGTGAACGGACGGGCGCAGGTCTATCGCTGCCATGCCGGACTGACCGACATTGCCGTTCCAGTGATGGCCGACGGACGCCACATCGCCACGTTATACAGTGGCCAAGTCCTGACGGAAAGCCCTTCGAAGGCAGGCTTCGAACGGGTCGCGAGAGATGTGCAGGGTCTGAAATATATCGAACTCGGCGAACTTGAAAACGCGTATCGCGAAGTCCCGGTCGTTTCTGATGTCGACATCCAGAATACGGTTCGTATTCTGGAACTTTTTGCGGATTTTCTGGCCCGCTTGTGGAGCCGCCTGGGCGATACGGTCAAGGCCGAGCGTGGAAAACTGCGCGCGCGCCAGTTGGCCGCCAAGGAGTTCGCCTACATGATCCTCCAGCCGGAGGGACAAGATCGCGGACGGCTGCTGCAACTGATGAAGCAGCTCGGTTTCATCCAGCCGCCGAACCGGGTGATGGTGATCAAGCTGCAAGACGAAGCGGAATCGGGTTCCGCCGGTTCTTATGACGTGGTGTTCACCAGCGCGCTGCACGCGGTGGAAGAACTGGCCGAACGAACCAAACAGATGACGGTGGCTTACCTGGAGCGGCGCGGCCTGTGCGTTTTTTTTCGCGATATCGCCGATGGACCCTCGACGGGATTGCGGGCGCGTTCGCTCTCCGAAAAGATCTTATACGAGATCTCGAACCGGTCCAATATCGGTGTGCGAATCGGTATTGGCGGATTGAAAGGCGGCTGGCAGCATCTGGCGGAGTCCTATCACGAAGCCTCGCTCGCGCTCGCTGGTTCGGACGATCCGGTGGTGACGTGCGGCGATAGCACAACCACTCTGCTGGAGCTGACCACGCAGATCGAGACCGCTTGCGCCCATCTGGCTGCACAGCGGATTCAAGATGCGCGCCTGGTGTTGCGATCTTTGCCGTTGCTCGCCAATCGCAGGCTGGGTGACGGAGCGCTGGCCGCGCAACGCAACTTGTTTTCGTCGGCGCTGGAGTCGCTGTGCTTCACTGCGTTGAAAGCCGGCTGCGATCCGGAGAGCGTTTCCCGAGCCCGCGCCGACGCGCAACAGGAGCTGGTTCGGGCCGTGACCGTGTTCGATATCCAGTCCGCTTTCCTGGACGCCAGCGAGATCTTCGCCGGGGAAATCCGCGGCCTGTCGGTCGGCAAACATGAAAAAGTGATCGCCCGCGTGCAGCAGATGGTGGACCGCCGCTTGAAACTGGGCCAGCACGCCGAGCCGCTGTCGCTCTCCGACGCCGCCAAAGCGTTGGGCGTCTCGACCGGCCACTTGAGCCGCACCTTCCCACGCATGATCCACATGACCTTCCGCGAATACGTGATTTCGCGGCGCATCGAATTTGCCCGCCGCCTGCTGCTGGACCCTTTGAACAACATCAGCAGCGTCTCCGACTCCTGCGGATTCTCGACGCCGGCCTATTTCGCGCGGGTCTTCCGCAAAGTGGTTGGATGCGCGCCCACCGAGTACGCCAACGATCCGCGCCGCCGCGGGTTGCATGCCGTGCGTTCCGGTATCTCCTATGAAAAACGCCCTGTCGCTTAATTTGCTTCTGTTGTGCGCCGTCAGCGCGGCGGATCTCGACGTGGCGACCGCGACCGTCGAGATTACCGCGCCCATCGGCTATCCCATGGGCGGTTACGGCGCGCGCAAGGACGTCAGCAAGGGTGTTCACGATCCGGTATTGGCCAAAGTCCTGCTGATCCGCTCCGCCGGCCGCCAGTTCGGCATCGTGACCTTCGACCTGGTGCAGATCGCGTCCCCGCGCATCGTTCGCGAGGCGCGCGAAACCCTCGGCATCTCCACCTTGCTCGAAATTGCCAGCCATGACCATTCGGCGCCGGTTCCAAAGAACCGCCAGGACCCGGAAAGCGATCCCTGGTTTCACACCATGGAAGATAAAGTTCTCAGCACGCTGAAGCAGGCCCAATCGCACTACCAGCCGGCGCAATTTTCAGTGGGACAAGCCTCGATTTATATCGGACACAACCGCCGCAAAGTGAATGAAGACGGCTCTGTCACCATGTTCTGGCGCGATGCCGACCGCCTGCCCACTCATCCCGTCGACCCGCATATCGGACTCCTCCGCTTCACTGGCGCAGACGGCCGCGTCCTCGCGCTGCTGGTCAATTACGCCTGCCACGCGGTGGTGCTCGGCCCCGATAATCTCGATTTCAGCGCGGACTGGCCCGGCTACATGTACCGTCGTCTGGAACACCAGCTTGGCGCGGGCGCGGTGGCCTATTTCATTCCTGGCGCCGGCGGCGATATTAACCCTTACGACGACAAAATGTCGGTCACCGAAAACGCCTATGCCATCGCCCAGAAAACCGGCGAATCGGTGGCCGATGCCGTCCTCAAAGGGATGGAAACCAAGCCTCCCAAGCCGCAGCCGTTCGACCTGCGAGTCTCGCAGCAAACCTACGATTTCGCCGATCGCTTCGATCCCTCCGCGCGCGTCCCCACGGAAGTCACGCGCCTGATGTTCAACAACGATGTCGGCATCCTGGCCATGCCCGGCGAGCCTTTCGTCAGGTTCCAGATGAACCTGCGCGATCAATCGCCGCTGGCCAACACGTTTCTATTCGGCTACTCGTTCAGCGGCGAAGGCAAGTGGGCCGGCTACCTTCCTACCATCGAAGCGGCCATGCAGGGCGGCTACGGAGCCGACTATCAGACGCACATCGAAGTCGGCGCCGGGGAAAGCATGGTGGACCGCGCCGTGGTGTGGTTTTATGAGCAGCTCGGCAAGCTGCGGGACGTTCCCGATAAGCCGTGAAAGGTAAGTTATGAGATTGTTCCTCTTCGTTACGCTCCTTTCGCTGGCTAATGCTAAGGATCTGCAAGTAGGCGCGGCGTCTGTTGAGCTGCACCCGCCGCTTGGAATCGAGATGGGCGGCTACGGCGCCCGCGTCGGCGTCTCCACCGGCGTCCTGGATCCGCTTCACGCCAACGTCCTGGTGTTTGAAGGGAAGGACCGCGCTATCGCGCTGGTCACGCTCGATCTGGTCGGCGTGCTGCCCGTTCCGCAGCTCGATCAGATCCGCGCCCGCGTGAAATCCTCCACCGGAATTGAGGATGTGATTTTCAACGCCAGCCATACCCACTCCGGTCCTTTGCCCCTGGAGCAGCCTCCAGCCTGGCAGACCGCAATGGCCGGCGATATCGCCTCCGGAATCGAGCGTGCCTGGAAGTCGCGACGCCCCGCGCGCATCGGCATCGGAACCGGTTCCGTCCGCATCGGCCACAACCGCTTGTACGATATGGAGGAAGGCCAGGGGAAAATGTTGTGGCGCAATGAGACGCGCATTCCCACCTCGCCCGTCGATCCCACCGTTTACGTGCTGCGCATCGATGGAGAAGACGGCGCGCCCATCGCCGTGCTGGTGAATTACGCCTGCCATGCCGTCGTGCTGGGGCCCGAGAATCTGCAATATTCCGCCGATTATCCCGGCGAAATGCGCCGCGTCGTCGAAGCCGCGTATCCCGGCGCGGTCTGTCTGTTCGTGCAGGGCGGGGCAGGGAACATCAATCCCTATTACGACAAAACGCCTTTGATTGAGGACGCCGTCGGATTGATGCGCGAGACAGGGCGCACCCTCGCCGGCGAAGTTATCCGCGTCACCGCCGGCATCAAGCCGCACACCGTGCCCGATACCGAGCTGCGCATCGCCCGCGATACGCTGCAATTTAAGGCTCGCTTCGATCACGAGAAAGTGCTCGCCGCCACAGACCCGCAGCACCTCACCCTCAGCGCCCGTCTCCATATCGAAGCCGCCACGCGCGGACCCTATGAGGCTCCCGTGACCACCATGCTGCTTGGCCGCGAGTTCGCCTACGTCGGCGTGCCTTGCGAAATTTTCGTCGATTTTCAAATGAATATGCGGGAGCGCGTGCGCGATTTCCCCATCATCTTCGCCGGCTACACCAATAAGAATCTCGGCTATGTGCCCACCATCAAAGCCGCCGTCGACGGTGGCTATGGGGCCAGCCAGATCGGTTCTTATCTCGAAGTGGGCGCCGGGAACCGCATGATCGATACCGCCGTCATACGTCTCGCCATCTGGACCGGCAAGCTTCATCCCCAACCCAACCATGAGCAATCCCATTAGCCGCAGAGATGTCTTCAAAGCGATGGCCGTGCTAGCCCAGTCCGCTGCCGGCCAGACGTTCCAGCGCATGAATGTGGGCACCGGCCGCGTGGATGTGACTCCGGACCGGCCGCGCGTGTGCGCCAGCGGCGATACCCCCAATCCCCCCGTCGCCTACGCCCGCCTCATCTCGCGTGCCATGACGCTCTACGACGGCGTGCGCCGCATGGCGATCGTGAATTACCCGTTCAACTGCCTGGACGTCGCCACGCCCATTTTGCGCGAACGCTGCCAGCGGGAGCTCGGCATTGGCCCCGAATTTCTGGTCCTGCTCGCGACCCACAATCATCAGGGCCCGATTCAGATCGTGGCGGAAAATTTCGATTACGGCCGCGAACTCGCCGATAAAATTTTTGGCGCCATTAAAGAAGCCATTCGCAATGAGGAAGGTCCGGCGACCCTCCTGTTCGGCAACGGCTACGGCTATTTCACCAGCGCCCAGTTGAGTTATCCGCCCGATTACGAAATGCAGTTGCTCAAGGTGCAAGTCGGAAGCCGCACGCGGGCCTTGCTGTTCAACCACCCCACCCATCCCCAGCTCGGCCCGCGAAACATGTATGGAGCCTCCCACCCCGGCTTCGCCATGGAAGAAATCGAAGCCCGCATTCCGGACTCGACCGCGATCTATGCCGATGCCTGCGGTGGCAATCAGTACACCTTCGCGCCAGAGGGCGCGGATCCGCTCGCGTCCTGCAAATCCCGCGGACATGAGCTGGCCGAGATCGCGCTCAAGATCGCCAGTGGTCCGCTCGAAGATGTCACCGGACCCTTGGAAAGCCGTCTCAAAGTGCTCGACCTGCCGCTCGCTCCGCCCATTCCTTACAAGCGGGCACAGGAGCTGGCAAAGGGCGTGCCGCTCGATCTCGGCTTCAGAGCTTTTCCCGATCCGGCCCGCGACACCAACTGGATTCGCGCCCTGATGACGCACTATAAAAAGGGCATTCCGTTCCCCACCAAGATCTCCGATTATGTTTGCACCGACGAGGAGTTCCTGGTCAAGGAGCTACCCCAGCCGCGCAAATTCCCCTGCCGTTTTGAAGAAGTGCTCGGCGCGAAAATTGGCAAGCTTACCTTCCTGGCGATCCAAGGCGAGCCCCTCGCGCAAATCGGCATGCGGATCAAGGAAGCCCTGCGGGAGCGCGGCGGCCCGGCTATGGTTTTCGGCTACTTCGGCGAACACAATCTCTACATCCCCACCCGTGAAAACGTGCGTCTCGATCTGTACCAGTCGCAAGTGATTCGCGAGCAATATACTTGTCCCGTCGGTTGGTCCCTCGACGTCGAAGACGAGATGATCAAGGGCGCACTGGCAGTGGTGGGCGCGCAATTATCTCCCGACCCCCGCGCCCGCAAAACATACCCGCTACGCCAGCCCGCCGCCTGATCTCACATCTACCCGCCTAGCGATTTAAGGTAAGCGAGCACGGCCTCGGCGTCCGGGCGTGTCATCCGAAAAGGCGGCATCGGCGGGTTCGGAGGACTGCCGGTGCGCGAGATTCCCGTAGTCAACAACCGGATGAAATCAGCATCGGTGCCCGGAGGCCCACCGGCAATCCTGGGCACGATAATAGCCCAGAACGGCGCCGGATAGGAGGGTCTCAACTGCACTGGACCGCCCATCAGCCACCGGCCCCGATCGGGATTCCCATGCTCGTCGCGCGGGCTGTGACAAAGTTCACACATTGCCACGTTCTCGACGATGTATCTGCCTCGTTCGATGGGAGATTGCGCCTTCACGGGCCATGATACGACCGCGAATGCCAGATAGGAAATCAGTGAAATTCGAGTCATACAAGGTCAGAGGCCAGCGGAGAGGAAGACGTTTCAGACGCGCTGTTAAGGCGTTTTAAGCCGCCATCGAGAGCACAAAACAGCATTTTATGAGCGTTTAAGAGGGATACGCGCGCAAGGAGAAGCGGAAAGTGGCGCCGACCTGCGGCGTGGATTCAATCCAGATTCGACCGCCGTGTGCCTCAATAATGCGCCTGCAAATCGCCAAACCGATCCCGGTACCGGGAATCTCCCGGCCATGGAGGCGCTTGAAAGGAAGAAAAATCAGATCGTGATAACCCGCGTTGATTCCCTGGCCGTTATCGCCGACGCTGATCGTGACTTCTCCCGGATTTTCATAGACCGCGCCGATTTTTACCTCGAGCGGTTCTTCCGGCCGGCGGTATTTAATCGCGTTCACCAGCAGATTCTGGAATACGTCGGCGAGCTGCACCGGGTCGCCGATCACCAGCGGTAACTCGGTTCGCGTAATCCTGCCGCCGGCTTCTGTAATCCGCCCGTTCAAATCCTCGACGACGCGATCCACCACCGCATTCAGATCGACCCGCGAAGGAGCGGCGCGTTCGGCATGCCCCAGTTGCGAGTAGGACAGCAGAGCGCGAATCAGATGTTCCATTCGTTCGGCGCCCTCCACGACGAAGGTCAGGAATTTCTGTTCTTCGTCGGTAAGCCGGCTGGCAGCCGTTTGCGAAATCAACTGCACGAAGTTCGTCACCTGCCGCAAAGGCTCTTGCAGATCGTGGCTCGCGAAATATGCAAATTGCTGCAAATCCTGATTTGACTGGCGCAAGTCTCGATTGACGCTCGCCAGGCTGGCGTTGGCATGGTGGAGCGCCGCATTGGCTCTCTGCAACTCCCGCTCCGCCCTCTGCAATCGTAGTAAGGCGTTGATGGTGGCAATGAGGACTGTCGAATCGACAGGCTCCGCCAAATACGCATCGGCGCCATTATTCAGCGCCTCCGTAGCGTGGGGCGCGGTAACGGAGGAAGCGGAGATCTGGAGAATAAAAGTCGAACCGTGATCTTGCACCGATTTCAACCGGCGGCACACTTCAATTCCGTCAATATCAGGTAAATTGATGTCCAGTAGAATCAGGTCCGGACGGTGGAGAGCCGCCAGATCCAGCGCATCCTGGCCCGTGGCCGCCTCGTGGGTGACGAAGCCCGCGTCCAGCAGAACGCGGCTCCGCGCATAGCGGTGAGGCTCGTTATCATCGACGTTCAGGATGACCGCGGGCGAGGACATAGGATTTTATGATACCGTCTGCCCGGATGTCAGGAACTCCGGCTCTTCGCGGAACAGGTCCGGCTCGCCCAGAATCTCCCGGATCGTGGTCAGCGCCTGGACACGGCCATTGCCGGCCTTTGGCAAGATCGTTGCCTGCCGCGAGCCCAGCCTCTCGTAATCGATTTGCGTCAAGGCCTTCGACGTTTGAATCACCACCGGAATATCACGCGTGTCCTCATCGGACTGCAATTCGTCGAGGACATTGAAGCCGTTTTGGTAAGGCATCATCAAGTCCAGCATAATGAGCGACGGCCGTTCAAAACGCGCGCGCTCCGTACCTTCAGGCCCGCTCCGGGCTTCGATGATTCTGTCTTTCGATCCTCGAAACAACTGCCGCGTCAGGTAGCGCGATGTCTCTTCGTCGTCGATGATCAGGATGGTATTTCCGGCGGGCCGCGAGTGTTCATCGGCCGTATTGGCGGCGCGCGGGAGAATCAAGGAAAACGTCGATCCCAGCCCCGGGGTGCTGGCCGCTTCCAATGTGCCGCCCAGCAGCGTAGCCAGCTTGCGCGAAAGCGGCAAGCCTAGCCCGGTGCCTTGTACATTCTTTTGCAGACGATTATTGACTTGCGCGAATTCCTGAAAAATCGTTTCCAGATCACCCGCCGCGATCCCCACTCCCGAGTCTGTAACCGAGAAACACAACGACTCATCGGGCAGAAAACGGGCGGAAACGCGCACGTAGCCGGCTTCGGTGAACTTCAGTGCGTTCGAAATCATGTTCCTCAGGATCTGACCCAGCTTGCTCTCATCCGTTTCAAGAATAATTCCGGCCGGTGGATCCTCGAAAATCAGCGATACCGCCTGATTCGTCGCCAGCGGCCGCATCAGGGCTCTGACTGAGCCGAAGAAACGGCCAAGATCCACCTGGCTGATCCGGATTTCAGTTTTGCCCGCTTCCACCTTGGCCAGATCCAGCAGATCGTTCACCATCTCGGCCAGATCCTGCACCGCTTGCCGGATATACTGGACCTGCTTTTCCTGCTCCGCGGTCAACTCGCCGTCCAGCCGGCGAAGCAGCAACTGAGTCAAGGCCAGCACCGCATTTACGGGCGTACGAAATTCATGACTCACGTATCGCAGAAAGTGCGATTTCATCTCATCGGCGCGTTTTAAAGCGGCAGCCTTCTCATCCAGTTCCGCGTAAAGGGCAACCACCCCTCGATTGGTCTCCTGCAATTCAAGACTCAATTGGGCCAGCTCGCCCTCGCGCTTTTTGAGTTCCAACTCCCGGAGCCGCAATGTTTCCAGCGTTTGGAGCAGCTCCTGATTCTGGCACTGCAATTCATCGAGCGGTCCCGCTGCGTTTTCCTGCGGCAATTTTGCACACAACCGCGCCGCCTCTGCGGGAAGGATAGGTTTCGCGGAAGGCGGCAGCGCCTTCCCAAAGGTCACCTTTGTACCGCTTCCCGGCTCGGATTGGATCCGGAACTGGTCCATCAGCCGCCGGCTGCCGGATAGCCCGATCCCCATTCCGGTTCTCGATTCATACGATCCTCCCAGCACGCCTTCCAGATCGCCGATGCCGGGACCTTGATCGCTCACCTCCACCCACAACACCTGAGGCTTGGACTCCAGTTCGATCGAAAACGCCACCCGGCCTGACCCTGCGTATTGAAAGGCGTTTCGCGCGATTTCCGAGACTGCGGTCGCGATGCGCGCTTGATCCTGCTGAGGAAAGCCCGCGCGCAAAGCCATCAACCGCGCGGTTTGACGCGCCCGCACAATATCGCTTTCATTGCCGATGCTTAACGACAGCAAGGGCAGCGCCGGGGATGTTGAGCGTCGCGTGGATTTCACGCGCAATCCTTGGCCACACAGTCTTTTGCCACAATGATACAGGCATCGTCACGATTTCTCGACGCATCCCGGTACACCGTTCCTCCAACCACGGATGGATGGCGCCACTGAAGACCAGGGTACGCTCCCAGGTTCCAACTGGTGGTCAGACCATCGGAATGCATGATCAACAAGGATGTCTCCGGAAACGGATAAAGGAACTGCTGAAAGTGTACCGCTTCATGCCCCGCGGTGCCATTGTGCGAAATCATGAACTGAGTCTTGGCCGGGCTCACCACAACTCCCACAATATTACCAATCCCGGCATAATGCACAAGGCGTTTAGCGCGGTCCAGACTTGCCACCGCGACGGCCGCGCCGCGCGTTCCCCGCAGTGCGCGATGAATTCGCTGCAGCACCGACGTCGGATCCGTGTCGGTGCAGGATTTGAACGCGGCAACAGCTTCGCAAGAGGCCTCTGCCGCCTGGATCCCGTGTCCCAGGCCGTCGGCGACCACGAACATCCAAATATCGCCCTCCCGCCGCATCGCCCACGCATCTCCCGAAACGTCCTCGCCCGAAATAGGCCGGCCAGCCGAGCCGACGATCATCCCGGCATCAGCGGACTGGCTGACGCGGGCCAGCATCACGGTGCCTTTCCCGGATTGCGAATAAGCGTCGAACACGCGCGAAATTCTCGAAATCGCCCCTAAACCGGTGCCGGAAGTTCCTGTCTGAGAGTACCCATCCCGCAAACATTCCTCGATACTGACGATTCCCGGACCTCTGTCGATGGAAAGAATGTCCACGCCGGTTGAACCTTGGCAGGATAGCCGCGCAACCTGGATTTCTCCGCCCTTCGCGTGTTTCCAGAGATTGGTGGCCATCTCCGTTGCTACCAGTCCGGCCGAGGCGGTGCTCGATTGGTCCAGGCCTTCCTCGCGGGCGATGTTCATCGCAAGGCGCCGCGCTTCCGCCACCCGGCTGGCATCGTCAATAGGCAGAAACAGAACCACGTGGCTAACCCTTCCATCGAGTGATGGAGATTCGCGTTCCGGCGCCAGGCGTGGATTCTATTGAGAATTCATGCGAAAGCCTTTTCGCCCCGCCCAAGCCATTGCCGGTCGTATATCCGTCGCTCATGGCTTTTTCTATGTCCGCAATCCCCGGTCCCCTGTCCTCGAAGGTTAGACGCAATCCGCGCTTGCCTGGGTCAACCAAAATTTCGACCCGGACCAAGCCCCCGCCGCCATAGATCACGGCGTTCCTCGCCAGTTCGCTTGCCGCCGTAATGATCTTGGTCTGATCGACCAGATTCAGCCCCAGTTCCACGGCCCATGCCCGGACAAACTGGCGCGCGGAAACGACATCCTCCTGGGCCCTCAACGGCAGCTCAGACTGCTTCTCTACCGTCACTGGAGGTCTCTCCCGTCTCCTCACTGGCTGCTGCTCTGAGTAAATCCATTCCGCGATCGATATTCAGGGCTGTTCGGATCCCGGGGAGAGAGAGACCCAACTCCACCAGCGTGATCGCGACCGACGGCTGCATCCCCACCACCACCGTCTCCGCGTCTAATACGCGAGCCATGCCGGCAATATTGCCGAGCATCCGGCCGATAAAGGAATCCACAATATCCAGCGCTGAAATGTCAATGAGGACCCCGCGCGCCCGGGTCGCCACGATTCGTTCCGTCAGATCGTCCTGTAACGCGACCGCCAGCCGGTCGTGCATATCGACCTGCACGGTAACCAGCAGAAAATCCCCGATTTTGAGAAGTGGAATGCGGTCCATGAGGTTCGCTAACGGCTGCTGCCAATGGAGAGATTTTTCTTTTTCAACGCCAGGCGGAACGCGTCCGCCAGAGTCGCTTTCGTAATCACGGCCCCCAGATCGACACCCAGATGAATAATGGTCTGGGCAATCTGCGGGCGAATGCCGCTGATGATGCAGTCCGCACCCATCAGCCGCGCCGCCGCGACCGTCTTCAACAGATGCTGCGCCACCAGCGTATCGACCGTCGGCACGCCTGTAATATCGATGATCGCCAGATCGGCTTCCCTCGCCACGATCGCTTCCAGCAGGTTTTGCATCACTACCTGGGTGCGGCTGCTATCCAGCATTCCAATCAGAGGCAGCGCCAGAATACCGGTCCAAAGCTCGACGACAGGTGTCGAAAGCTCCAGCAATTCCTGTTGCTGCCGCAAGATCACAGACTCCCGCGTCTTCGTATAAATTTCGACGGTATAAAGTCCGAGCTGATCAAGAATCTCGGTCGCCTGCCAGGTCAACTCGGCGAACGCGTGGGGATCGTTCGCGTATTCCTGCCGGAGCCTGCCAAAGAGCGCCTGTTTAAACGAAAGAACAAAAATCGCCGTCTCCGAAGGAGTAAAACCGAGGGCGGCGCGCTGCTTCGAAAACTCGGCCAGTATCTCACGCAATCTCGACCATGCGGGTTGACCGGTGTCCACGGAATCGCTTGCCGATAGGGCGTCGCGAAGTCCCATGATAAAATCCTGGGAATTCGCGCGAAGCTGACTCTCCGGAATCCGGTCGCGCCGGGAAGCGAGCGTCTGATTCTGTAGCCGCAGCCACTCCGCGAGCAGATCGTTTTCGTGGCGCTGGATGATTTCGAAAATTCGATGAGTAGACACGCCTCTATATATTACCCGAGGAATCGGATCCGTCAACTGGAGTGATCCGCCAACAAAGTGTCGCCGCGGTGAAAGCTCACGGAAACGAAGACTTACCATGAGGCTCTATCTGATAAGGCCCAATAATCTAAAGAAAATACAACACCATTTAAAAGTCGTAGCTCGCTATTCCTGTTTAGATTTCATGGGAAGAGATCTGTTTCACAATAAATTTCCGATGATCGCCGCCGTGATGAAAAGTAATGTCAGCGTTATGTAAAAAGTCCCCTTGACATCCGCCGTCAAGCGGCTCAAACTGAGTGTGTTTTATTTGCGCGTGAGATCTGCGGTTCAGTCTTTTTCATGACTCGGCAGGCAACACTCTCGCGACAAGAGTAGCTTGTTTTAATAGCCGTCGCGTGAATGGCAAACGCGGCGCCCAGAGTGAGATGTGCTGAATGGCGCAGATCTTTCACGCTAGTTCCAACAGCCTTGCCAAAGTAAGTATTGTGACCGCTGTCCTCGCGCTCAGCGGGATTGTGTGGGCGGCCTACAGGCTGAACGCCGGTTCGTTCACAACCTTGGTCGATGTGGCGCGCGATCAGCCCGTTCCCTTCAGCCACAAGCATCACGTCGCCGATGATGGTATCGACTGCCGCTACTGCCACACCTCAGTGGAAACGTCCGCCTTCGCTGGACTTCCGCCTACAGAAACGTGTATGAGCTGCCATTCGCAGCTTTGGACCAACGCCGAAATGCTGGAGCCGGTGCGTGCCAGCTATCGAACCGGGAAATCCATTGAGTGGACGCGGGTCCACGACCTTCCTGACTTCGTTTATTTCAACCACAGTATTCATGTGAAAAAAGGCATAGGCTGCTCCACCTGCCATGGGCGCGTGGACCAGATGCCGCTGATGTACAAGGTCAACACTCTTTATATGCAATGGTGTGTCGATTGCCACCGGCACCCTGAGCGGCAGGTTCGCCCGCGCGAAGAAGTATTCAATATCGCCTATGAGACTCCGGCGCCGAATCAGGATGAGATCGGGCCGAAACTTGTTTCACTCTATAAGATCCAAAGTTTGACTGATTGTGTGACCTGTCACCGATGAGCGAAATCAAATACTGGCGTAGCTTGGAAGAACTCGCCTCCACCGCGGAGTTTCGCGCATTCGTCGAAGACGAATTTCCAAATCGCACGCCGGACTGGAACGATCCTCAATCGCGGCGCCGTTTTCTTACGCTGATGGGCGCGTCGGTGGCGTTGGCGGGCGCGTCGGCATGCACTGTCCAGCCTAAAGAGGTGATCGTCCCTTATGTTCGCCAGCCGGAGGAACTGGTGCCGGGGAACCCATTGTTCTACGCCACGGCGATGAGTGTCGGCGGGTTTGCCACGGGCCTTCTTGTGGAGAGTCACCTCGGGCGGCCGACGAAGATTGAAGGTAATCCTCAGCATCCGGCGAGTCTTGGCGCAACCGACGCCGCAATGCAGGCAAGCTTACTCACGCTTTACGATCCTGACCGGTCGCAGGTAGTGACACGCAACGGATCTATCGATAGTTGGGGCAACTTCCTCACCGCGTTGACCGATGCGCGCGATGTTGCCGGTCTCAAGGCAGGCGCGGGCCTGAGAATTCTAACCGGGACTGTGACCTCTCCTACCCTCGCGTCGCAGATCAAGGAGTTTTTAACCTCGTATCCGAGCGCCAAATGGCATCAATACGAACCCTGCGGCAGGCACTCCGCGCGTGCGGGAGCCATGATGGCTTTCGGAAAGCCTGTCAATACCGTCTATCGATTCGATCGCGCCGATGTGATCGTTTCGCTGGACGCGGATTTCCTATGCTCCGGAATGCCCGGCGGAATCCGCTATGCGCGGGATTATAGCGCCCGCCGCAGAGCCGCGGCCCAGGACGCGAGTGTACTGCCGCCTCGTCTCTACGCCGCCGAAGGAACCCCTTCGATCACCGGCGGAATGGCCGAGCATAGGTTCCGAATGCGCTCGTCCGAAGTGGAAGACTTCGCCTCTAAGTTGATGCAGAGCCCTGTAGGCAAGGATCTCAACGCGCATCAGGGAGCGAGTATCATTATTGCCGGCGAGCACCAGCCGCCGCGCGTTCACGCCATCGCGCATGCGCTGAACCAGACTCTCGGAAACGTAGGTAAGACTATTCTCTATACCGACCCGGTGGAGTCGAATCCGGTGGATGAACTAGCTTCACTCGGGGAGCTTGTGAGTGATATGCGAAGCGGTGCCGTCGAAACGTTATTGATACTCGGCGGCAATCCGGTGTATGACGCGCCAGCCGATTTCAACTTCCTCGATGCGCTGAAGCAGGTGAGACTCCGCGCGCACCTTGGACTCTATGACAACGAGACCGCCGCCTGGTGTCATTGGCATGTTCCGGAGGCTCACTACCTGGAATCGTGGAGTGACAGCCGAGCCTATGACGGGACGGTAAGTCTCGTGCAACCTCTTATCGCGCCGATTTATGGCGGGAAAACGCCGCACGAAATCCTGAACCTACTCAATAATCATGCCGATCAATCGGCGCATGACACGCTCCGCAATTATTGGCAGACTCAACACAAAGGCCAGGATTTTGATGACTTCTGGCAGATCTCACTGCACGATGGAGTCGTCGCGGGAACTTCTTCCGGGGAGATTACTCCAGGCCCCGCGAAGGTACCCGACGCCGGGAAGACCATCCCAGCCGGTCTCGAAATTGTATTCCGTCCCGACCCGGCCATTGGCGACGGGGCCATGTCGAATAACGCCTGGCTTCAGGAAATGCCCAAGCCGCAAAACAAGATGACTTGGGATAACGCTGTCTGGATCTCGCCGAAGTCGGCGCAACGTTATGGAGTCGCCACTGGAGACGTGATCGAGATCGATCTTCGTGGCAACAAAGTCGACGGTCCCGTATGGATCATGCCCGGCCACGCCGACGAATCGATCACTATCCATTTCGGCTATGGCCGCACCCGCGCCGGCAAGGTAGCTAATGGAGTCGGGTTCAACGCCTATGCGATCCGCACTTCCACATCGCCCTGGCTGGACGCGGGCGTCGAAATCACCCAAAAGTCGCACGGCTATGCATTCGCGACCACTCAGCACACCCAGACCATGGAAGAGCGCGACCCATTCCGCGTCGCCACCTTTTCCGAGTATCACGCTCATCCCGAATTCGCCCGCCCACCCGAAGATCAAGTGCCGGACGACCATACGATGTTCCCGCTCTGGGAATACAAACAACACAAGTGGGGAATGTCGATCGATCTTACCTCCTGCGTAGGATGTCAGGCCTGCACCATCGCCTGTCAATCCGAAAACAACATTGCCGTAGTGGGCAAGGAGGAAGTAGCCAAGGGCCGCCACATGAACTGGATCCGCGTGGATCGCTACTATCAGGGCTCTCTTGACGATCCCGAAATGTACTTCCAGCCTGTCCCCTGCATGCATTGCGAGAATGCGCTCTGCGAATTAGTATGTCCCGTCGCGGCTACCGTACATAGTGGCGAAGGCCTCAATGAGATGGTATACAACCGCTGCGTAGGTACTCGCTATTGTTCCAATAACTGTCCCTATAAGGTGCGCCGCTTTAACTTTTTTCTTTACTCCGATTGGTATACGCCGAGTCTCTATGGATCGCGCAATCCCGATGTCACCGTGCGTAGCCGCGGAATCATGGAAAAGTGCAGCTATTGTATCCAGCGCATCAATCGAGCGAAGATCGACGCCGAAAGGCAGGACCGCCCGCTTGCCGATGGCGAAATCGTCACCGCGTGTCAGCAAGTCTGCCCGGCAGAGGCGATCGTTTTCGGAGACTTGAACGATCCCAACAGTAGAGTGTCGAAACTCAAGAAACAACAGCGTGACTACTCTCTGCTTGAGGAATTGGACACGCGTCCGCGGACCACCTATCTGGCGCGCCTTCGCAATCCGAATCCGGAGCTGAATAAAGCATGAAGCCCGAAGATCCACCAATAGCGACACTCGACCCGGGTCCCGACAAGGTTCTCGGCCCTGGCCACGATTACGCTTCCGTCACTGGAAAAATCTCCGGAGTAGTGTACCGTCCGTTCCTGAAGACTCCGTGGCAACTGTTCGTTGGCTTCGGAATCGCTTTCCTGCTGGTTAATCTATTGCTGGTAGCGGTGACGTGGCTCTTCTTTCGGGGCGTAGGTATCTGGGGCATCATGATCCCGGTAGCTTGGGGATTCGCTATTGTGAATTTCGTTTGGTGGATCGGCATTGGCCACGCAGGCACGTTTATTTCGGCTATTTTGCTGCTCCTGAAACAGGATTGGCGCACCTCGATCAACCGTTTCTCGGAATCCATGACACTGTTCGCCGTCGCCTGCGCCGGAATGTTTCCCATCCTTCACCTCGGCCGTCCCTGGCTCGCATACTGGCTAATTCCCTACCCTAATACGATGTGGCTATGGCCGCAGCCGCGAAGCCCTCTCATTTGGGATGTGTTCGCGGTATCCACCTATGGCACTGTCTCTGTGCTGTTCTGGTTCACGGGTCTGATTCCGGATTTTGCCACCATGCGCGACAAGGCTCCCAATACCTGGGCGCAGAAAATCTTCGGGACATTGGCCATGGGATGGCGAGGATCGGCGAAACACTGGGCCCGCTATCAAAAGGCATATCTGTTGCTCGCGGGACTTTCGACACCTCTCGTTGTGTCCGTTCACTCGGTCGTCAGCTTCGACTTCTCTGTGAGTATTGTTCCCGGCTGGCACACGACTATTTTTCCACCGTACTTCGTCGCCGGTGCGATATACTCTGGCTTCGCGATGGTGCTGACCCTCGCTATCCCGGTTCGCCGCTGGTATCACCTCGAAGACCTGATCACCATGCGTCACATCGAGTGTATGGCCAAAGTGATGCTCGGCACGGGCCTGATTGTCGCCTATGGCTACGCGATGGAAGCCTTCATGGCTTGGTATAGCGGCAATCAAGTGGAGCGCTATACCTTCATCAATCGCGCCTGGGTGGGTGGTTACTGGTGGACCTATTGGATCCTGATCCTTTGCAATATTCTGACTCCGCAATTGTTGTGGTCGAAGCGAGTCCGCCTCACTCTGCCCGCCGTGTTTGTGATCTCTCTGATCATTAACGTAGGCATGTGGTTGGAACGTTTCGTGATCGTCGTCACCAGTCTGACGCGCGATTACGTGCCGTCCTCCTGGGGTATGTATTATCCGACGATTTGGGATTGGTGCACTTATGCCGGAACTCTCGGACTCTTTGTAAGTCTGATGTTTCTCTTCATTCGCGGCTTGCCCGCAATTTCGATTTTCGAAATGCGCGAAGTAGTACACGAGCAAAAGCATGACCACTAAACTGTATGGCTTGATGGCCGAGTTCGATGAGCCGGAATCGTTGCTCGAAGCTGCGAGGCGGGCTCGCGAAGCGGGCTATCGTCACATGGACGCCTATTCGCCAATGCCGGTCGAGGGCCTCGCCGAAGCGGTCGGATTCCGCACCAGTATGGTGCAGCGCCTCGTTTTCACCGCCGGCGTGCTTGGAGCCGCCGGAGGTTTCACGCTGTGTTGGTGGATGACAGTCATCGCATATCCGCATAACGTCGCCGGCAGGCCACTCAACAGTTGGCCGGCGTATATCCCCATCACCTTCGAAATGATGGTGCTATTATCGTGTCTCACCGCGGTAGTCGGGATGCTCGTACTCAACGGGCTGCCGCAACCGTATCACCCGGTCTTTAACGTCGCTCGTTTCGAGCACGCCTCCCGTGACCGGTTTTTTCTTTGTATTGAAGCTACAGACCCGAAGTTCGATGTTCTCGCCACCCGCCAGTTCCTGGAGCAACTCGATACGAAGGGGGTAACGGAAGTTGAGCCGTAAACCTCTACTGTTAGCTGTTGCGATCGTTCTCGCGGCCTGCCGCCAGGATATGCACAACCAGCCGCGCTATAAACCTCTCGCCGGAACTGAGTTTTTCGGAGACGGTCGCTCGGCCCGTCCTGAAATAGAGGGAACGGTCGCCCGCGGCCATCTGCGCATCGACACCGCTCGCTTTACCGGAAAGGTAAATGGTCAGGACGTAGACACGTTTCCTTTTCAGATCACTCGCGAAGACCTTCTGCGTGGTCAGCAGCGATTCAATATCTATTGTTCCCCCTGCCACAGCCGTCTCGGCGATGGCAACGGCATAATCGTGCAGCGCGGCTTCCGCCAGGCGGCGTCCTATCACACGGAGACACTCATGAAAGCTCCCGTTGGCCACTTCTTCGATGTCATGACCAATGGCTTTGGCGCGATGCCGAGCTATGCCTCGCGTGTCGAACCTGATGACCGTTGGCGCATCGCGGCCTATATTCGTGTTCTTCAATTCAGTGCGGACGCTACCATCGAGGACGTGCCCGCCGACCGGCGTCCCACACTGGAGGCAGCTCCGCAATGACCTCCGACGATACCATGGCTGTCAGTCAGATCGCCCGGTGGCAGCGGACCTCACTCCTCGTCGGCATTGCCGGAGTCTTACTGCTGGTCGTCGGCTTTCTACTCGATCGCGACCAAGCCTTGCGTTCTTATCTGTTCGCCTATCTCTATTGGATCGGGATGGGTCTAGGTTCGATGGGAATTCTGTTGCTACATCATACCGTCGGCGGAAAGTGGGGTATGGTAATCCGCCGCATGTGTGAGGCTGGAAGCCGGACTCTTCCCTACATGGCCCTCCTTCTGATTCCGATGCTATTGAGTATTCCGATACTCTACCCGTGGGCGAAGCCGGAAGCTTTGCACGATGCGAATATCCAGGCCAAGGCGGGATATCTGAATGTGCCGTTTTTCCTTTTCCGGACAGTCTTCTATTTCTTCATTTGGACCTTTTATGCCTGGAGGCTAAGTAAGTGGTCGACCCTTCAGGATGAGACGGGAGACCCAGTGCTAATAAGTAAAATGCGTGCTGTGAGCGCACCCGGGTTGGTAGTCTTCGTGTTTGTTACGAGCTTCGCCTTCATCGACTGGGTGATGTCACTGGAGCCGCACTGGTTCTCCACTATCTACGGAATCATGTTCCTGGTTGGCCAGGTACTCGAAACCTTTGCTTTCGTCATCGCGTTGGTAATCATCCTATCCAAGCTATCTCCACTAAAGGAACACGTCACGGTGCAGCACCTTCACGACCTTGGCAATTTGATGTTCGCGTTTATGGTCCTCTGGGCATATCTGTCGTTTTCCCAGTTCCTCATTATCTGGGCGGGTAATCAGCCGGATGAAAATCCGTGGTACTTGCGTCGGCTCCGCGGGGGCTGGGAATGGGTGGCGCTGGCGCTGGTGATTTTCCATTTCGCCACGCCGTTCGTTCTGTTACTAATGCGCAACACCAAGCGCCATGCCGACCGTCTCATCAAGGTCTGTCTTTTGATGATCGTCATTCGCATAGTGGACGTCTATTGGGTAGTCGAGCCGGCGTTCTATCAACAGCAGCTAAGGATTCACTGGCTCGATGTCGTCACGCCAGTCGCGATAGGGGGCTTATGGCTCGCCCTGTTTTTCTGGCAATTGAAATCGCGTCCGTTGCTTCCCATAAAGGACGCACGCCTGCAAGGTGCACCGCGGGAAACCGTCGCATTCTAGGACTTCAATCTGATGGACACAAGACACAATTCGATCGCCCATGAGACCGATACGGGGGACGTTCGGGCGATCGGCATTACCGGTCTTGTCCTGGCCGTAGCAATAGCAATCATTCTGCTGTTAGTGTACGGAATCTTTCAATACCTCCTCCATCATCCCATCGTCATCGCTCCCGCCAACCCCATGGCGGACACAACCCGGCAACAGTTTCCGTCACAGCCGCGGATTGAGGAGCATCCAGACGTCGAACTGAGGCATCTTCACTCACGGGAAGATACTATTCTTTCGACTTACGGCTGGATCGATAAGAAGTCGGGTGTGGTTCGAATTCCCATCGACCGGGCGATAGAGCTGCAATTGGAACGCGGATTTCCAGTACGTAGGGAGGCGGCTAAGAAATGAAGGGGGTCCTATTGTTTGTCCTCACTGCCGGCGCGTTCGCTCAGGTACAAACCGGCTGGCGTCCGGCTATCTTGCGCAGCGTCGGCATCGATCAGAAAATTGGTGCTCAAGTGCCGCTCGATCTTCTTTTCGAAAACGAGTCAGGCCGTCCCGTTACCTTGCGCCAATACCTGGGAAAGCCGGTAATTCTGGCGCTGGTTTACTATCAGTGCCCCTCGCTCTGCAATATGGTTCTGAACGGAGTCTTGCGAAGTGTCAAAAGCCTTCCTATGACTGCGGGCGAAGAGTACGATATTGTCGCCGTCAGCTTCGATCCACGGGAGACTGCGGAAATGGCCGCCGCGAAGAAGGTGCCGTATGTGAAAGGCTACGATCGCCCCGGCGCGGAACAGGGCTGGCATTTCCTGACCGGCTCTGAAGCATCTAGTAAGTCTCTGGCTGATTCCGTCGGCTTCCACTTTGCCTTTGACAACGTTACCAATCAATATGCGCACAGCAGCGCCATTATGCTGCTGACTCCTGAAGGCAAAGTCACGCGCTATTTTTATGGTATTGATTATCCGGCACGCGACCTGCGATTCGGCCTGGAGGAGGCGTCGAATCGCCGCATCGGATCGCCCGTCGACGCCGTGTTGCTGTATTGCTATCACTATGATCCTTCTAATGGTAAGTACGGAATGGTGATCATGAACGTACTTCGCCTCGCAGGAGTTGCCACCGTGGCTGTGTTGGCGGCATTCATGATCATTATGTTCCGGCGGGATCTCAAGGTAACCTGAATGGGTAGCTTTTCCATTTTTCCACCGCGCGCGTCCTCCACTGCCGGCGAGGTCGATGCCCTCTACGGATTCCTTTTGCTCGTGGGAATCGGAATGACGCTGCTCATTTTCTTTTTTGTGTTTTTGTTTGCTATTAAGTACCGTCGGAAGGATCCGGAAGACAAACCTAAAGCCATTCACGGCTCGATTCCACTCGAGATAGCTTGGAGTGTCATCCCGTTCCTGATCATGCTAGTGATGTTCGCCTGGGGAACCAAGCTCTATTTTCAGAATTACACGCCGCCGCTCAAGGACACACTTGATATCTATGTTACCGGTAAACAGTGGATGTGGAAGGTACAATATCCCGGCGGTCAGCGTGAGATCAATGAGCTTCACGTGCCGGTTGGCCGCGCGGTCAAGCTGACACTGGCCAGCGAAGACGTTATCCATAGCTTCTACATCCCGGCCTTTCGTTTGAAGCACGACGTCGTCCCCGGTAGCTACCAAACCTATTGGTTTGAACCGACTAAGTCCGGACGCTATCACATATTTTGCGCCGAATATTGCGGCACTAACCATTCCCGCATGATTGGTTGGGTCACTGTCATGGAGCCGGATCGCTACCAGGAATGGCTATCGGGAGGAGTTCAGGGAGAATCGATGGCCGATAAAGGTGAGAAAGTGTTCGAACAATATGGCTGCGTAAACTGTCATGTGCTTGACCAGCAAGGCCGTTGTCCCTCCCTACGAAATGTATTCGGCAAGCCTGTCCAGCTTGAAGACGGACGAACGGTGCTGGCGGACGAAGCGTATATTCGCGAATCTATTCTTAACCCCAACGCAAAGATTGTAAAAGGATACCATCGCGACGTCATGCCGGTTTTTCAGGGACAGATTGCCGAGGAACCCCTGTTGCAACTGATTGTTTACATTAAGAGTCTATCGGCAAAATGAGGCATCCATCATGAGCACGACCCTTCTCGCCGTTCAAAAGAACTATCTCAACGCCGACTATGGATGGAAGTCCTGGCTATTTACCACCGATCACAAGCGGATCGCACTTCTTTATCTGTTTTCTATCACCGCCTTCTTCTTCGTAGGTGGCGCGTTTGCCGTCGGGATGCGATTGAACCTTCTTTCTCCCAACGGCCTCTTCGGGCACGACACTTACAACAAGCTATTCACCATGCATGGCATCATCATGGTGTTCTTCTTTCTGGTCCCTTCCATCCCCGCAACACTCGGAAACTTTCTGATCCCTATCATGATTGGCGCCAGGGACTTGGCGTTTCCGCGCATTAATCTCCTTAGCTGGTATATCTATATCGGCGGCGGCATCCTGGCGCTTTCCGCGATCGTGCGCGGCGGCGTCGATACCGGCTGGACGTTTTACGCTCCTTTCAGTTCGACTTATTCGAACACTCATGTAATTCTCGCGGCGCTGGGTGTTTTCATTGCTGGTTTCTCCTCGATCCTGACTGGACTCAACTTCATCGTCACCATTCATACGATGCGCTGCCCGGGAATGACCTGGTTCCGATTGCCGTTGTTCGTGTGGGGACATTATGCGACCGCCATTATTCAGGTGTTGGGTACTCCTGTCCTCGCCATCACTATATTTCTGCTGGGTTTGGAGCGTCTTCTGCGGGCAGGCATTTTCGATCCGTCCCTGGGCGGCGATCCGGTTTTGTTTCAGCACCTGTTCTGGTTCTATTCACACCCGGCCGTCTACATCATGATTTTGCCTGGAATGGCTGTCATCAACGAACTCATCGCATGTTTTTCGCGCAAAGCGATTTTTGGATATAGCTTCGTGGCGTTCTCAAGTGTTGCAATCGCGGTACTTGGGTTTCTGGTTTGGGGACATCATCTGTTCGTGGCCGGCCAATCGATGTATGCCAGCATGGTGTTTTCGTTTATTAGTTTCCTGGTTGCGGTGCCATCGGCGATTAAAGTGTTTAACTGGACCGCGACGATGTACCAGGGCTCCATTTCCTATGACACTCCCATGCTTTATGCTTTTGGATTTATTGGACTTTTTACCATCGGCGGGCTCACGGGACTGTTCCTTGCCACGATGGCCATCGACGTTCATGTCACCGATACTTACTTCGTAATCGCGCACTTCCATTACGTCATGGTGGGCGGAATGGTGATGGCTTATCTGGGTGGGATTCACTTCTGGTTCCCCAAAATCACCGGCCGGCTGTATCCGGAGGCGTGGGCGAAATTCGCTGCGCTCATTATTTTTGTTGGGTTTAACCTCACTTTCTTCCCGCAGTTCATTCTTGGCTATCTGGGCATGCCGCGGCGTTATGCCACCTATGCCGATGAATTCCACACCTTGAATGTCATGTCTACCGCCGGTGCTTCGATCCTCGGGATCGGATATCTCATCCCTATGATTTATTTGACCTGGGCTTGGCGCCACGGTCCCATTTCGCCGCAGAATCCTTGGCATGCCAAGGGGTTGGAGTGGGAGCAGGCGCCGACGCCTCCGCCTACCTTTAACTTTATCGAGCCGCCGGTGGTCACCGAGCCTGCCTACAACTATGCGGAGGAGTCGTGATCGCGCAACCTGAATTAAAACATCACTTTGACGATGCCGGGCAGCAACTGGAATCGTCCACGCTCGGCATGTGGATCTTCCTGGCTACGGAAATTATGTTTTTTGGCGGGATGTTCTGTAGTTACACCATTTACCGCAGCGCGTTTCCGGAGGCATTCGCATCAACCAGCCATTTTATGAATGTTACGGCCGGCGCGCTGAACACGGGCGTCCTGATCTGTAGCAGTCTGACCATGGCGCTGGCGGTGCGTGCGGCGCAGATCGGACAGAAAAAAGCACTGATCTGGCTGTTGATTCTTACACTTACGCTGGGCTGCGTGTTTCTGGGTATCAAAGGAATGGAATATCACGAGAAATGGGTGGAACATCATGTTCCGGGGCCCAGTTTCCACTATGAAGAGGCGCAGTATGCTCAGAATGCGGAGATTTTGTTCTTTCTTTACTTCGCGATGACGGGAGTACATGCGGTTCACATGATCGTCGGCGTGGGGCTGCTCATAACCTTAATTATTATGGCTTCGCGGAATCGTTTCAGCGCGGCTTGGTACACTCCTGTTGATATGATTGGGCTTTATTGGCATTTCGTCGATATTGTGTGGATTTTCCTGTTTCCGTTGTTGTATCTGATAGGACACACCAAATGAGCCATCCTGTTGTAGCCATTAAAGTTTACGTCGGGGTTTTCCTGGCGCTGATCACATTGACCGTCACCACCGTGGCGGTCTCTAAAATCGAGCTTGGCGAGTATAACTTTATTGTTGCGATGACGATAGCGGTTATCAAGGGATCTCTGGTGGTGTGGTTCTTCATGCACGTCAAACAGGCCAGTTCGATGACCAAACTATTTGTCGCGGCGGGATTTTTCTGGCTGGGGATTATGCTGGTTTTCGTGCTCAGCGATTATGTTAGCCGCGGATGGCTTCCGCGCGGCGTCTGGTGGCACTCTTAAACGAGCATAATTCACTGTTTTGTAAACTCGAAGAGGGCTTAAACGACCATAATTTCAGCTCTGAACGGAGCCGCCCTTTTCGTGAGTCATCTGCGTCAACCGGCGCGAAAGTTGGGCGTCGTGCAATTCGCGCTCCGCCTCGATCCAGTCTTCTTCGGCGGAATTCGCAGGACGACCTTTGTGGATCCAAATCTGGTGGGCGCGTTCCGCGATCTCCTGGGAAGAGATCGAAGCGGCAGGTGCCGGCGGAGATTTGTGGTCGCTCTGGCCCATGGCCGGATAGTGTTTTTCATCTACGGCCGACGCGGTTTTGGATTTGCCGTCTTGATCAAGGTGTGGCATCAGCCGTTAGATCGGATGGCAACGGATTACGTTTCCGATGGCATTGAGGAGACCCAATTGCTTGGTATTTCCGCGTATGCCTCGCGCTAAGATCATTGTGGTGGAAGACAATAAGTCCGAGGTTTTCCTCATCCGCCGGGCATTGTTGATGCAGACGGAAGATCTCGATCTGGAGGTTGCGGAGGACGGGGAACGAGCCCTGCAATTTGTCCAGGGTCAGCGGGAACATTTACCGGGTTCAGAGCCCTGTGTGATTTTGCTCGACTTGCATCTTCCCAAACACGATGGGATCGAAGTGTTGCGGGCCATTCGAAAAGAGCCGTTGTTGAGTCATATTTACGTGGTTGTTACGACGAACGGCGCCAGCCCCGAGGAAGAGGAGCAACTGCGGAGCCTGGGCGCGGACTTCCGCTTGAAACCACGCGACCTGCTTCAGTTTTCAGAGCTGGCCGCCGATCTAATCGCCATTGGCGAGGGACTACGATCCGGCGTCTAACCACCCTGAGGGCGGCACCCTTAAAATAATTACTCAGGGAGCGAAACGGATTTTGGTCTCCTGGATCTAAGTTCGTTTGGACAACTAATGCCCCAAGAAGGAGTGTGCCGTGAGCTCTGTATCCGTTCCTAAAAGGACATCGAAAAAGGCCGAATCGAACATTTTGCTGAAGACACTTATCGCTTTCAAAAATGGCGATTTATCGGTACGGATGCCAGTGGATCAGGCTGGGCTGGAAGGCAAGATCGCCGATACACTCAATGAAATTCTGGCGCTGAATCAACGGATGGCCAGCGAGTTCGATAGAATCAGCCGGACAGTCGGAAAAGACGGCAAGATCACGCAGCGGGCGTCGATGGGATCGGCAACGGGAGCCTGGGCCGATTGCATCGAGTCTGTCAACGGCTTGATCGGCGACCTGGTGCAGCCATCGACGGAGGTGGCGCGAGTGATCGGCGCGGTGGCCAAGGGGGATCTATCGCAGACGATGTCCCTCGAAGTGGACGGGCGTCCGCTACGGGGTGAGTTTCTGCACACCGCGCGGGTAGTCAACACGATGGTGGACCAGCTCAATTCCTTCGCGTCGGAGGCGACACGCGTGGCCCGCGAAGTGGGAACGGAGGGCAAGCTGGGCGGTCAGGCAGTGGTGACGGGGGTCGCGGGAACGTGGAAGGATCTGACGGAAAGCGTCAATTCGATGGCGAGTAACCTGACAAACCAGGTGCGAAACATCGCAGGAGTGACGACTGCTGTAGCTAAGGGTGATCTGACTACGAAGATTACAGTAGACGCGCGCGGCGAAATTCTGGAGTTGAAGAATACGATCAATACGATGGTGGATCAGCTTAGCTCCTTCGCGGCGGAAGTGACACGCGTGGCGCGCGAAGTCGGCACAGAGGGTAAGCTAGGCGGTCAGGCGGAGGTGAAGGGAGTCGCCGGCGTCTGGAAGGACCTGACAGACTCAGTCAATTCAATGGCCGGCAATCTGACAAACCAGGTGCGCAACATCGCGGAAGTTACGACGGCGGTGGCAAAGGGCGATCTATCGACGCGAATCACAGTCGACGCGCGGGGCGAGATTCTACAGCTCAAGAACACGATCAATACGATGGTGGATCAGCTTAGCTCCTTCGCCGCCGAAGTGACTCGAGTCGCCCGCGAAGTAGGTACCGAAGGACTGTTGGGAGGCGAGGCAGACGTGCCAGGTGTTGGCGGAACCTGGAAAGATCTGACAGACTCAGTCAACTCCATGGCCGGAAACCTAACGGCGCAGGTTCGTAACATCGCGGAGGTGACAACGGCGGTGGCCAGAGGCGATCTTTCGCGAAAAATCACCGTCAGCGTGCGCGGCGAAATACTTGAGTTGAAGAATACCATCAACACAATGGTGGATCAGCTTAGCTCCTTCGCTTCCGAAGTAACCCGAGTGGCGCGCGAAGTGGGAACGGAGGGAAAGCTCGGCGGGCAGGCGGAGGTGGAGGGCATTGCCGGAACATGGCGCGATTTGACGGAGAGTGTCAATTCCATGGCTGGCAACCTGACGAATCAGGTCCGCAACATCGCGGGAGTGACGACGGCAGTGGCCAAAGGCGATCTCTCGACGAAGATTACAGTCGACGCGCGAGGAGAAATTCTGGAGTTGAAGAACACCATCAATACCATGGTCGATCAGCTTAACTCCTTCGCATCGGAAGTGACACGTGTGGCTCGCGAAGTAGGAACCGAAGGGAAGCTTGGTGGTCAAGCGCAGGTAAAAGGAGTCGGTGGTGTTTGGAAAGATTTGACAGACTCAGTCAATTCAATGGGAGGTAATCTTACTGCGCAGGTTCGTAATATCGCGGAAGTCACGACGGCGGTTGCCAACGGTGATCTATCGCGAAAAATAACGGTGGACGTTCGCGGCGAAATCCTGGAGCTGAAAAATACCATCAACACGATGGTGGACCAGCTTAACTCATTTGCGAGCGAAGTCACACGCGTGGCCCGCGAGGTGGGTACGGACGGGAAGCTAGGAGGTCAGGCGCAAGTAAAGGGTGTCGGGGGTGTCTGGAAAGATCTAACGGACTCTGTAAACTCAATGGCCGGCAACCTGACGGCACAGGTCCGCAACATTGCTGAGGTAACGACTGCCGTGGCCAACGGCGACTTGTCCCGCAAGATCACTGTGGATGTACGCGGCGAAATTCTTGAGCTGAAGAATACGATCAACATCATGGTAGATCAGCTCAATGCCTTTGCCGGTGAAGTGACGCGCGTGGCGCGTGAAGTAGGTACTGAAGGTAAACTGGGCGGTCAGGCAGTGGTGAAAGGAGTGGCCGGAACTTGGAAGGATCTGACGGATAGCGTCAATTCGATGGCCAGCAACCTAACTAATCAGGTACGAAATATTGCCGAAGTCACGACGGCCGTGGCAACGGGAGATCTGTCGCGCAAAATTACTGTGGAGGTACGCGGCGAGATTCTGGAGTTGAAGAACACCATTAATACGATGGTGGACCAGCTTAGCTCCTTCGCATCCGAAGTGACGCGCGTGGCGCGCGAAGTGGGCACGGAAGGTAAGCTAGGCGGTCAGGCAGACGTGCATGGCGTGGCCGGGACGTGGAAGGATCTGACGGATTCGGTGAACTCGATGGCGAGTAACCTGACAAGCCAGGTACGAAATATCGCAGAAGTCACCACCGCCGTTGCGAAAGGTGACTTATCGCGCAAAATCACGGTGGACGTGCGAGGCGAAATCCTGGAGTTAAAGAACACCATCAACACCATGGTGGATCAACTAAACGCTTTCGCGGGAGAAGTCACGCGTGTGGCGCGCGAAGTGGGCACGGAAGGCAAGCTGGGAGGACAGGCGGACGTTAAGGGAGTCGGCGGTGTTTGGAAAGATCTAACTGATAGTGTCAATTTCATGGGTGGAAACCTCACTTCGCAGGTTCGCAATATCGCTCAAGTGACAACCGCCGTAGCGAAGGGAGATCTCTCCACTAAGATCACGGTGGACGCGCGAGGCGAAATTTTGGAGCTGAAGAATACCATCAACACCATGGTGGATCAGTTGAACGCATTCGCCTCCGAAGTGACGCGCATGGCGCGCGAAGTAGGAACGGAAGGAAAGCTTGGCGGACAGGCCGATGTGCGCGGAGTGGCCGGCACATGGAAGGATCTGACCGATAGCGTCAACTACATGGCGAGCAACCTGACAAACCAGGTACGCAACATCGCGGGTGTCACGACGGCAGTCGCCCGGGGTGACTTAACGACCAAGATCACAGTGGACGCCAGAGGTGAGATTCTGGCATTGAAAAATACGATCAACACGATGGTGGATCAGCTCAGCTCGTTTGCTTCAGAAGTGACGCGCGTGGCTCGCGAAGTGGGCACCGAGGGTAAACTCGGCGGTCAGGCCGAAGTGAAGGGAGTCGCCGGAACCTGGAAGGATTTGACGGATAACGTCAACTTCATGGCGGGTAACCTGACGAACCAGGTTCGTAATATCGCGGAAGTGACTACGGCGGTGGCTAGGGGCGATCTGTCTAGAAAAATCACTGTGGATGTCCGCGGTGAAATTCTGGAGCTGAAGAATACCATCAACACCATGGTGGATCAGCTTAGCTCCTTCGCATCGGAAGTCACGCGCGTGGCCCGCGAAGTGGGAACGGAGGGTAAACTTGGCGGCCAAGCTGAAGTAAGGGGCGTAGCCGGAACATGGAAGGATCTCACCGATAGCGTCAACTCAATGGCCGGTAATCTGACGGCGCAGGTCCGAAATATCGCGCAGGTAACGACGGCGGTTGCAAATGGTAATCTTTCCCGTAAGATTACCGTGGATGTTCAAGGTGAAATTCTGGAGCTGAAAGACACCATCAACACGATGGTGGATCAGCTAAATTCGTTCGCAAGCGAAGTCACTCGTGTAGCGCGCGAAGTTGGTACGGACGGCAAGCTTGGCGGCCAGGCGGAAGTGAAAGGCGTTGCGGGTACGTGGAAAGATCTTACTGATAATGTGAACTTCATGGCTGCGAACCTGACAACGCAGGTTCGTGGAATCGCAAAGGTAGTTACGGCTGTAGCTAACGGCGACTTGAAGCGTAAATTGATCCTGGAAACAAAAGGTGAAATCGCGGAACTGGCCGACACGATCAACGGTATGATCGATACGCTCGCTACCTTCGCGGATCAAGTCACGACCGTCGCTCGGGAAGTGGGTATTGAGGGTGCATTGGGCGGACAGGCTCGGGTACCTGGCGCGGCTGGAATCTGGCGCGACCTCACTGACAACGTGAACCAGCTAGCGGCAAACCTGACGACTCAGGTACGAGCTATCGCGGAAGTTGCTACGGCTGTGACGAAGGGCGATTTGACACGGTCGATTGCGGTGGAAGCGTTGGGCGAGGTGGCGGCGCTCAAAGACAACATCAACGAAATGATCGTGAACCTTGCGGCTACCACTCGCAAGAATAACGAACAGGACTGGTTGAAGACGAACATCGCGAAGTTCACGGGAATGATGCAAGGGCAGCGCGATCTTCTTGCGGTCGCACAGTTGCTACTGTCTGAGTTGACGCCCTTGATTGGTGCTCAGCATGGCACCTTCTATATAACTGATTCCGTCGATGAGACCCCTGTGTTGAAGCTGATGGCGGGGTACGCCGTTGACGATCGGGACGAGGTGCCCAAGCTTCTTAGGATCGGCCAAGGGTTGGTCGGCCAGTGCGCCAGGGAGAAGCAACGAATCCTTTCGACGAACGTTCCCGCCGGGTATGTACGAATCAATTCGAGTCTTGGTTCCGCCTCCCCGGTCAGCATCGTAGTGTTGCCGGTACTTTTTGAAGGCGATGTTAGAGCGGCGATTGAGCTGGCTTCCTTTGGCCAATTCAGCGATGTGCACTTGGCGTTTCTCGACCAACTCACGCAATCGATCGGCATCGTTTTGAATACGATCGCGGCGACGATGCGGACTGAGCAGCTATTGCAGCAAAGCCAGGCGCTGGCGGAAGAGTTACAGAGTCAGCAACTCCAACTCCAGACAACCAATGCGCAGCTTCAAGAGAAAGCGCAACTGTTGGCTGAGCAAAAGACTGAAGTCGAGACCAAGAATCTGGAAGTGGAGCAGGCGAAGAAGGCGCTGGAGGAAAAGGCGGAACAGCTTGCGCTCACTTCGAAGTATAAGAGCGAATTCCTGGCTAATATGAGTCATGAGCTTCGCACGCCGCTCAATAACCTTTTGATCCTTGCGCGAATGTTGTCTGAGAACTCCGATCGTAACCTAACTCCGAAACAAGTTAAATTCGCAGAGACAATTCACACTTCGGGAACTGATCTTCTAGCGCTGATCAGCGATATTCTGGATCTGAGCAAGATCGAGTCCGGGAAAATGGACGTCGAGGTCGGTGGTGTGCGGTTTACGGAACTGCAAGACTATTGTGCAAAGACATTCCGTCAC
Source organism: Bryobacteraceae bacterium (assembly GCA_049521155.1). Taxonomy (GTDB): domain Bacteria; phylum Acidobacteriota; class Terriglobia; order Bryobacterales; family Bryobacteraceae; genus Palsa-187. Next base: position 64,608 of record JBEKPC010000002.1, read on the forward strand.
GTGGCCGACGGGAAGGGGCTCGACTTTAGTATTGAACTCGGGACATCCCTGCAATCGGAGATTATCCAAACGGACGCTAAGCGTTTACAGCAGGTACTAAAGAACCTTCTTTCGAATGCGCTGAAGTTTACGGAGCATGGATCGGTGCGGCTTACCATCGATAGAGCGGCGACTGGTTGGAGCTCTCATCACATGACTCTGTCACGTGCGACGTCGGTGATCGCATTTTCGGTGGCAGATACGGGGATTGGGATCCAAGGCGACAAGCAACGCATCATATTTGAGGCATTTCAGCAGGCCGATGGCACCACTAGCCGCAAGTACGGCGGGACCGGGTTAGGGCTTTCGATCAGTCGCGAGCTTGCGCGTCTCCTGGGAGGCGAGATTCGACTGCAGAGTACTCCTGGAGCGGGCAGTACATTTACGCTGTACCTCCCGCAGATCTATATTGCGCACGCGCAGCCGGTGAAGAGCGAGGCGCTGAAGACGACTCCGGCGCAACTCGAGCAGGCGGCGGCGATGCCGATTGACGAAGAGGTAGACATGATTCTCGCGCCTGCGCCGGGCACTGACCAGGAGTTGGTGGAGGATCTGGTGCTGGATGACGATCGCACGGTGATTCAACCGGAAGACTCGGTATTGCTGATCGTGGAAGACGATCGGACCTTCGCCCGGATACTGATTGATCTGGCGCATGAGCGCGGGCTTAAAGCGCTGGTCGCGTTACGGGGTAGCAGCGCGATGTCATTGGCGCGAGAGTTCCGGCCTGGCGCGATCACTCTGGATATTGCGCTTCCCGACATGGTGGGGTGGACTATTCTGGACCGGCTCAAGCACGATCCCGCCACTCGTCACATTCCTATTCACATCATCTCAGGCGATGAGAATCGCAGACGCGGCATCGCGCTTGGTGCTATGACCTACCTGGAAAAGGGAGTCGTGGGAGATTCTCTTTCAGGAGCATTCACTACCATTGAGCAGTCTGTTCGAAGGCGCGACAAGAAGATGCTGCTGGTCTGTGAAGACGCCTCCGAAACGGCAGCTTTGATCGAAGTGTTGCAGGGGCCTGACCTGGAAATTGTCGATGCTACTTCAGGCGCGGAGGCTTTGGCTGCGTTGCGAGGCTCGGTTATGGATGGCATTGTGATCTCCGGAGACATAGCCGGCGGCGAAGCTTTAACGCTTGTTGCCGATATGCAAGCGGCCCTCGGAATGACCGCTCCGCCCATTATTCTACGAAGTTCGCGCGAGCTGACTCTGCGCGAAGAAGCGCTGCTCCGCCAGGTAAATCGCGCCAGCGTTGTGAGGCTGGTCAAGAGTCAGGATCGCGTGCTCGACGAGTCTGTGCTGCTGCTGCACCGGGCGGAAAATCAGCTGCGATCCGATCAAATCCGCATGCTGGAGCTGCTTCGTCAAACCGATCTTGCGCTGTCGGGTCAGACTGTCCTGATTGTCGATGACGATGTCCGCAATATTTTCGCGCTGACTAGTTTGCTCGAAGATCATCATCTTAACGTTCTGCACGCCGAAAACGGCCGCGCTGCGATCGAGCTACTCGAAAAGACGCCCGAGATCGACGTTGTTCTGATGGACATTATGATGCCTGAAATGGATGGCTATGAGACAATGCGAGCCATTCGCCAGGTGCCGCGGTTCAAATCGCTTCCCATCATCGCGCTGACGGCGAAAGCTATGAAGGGCGATCGGGCAAAGTGTATTGAGGCCGGCGCTTCCGATTATGTCACCAAGCCTGTCGATCTCGACCAGTTATTTTCGGTGCTGCGAGTCTCGGTCAACAAGGAAAGCAATTTCGCGACCAATCTGCAATAGAATGTTTGTGGAGTATATAAATGATTGAGGCAGCGGGAATTGCAAACCAGGAGAGTTATCCTACACGGGAGAAAATCCTCCTGGTCGACGATTCCGCCGAAAATTTGATTTCGATTGGAGCAGCCCTGGAGGGGCTTGGCCAGGAGGTTGTGACCGCGCGTTCCGGCAAGGAGGCATTGCGCCATCTGCTGGAGTCCGATTTTGCGCTTATTCTTCTGGATGTAAAAATGCCGGAAATGGATGGCTTTCAGACTGCGGAGCTCATCCGGACCCGGAAGCGATCCTTGCATACACCCATTCTTTTCCTGACGGCGTATAAGAGCGACGACCATTTGTTTCGCGGCTACGATATGGGGGCCGTAGACTTTTTACTCAAGCCTATTGTTCCCGAGATCCTGCGCTCGAAGGTGAACGTATTCGTCCAGCTCAGCCGCCATGCGGCTCTGCTGCGGCGTCAGGCTGAGGTGCTGGCCAAGGCGGAGCTAAAATTTCGATCGCTGCTCGAAGCGGCTCCAGATGCGATTATTATCAGCTCGGAAGCTGGACGGATCAGTCTTGTCAATTCACAGGCAGAGATTCTGACGGGGTACTCTCGCGATCAACTGATCGATCGGGATATCCGTGTGATCGTTCCAGGCTGGCGTCTGGATTCGCTTTCCCCGTCGAGTGGTTCTCCCAATGAACACCTCGCGCGACGGAAAAACCTGACTGAGTTTCCCGTGGAGATTACTCTCCGGCCCCTTCAGACCGAAGAAGGGTTGCTGATTATTTCGGCCATCCGCGATATTACTGAGCGAAAGCGCGTCGACAACGAGATTCGAGAACTGAATGCCAGTCTCGAACAAAGAGTAACGGAGCGGACGCGGGAGCTGGAGGAGTCGAATGATGCCTTGCGGCAATCCAACGACGATCTCAATCAGTTCGCCTATGCAACCAGTCATGACCTCCAGGAACCACTGCGAATGGTAGTCCTCTATAGCCAGATGCTACAGGAGACCTATGCCGGCAAGCTGGATCAGTCCGCCGACGAGTTCATCTCCGTTATCGTGGGCGGGGCGCTACGTCTTGAGAGGTTGCTGAAAGACTTGCTCACCTATTCGCAAGCGGGCTCTACAAATGGTCCGGCCACGCAGGTGAATTGCGAGGCAGTGATGAAAGCGGTTCTTTTGAATCTCAAGGTCTCCATTGATGAAAACGCCGCAATCGTGCGTTGGCACGATCTTCCCACAGTTCGAGCGGACCAAGTCCGGCTGGTCCAGCTTTTTCAGAATCTCATTGGAAACGCCATCAAATACCGCGGTGAAACGGCGCCGTGCATCAATGTGAGTGCGGAGCGGACAGAAAAAGAATGGCTCTTCACGGTTCGGGACAACGGTATCGGAATCGAACCCGAATACGCGGAGCAGATTTTCGGCGTCTTCAAGCGATTACATGGCCCCAACTATCCAGGGACGGGCATTGGTCTGGCTATTTGCCAACGTATTGTCGAGACTCACGGCGGCCGGATATGGGTCGAATCGACGCCGCAAAATGGCTGTGCGTTTTATTTTACACTGCCGCTTGCGGACAATTGATTTTAAAATCAGCCATGGACAAGGTCGGCTGGTGTTTCCCACCTTACCAAACGACAAGTGCCGATAGGTCGGCAATCTCCGGATTTTGGGCACCGAAATTTCGGCACCCGATGCATTCGCATTCACTAACTTACACTGCCCCGGAGCTTTACGACTTCGGTTAGGATTTTCATAGAATGGCTGCCCAAATGCAGTCAAGACATGTGACTCCCCGGACGAGATTGGCCGAGCTATTTACTTCAGCGGAGAAGGAGAAGCGAAACCCGAGTGACGAACCGAACGGGTATTTGGGCGACATCTATATTTACGATCGCGCTATTGGCAGCCTGCAAGAAATCGACGCCTGCCCCGCCTCTATTAGAGGTTGAGGTCGCGACAGTCGAGCAGCGCGATGTTCCTGTCTATCGCGAATGGGTCGGCACACTGGACGGGTTAGTCAACGCGGCCATCAAAGCGGAGGTGACGGGCTATTTACTTTCGCAAAACTATGTCGAAGGTTCCTTCGTGCATAAGGGCCAGATGCTATTCCGGATCGACCCGCGGCCTTTTGACGCGGCTCTTGCGCAGGAGAAGGGACATCTCGCCCAGGCTCAGGCGCAGTTGACACAGGCGCAAGCGCAGCTTACGCAATCGATGGCGAACCAGGAAAGAACACAACTGGACGTGAACAAATATACGCCGCTAGCCAAGCGGCAAGCGGTCACGCAGCAGGAGCTGGACAATGCGGTGCAGAACAATAACGCGGCGAAGGCGCAGATCGAAGCCTCGAAGGCCGTAATCGAAACGGCAAAGGCGCAGATTGAAGCGAGCAACGCAGCGGTGGAATCGGCACAAGTGAATTTAGGCTTCACGAACCTGGTCTCACCTATCGATGGAATCGCCGGGCTGGCTCAGGTGCAGGTAGGCAACCTCGTCAATCCCAGTAGTGGAGTGATTACCACGGTTTCGACGCTCGATCCCATCCGGGCGAACTTCACGGTCGGGGATAAGGAGTATCTAACCTTGACCCGGAGCGGCGAAAGCGCTTTGGCGAAACTGCAACTGGAACTGATCCTGGCCGACGAAAGCACCTATCCGCATAAGGGTAAGTTCTTTTTTGTGGATCGCCAGGTAAATGCCAGCACCGGCGCGATTCAGTTGACCGGACTCTTCCCGAATCCCGGGAACAGGCTGCGTCCGGGACAATACGGGAAGGTCCGCGCGGCAATTGGGACCAATGCGGCCGCGGTGCTGGTTCCGCAGCGCGCTGTGACGGAACTGCAAGGCAGCTATCAGGTGGCCGTGGTGGATAGCGCCAACAAGGTGGGTATCCGGCCAGTAAAAGTCGGCGATCGGGCCGGCTCGATGTGGATCGTGACCGAGGGGCTAAAGCCGGGTGAGCGCGTGATCGCCGAGGGCGCCGACAAGGCCCGTCCCGGGGTGCAGGTCAATCCGAAGCCTTTCGTGGAGGGCAAGTAAGATGTCGAAGTTCTTCATCAGCCGGCCGATCGTAGCCATGGTCATCTCGATTCTGACGGTGATCGTGGGAGCGGTAGCGATCGGCACACTGCCGATCGCTCAGTTCCCGAATATTGTCCCTCCTGAGATTCAGCTTCGCGCTACCTATGTAGGCGCAGACGCGCAGACGCTGGAGCAATCCGTAGCTACCCCGATCGAGCAGCAGATCAACGGCGTCGACAATTTGAACTACATGTACTCGTTGAACGCCACCGGCAACTCGCAAACTACGATCGTGGCGGACTTCGATGTCAAAACGGAGCCGAACACGGATCTGATCCTCACCCAGTCTCGCGAGCTTCTGGCTAACGGCCAGCTTCCGCCGGAAGTGAATAGCTACGGAGTGGCGATTGTAAAGTCACCCACCGCTCCGCTGATGCTGATCTCTTTGTTCTCCCCCCATGGCACTCGCGATTCGGAGTTCATGGCAAACTATGCCTATATCAACCTCAACGATCCCGTCGCACGCTCCTACGGTGTCGGCCAGACACAGGTTTTCGGCGCCGGGCAGTATGCCATGCGGCTTTGGGTAAAGCCCGACCAGTTGGCGAAGCTAAGCGTCACAGTAACGGATATCGTCAATGCCATCCAGGCGCAGAACACAGTGAACCCCGCCGGTCAGATTGGCGGCGAGCCCGCTGCGAGCACCCAGCAATTCACCTATTCCGTGCTTGCGCAAGGCCGCCTGACTTCGCTGGAGCAATTCGGAGACGTCATTGTGCGCGAGGCTCCCAACGGCGGCACCATTCGAGTGAAAGACGTTGGCCGCGTCGAACTGGGTGCTCAGGACTACTCCATTGTCAGCCGCTTGAATGGGAATCCCGCGGCGATTATCGCGGTCTACCAGTTGCCAGGCTCTAATGCGATCCAGACGGCAGCGGGTGTTCGGAAGCTGCTTGCGAAGATGAAGCAGACCTTTCCCGAAGACGTGGATTACGTGGTTTCGCTGGACCAGACAGCCGCCGTTACCGAAGGTATGAAGGAGATCATCGAGACACTCCTGATCGCCATCGTGCTGGTGATCCTGGTGGTCTACTTGTTCCTACAGGACTGGCGCGCCACGCTGATCCCATTGCTCGCCGTGCCCGTCTCTTTGATAGGCACGTTCGTTTTCTTTCCGCTGTTCGGATTCTCCATTAATACGCTATCGCTGTTCGGGCTGGTGCTCGCGATAGGATTGGTTGTGGACGACGCCATCGTGGTCGTCGAAGGAGTGCAACGCCACATCGAGGAAGGCCTGTCCCCGAAAGATGCCGCTCAAAAAGCGATGGAGGAACTCACCGCGCCGGTGATCGGGATTGCCTTGGTTCTCTCGGCGGTGTTCGTGCCGACCGCCTTTATCCCAGGGATCACCGGCAGGCTCTATCAGCAATTCGCCGTGACCATCGCGATTTCGGTCATCCTCTCGGCATTCAACGCGCTGACGCTGAGCCCCGCGCTGGCCGGGCTGCTGCTGCGGCATAAGAAGGAGAGCCACGGTCCCCTGCGAAAGTTTTTTGACTGGTTCAATCGCATGTTCGGGCGAGCCACGGATGGCTATGTCCGCTGGTCCGGCGCGTTACTTCACAAAAGTGTCTGGGCGCTGGTGTTGCTGGTTGCCTTCGGCGTTGCCGGCGCTTTCATTGCCGGCCGTGTGCCCTCCAGCTTCCTTCCCGATGAAGACCAGGGTTTCCTTTACGTCAACATGCAGCTTCCCAATGCCGCTTCGCTGGAACGTACGGCGGAGGCCTCGCGGGATGTCGAGAAAGTCCTGGCTGCCACGCCCGGAGTCCAGTATGCCAGCAGCGTGGTTGGCTTCAGCTTGCTCAGTTTCGTCCGCACCAGTTACAACGCCTTCTACTTTGTGACCTTGAAGCCGTGGAGCGAGCGGACCAGCAGAGCGGATCAGTATCAGGAAATCAAGGCGCACCTGGACCAGGAACTCGCCCGGCTGCCGCAAGGCACTGTGTTCAGCTTTTCGCCGCCGGCCATTCCCGGCGTCGGCACCTCCGGCGGATTTACGTTTGTGCTGGAGGATCGCGCCGGCCGCGATGTCCAGTTTCTGGCAACTAACTTGAACAAGTTCCTGGCGGCCGCCCGCAAGCGGCCGGAAATTGGCGCCATCAGTAGCACCTTTCTACCGAGCGTGCCCCAACAGTTCGTCGATGTCGACCGGGAAAAAGTATTGAAGCAAGGTATCGCGATCAGCGATGTCTACCGGACCATCCAGGCTTTTATGGGCGGCGTGTTCGTCAATTATTTCAATAATTTCGGACGCACCTGGCAGGTGTACGTGGAGGCTGAGGCGCCCTACCGGGCCGATTTGGGGAGTGTGGGGCAGTTCTATGTGCGCAACGGCGCCGGAGAAATGGCTCCGATTTCCGCGCTCACGAAGTTCAGGTCTCAGCAGGGGCCTGAATTCACCATGCGCTACAACGAGTACCGTTCGGCGCAGATCAACGGCGGGGCCGCGCCTGGTTATAGCTCCGATCAGGCCACTGCGGCCCTGGAAGACGTCTTCGAGCAAACCATGCCCAGCGAAATGGGCTTTGACTATATGGGCATGTCCTATCAGGAGCAGAAGGCGCGGGAAGGGATCCCGGTCTGGGTCATCTTCGCGTTCTCGCTGCTCTTCGTTTTCCTGATTCTCGCGGCGCTTTATGAAAGCTGGACTCTGCCATTCAGTGTGCTGCTGAGCACGCCGGTCGCGGTTTTCGGAGCGTTCTGCTTTCTGTGGCTGCGGCGCGTCGTGGCCAGCCATTTTCTGCCCGTCTATATGGTGCAGATCGAAGATGACGTTTATTCGCAAATCGGCTTAGTGATGCTGATCGGCCTCGCCGCCAAGAATGCGATTCTGATCGTCGAATTCGCCAAGGAGCAATTCGAGCACGGCAAGCCGCTGGTGGACGCCGCTCTTGAAGGGGCGCGGCTCCGGCTCCGTCCGATTCTCATGACATCGTTCGCATTCATCCTCGGATGCGTGCCGCTATGGATGGCGTCGGGCGCCGGTTCGGTGGCGCGCCAGATTATGGGAACCACCGTGATCGGCGGCATGATGGCTGCCAGCGCCATCGGAATCTTCTTCATTCCGGCGATTTTCTATCTGGTCGAAAGAGTGTCCGGCGCCGGCAGGGAGCCGCTTCCGGCGATCGCGCCGCCCAATCCGGAACCGGCTCAGGGGGACTAAAAATGAAATTTCGTTGGCTGGTCTCTCTTGCGGCCTTGGGGTTGGCCGGATGCAGCGTGGGACCGGATTATCAGCGCCCGGTGGTAAAGACGCCCGAAAATTTCCGTGCACCCACGCCGCTGCCGGCGCCGCAGGCAAATTCGCTGGCCGATCTCAAGTGGTGGGAGGTTTTCAAGGATGAAAAACTCCAGGACCTGATTCGCTCGGCCCTGGTGGCGAACTACGATCTGCGCGACGCCGTGGTTCGCGTCGAAGAGGCGCGGGCCAACCTCGGCGTGACACGTTCGAATCAATTTCCGCAGGTCGGCGTGACAGGCGATCTCGATTTCACCCGGCTTTCGCGCAACGGAGCGGAGCCTTTGCCGGCCGCGTTCCTGCCTAACCAGAACCGCAACTGGGGTGAGGCGACGCTGAATCTTCTTTCCTTCGAAGTCGACATCTGGGGAAAGCTTCGCCGCGCCACGCAGGCGGCGCGAGCCAGTCTGCTGAGCGCGGAAGATACCCGCAAAGCGGTGGTGGTCACGCTGGTAAGCGACGTCGCCACTGCTTATCTTCATTTGCGCGAACTGGATTATGAACTGGCGATTTCGCAGGAAACGCTGGCTTCCCGCCGGCAATCGCTCCAGCTCACGCTCGACCGTCAAACCGGCGGCGTCGCCACTATGCTCGATCTGCGCCAGGCGGAGCAACTGGTGGATACCGCGGAGCAGACCATCCCGGTGCTGCAACAGCAGATCGAACAGACCGAGAACCAGATCACTCTGCTGCTCGGTCAGAACCCCGCCGGAATCGTCCGCGGTCAGGATTTCATGCAGCAGGACCTGCCGCCGGACGTGCCCTCCGGATTGCCGTCCGCATTGCTCGAACGGCGGCCTGATATTCTGGCCGCGGAGCAGAACCTGGTAGCCGCCAACGCCAACATCGGGGTAGCCAAGGCCGCCTATTTTCCCGCAATCAGCCTCAGCGGACTCCTGGGCGGGCAGAGCACGCAATTGACAACCCTGTTCAGCGGACCCTCCAGCGCCTGGAATTTTGTGCCGCAGCTCACGCAGCCGATTTTTACCGCGGGCCGGTTGAAGTCCCAAGTGAAGCTTGCCGAAGCGGAGCGGGAGGACGCGCTCATCCAATATGAGAAGTCTATTCAAACCGCTTTCACCGAGGTTTCGAACGCCCTGATCGCCCGTCAACGCGTCCGCGAAAGCCGTATTAAGCAGGAGGCGCTGGTGGCCACCCTTCAGGACCGGAAGCAACTGGCATACGCGCGCTATCAAGGCGGAGTGGATACCCAGCTCAACGCCCTCGACGCCGATCGGGACCTGTTCCAGGCCCAACTCAATCTGGCCGAGATCCGTCTCAATGAGCTGTTGAGCGTGGTCCAGCTTTACAAAGCCCTCGGCGGCGGCTGGAGCTAACAATCTTTCGAAACACCCGCTCCAATGGATGATCTAATGGGGGAATTTCCAAACAATAAGGGGAACCCATGTCAGCTTGGAAAATGATCGGTTACGCGGCTTTAGCCGTGGTCGTCGTCGGCGCGCTGGTTAGCCTTCCCGATATCAAAAGATACCTTCGCATTAGCACGATGTAGGCTCCAGCGCGGGCGGCGCTTTGGCTTTATACCAACGAACAAATGGCGAATGCGTATTTTGTTTCAAGCCTGAAACAAAATTAATAAAGAAGACTCCATCAACTGACGGCTCCGTTTGACGGAAGGAGATTGAGCAAAATGCCCACCGAAACCGTTCCCTACGGCCGAAAAACGCAGAAACCTTCTCCGGTCGCCGAAGTCCACGTGGTTTGGATGACGGCGGGACTCGGATGCGATGGCGATTCCGTATCCATCACCGCGGCGACCCAGCCCAGCATTGAGGATGTCGTTCTAGGCGCCATTCCCGGCCTTCCGAAAGTGCACGTGCACAACCCCGTCATCGCCTACGAAAATGGCGACGAGTTTCTGAAGTATTGGTACATGGCGGCGGAAGGCAAGCTCGAGCCCTTCGTGCTGGTGGTCGAAGGTTCGATCCCCAACGAGAAGATCAAGAAAGAAGGTTACTGGGCCGCGCTCGGCACCGATCCTCACACCAAGCAGCCGATCAAAACCACCGAGTGGCTGGATCGTCTGGCGCCCAAAGCGTTGGCTATCGTGACCGCGGGTACCTGCTCCGCCTACGGAGGCATCCACGCCATGGAAGGCAATCCCACTGGTTGCATGGGCGTCGCCGACTACCTTGGATGGGACTGGAAATCGAAGGCCGGCCTCCCGATCGTCAATGTTCCCGGCTGTCCGGTGCAGCCCGATAACTTTATGGAGACGATCCTCTACCTGCTCTACCAGGTAGCTGGACTCGCGCCCATGATTCCTCTTGACGATCAACTGCGGCCGATGTGGCTGTTCGGAAAGACGGTGCACGAAGGCTGCGACCGCGCCGGCTATTACGAGCAGGGCGATTTCGCCGAGGAGTACGGCTCGCCCAAGTGCATCGTGAGACTCGGGTGCTGGGGTCCGGTCGTGAACTGCAACGTGCCGAAGCGTGGATGGATGGCGGGTATCGGCGGCTGTCCCAACGTGGGCGGCATTTGTATCGGCTGCACCATGCCCGGATTCCCCGATAAATTCATGCCCTTTATGGATGAGCCGCCGGGCGCGAAATTATCCTCGACCGCTGTCTCCGTGTACGGCCGCACCATCCGGGCGCTGCGTTCGTTCACCAATAGCACTGTGAATAAGGAACCGAAATGGCGGCATCCTCGCGCCGAACTGACCACTGGCTATCGTCCGAGTACTTTCTAAGTCGAAAGGAAACCAGCCATGAGTACGATTACCGCTCCGAATATCAAGACGTCCGGAAAGTCGGGCACGCTGGTCGAGATGAACTGGGATCCCATCACCAGGATCGTCGGCAGCCTCGGCATTTTCACCAAGATCGACTTTGAAAACCGCGTCGTGGCGGAGTGCAAGAGCACCTCCTCGATCTTCCGCGGCTACAGCATTTTCATGAAGGGGAAGGATCCGCGCGACGCCCACTTCATCACCAGCCGCATCTGCGGCATTTGCGGCGATAACCACGCAACCTGTGCTACCTATGCGCAGAACATGGCGTTCGGCATCAAGCCCCCCGCTATCGCCGAATGGATCGTCAATCTGGGCGAGGCCGCCGAGTATATGTTCGACCACAACATCTTCCAGGACAATCTGGTCGGGGTGGATTTTTGCGAACAAATGGTCAAGGAAACCAATCCATCGGTCTGGGCCAAGGCTGAGAAGACTCCCGCGCCGCATGCCGAGGCGCACGGCTATAAGACCATCGGCGACATTATGAAGTCGCTGAATCCCTTCACCGGTGCGTTTTATCTCGAAGCCTTACAAATGAGCCGCATGACGCGCGAAATGTTCTGCCTGATGGAAGGCCGCCATGTGCATCCCTCGACGCTCTATCCGGGCGGCGTCGGGACCGTGCCCACGGTGCAGCTTTTTACCGATTACATCGTGCGTCTGATGAAGTACGTGGAATTCATGAAGAAGGTGGTGCCGTTCCACGACGACTTGTTCGATTTTTTCTACGAAGCTCTTCCGGGTTATGAGGAAGTCGGGCGGAGGCGCATCCTGCTGGGATGCTGGGGCTCATTCAACAACCCGGAATTCTGCGACTATACCTATAAAAACATGACCCAGTGGGGCCGCCACATGTATGTGACGCCGGGCGTCGTGGTCGACGGCGAACTGGTCACCACCGACTTGGTCGACATCAATCTGAATATCCGCATTCTGCTCGGAAGCTCTTATTACGATGACTGGCAGCAGGGCCAGACCTTTGTGAAGAACGATCCGCTGGGCAATCCGGTCGATCAAAGGCATCCCTGGAATCAGACGACAATTCCTCGTCCGCAGAAGCGCAATTTCGACGACAAGTACACCTGGGTAATGTCCCCGCGCTGGTACGATAAGCGCACCGGAGACCACTTGGCGCTCGATACCGGCGGCGGACCGATCGCCCGCCTATGGGCCACCGCACTCGCCGGAATGGTCGATATCGGCTACATCAAATCGACCGGCCACAGCGTGAAAATGTATTTACCCAAGACCGTATCGAAGCCGGAAGCTGAGTTCGAATGGAAGGTTCCGAAGTGGAGCAATGCCATTGAGCGGGACCGCGCACGCACCTACTTCCAGGTCTACGCTGCTTGCGCCGCGCTGCATTTCGCGGAGCAGGCGCTCAAGGAACTGCACGCTGGCCGAACCAAGACTTGGACCGATTTCAAGGTGCCCGACGAAGCCATCGGCTGCGGGTTCCACGAAGCGGTGCGCGGCGTCCTTTCGCATCACGTGGTGATTAAGGGCGGCAAGATCGCCAACTATCATCCTTATCCGCCCACGCCGTGGAACGCCAATCCGCGCGATACCTACGGCACGCCGGGTCCTTATGAGGACGCGGTGCAGAACACGCCGATCTTCGAAGAAAACGGTCGCGACAAGTTCAAAGGCATCGACATTATGCGCGCCGTGCGCAGCTTCGACCCTTGTCTGCCTTGCGGCGTACATATGTATGATGGCGGCGGCAAGATTCTCGAAACGCATCATTCGCCCATGTTCGGCTCCGTGTCCTAAGGAATGTGTCGTAATTATGACCGGCACACCGGAATTCCAGCAAAGGCTCGAATCGATGGAGTCGTTGATTCGAGAGATTGAAGCCACCGGCGATCCTAATGTCCGTACCGCCGCGCGGGAGTTGATGCAACTCGTGATGGAGTTGCACGGGAACGGCCTGGAGCGCATCCTCGAAATCGTGCGCGCCGAGTCGAACCTTTCCACACTCGAAGGCATGTGTCGTGACGAATTAGTGTCGAGCCTGCTGGTGCTATACAACATTCACCCTTTAAGTCTCGAAACCCGCGTCCATCAGGCGATCGAGACTGCCAACAGAAAAATGCGATCGCGCGACGCCACGGTCGAACTGCTGGGGATCGACGACGGCGCGGTTCGTCTGAACCTCAAAGCGAACGGCCACGGGCCTGCCCTCAAAGAGGTCGTCGAAGCGGCGATCTATCAAACCGCTCCCGATATTACTTCGCTGGTCATTGACGGAGCCGAAGAGAAGCAGGCGTTCCTACCGCTCGAAATGTTGCTCGCGACGCGGACCGCGACATGATCGACAACCAGCAGCCGAATGCGGAGGCGTTCCAATTCCTGCGCCAGTTCGCGCGCCGGCGGCCGCCGGTCGAGCGGTGTGAGATGTGCAGCGCCGCGCTCGGGCCGGACCATCAGCATCTGCTCGAACCCATTGGCCGACGGCTCGCCTGCGCGTGTGATGCCTGCGCGATTCTGTTCCACACGCAAGGCGAGACCAAGTATAAGCGCGTGCCGCGGACCGTACGCTTTCTGCCCGATTTCCAATTAACAGAAAGTCAATGGAGCGGTCTGATGCTGCCCATCAACATGGCGTTCTTTTTCAGCAGCACTCCGCAACAAGGACGCATGATCGCCATGTATCCCAGTCCCGCCGGAGCCATGGAATCGCTGTTAACACTCGAAACCTGGGATGACATCGCGGAGAATAATCCGGTGCTCGGCGAAATGGAAGCGGACGTCGAGGCACTCCTCGTCAACCGCATCGGCCACTCCCGTGGATTCGCCGAACCGGAGCATTACATCGTGCCGATCGACGAATGCTACAAGCTGGTCGGATTGATCAGAAGCCATTGGTCCGGTTTGGCGGGCGGCTCCGAAGTATGGCGGCAGATTGCCGAATTTTTCGCGCAAATCAAGGCCAGATCGCCCCATGCCTGACCTCACCATCACCGTCGCCAATGCCGAGGCGGTCCGTTTCGCGGCCATTCCGTCGATCGCGTTCGAACTGTCCATTAAAAACGCGGATATCAGCGAGACGATTCACACCGTGGTCCTGCGCTGCCAGATCCAGATCGAAGTCGCACGCAGAAAGTATAGCCCTCACGATCAGGAAAAACTGCGCGACCTGTTCGGAGAGCCGGAGCGCTGGGGGCAAACGCTACGCCCCTTGTTGTGGACCCATGCGAGCCTGGTTGCACCGCAATTTACCGGTAGCACGAAGGCCAGCTTGCAGGTGCCCTGCACCTTCGATTTCAATGTCGCGTCCACAAAATATTTCAATGGACTGGCCGACGGGGACATTCCCCTCTGCCTGATGTTCAGCGGTACGGTCTTTTACGCGGACACCGAAGGATCGCTGCGCGTCGCGCCCATTTCCTGGGATAAGGAAACCCGGTTCCGCCTGCCGGTCAAGGTCTGGCAGGATATGATGGACCTCTATTATCCGAACACGGCATGGTTAAACCTGCGCCGCGATATCTTCGAGCGTCTGCATGACTATAAGGTGCAAAACGGCATCCCGAGCTGGGAAGAAATGTTCGAAAGGATCCTAGCCTAATGCCCCGATGTTTGTGGGGCGGGTTGCCAACCTGCGGACCGATTGCCTGTGGGGCGGCGCCATGCGCTGCCATCGCTTGCTTCCAGCCCGCAACCGAGCCGTGACCGCAGGGAGCGGAGTCTTCGTGTTCGAAATACGACGGTGAACTTATGAACGCAAACCGGATCGAAAAAATCGCCAATGCCGTCCTCTATGAAGGCTATTTACTCTACCCCTATCGCTCCTCGGCCGTGAAAAATCAGCAGCGCTTCAATTTCGGAGTGCTCTATCCGCGCGAGCATTGCGAACAGAACCCCGGCTCCGACGCCTGGGAAATGCAAACCGAATGTCTTGTCCAGGGGAGCGGGGCCGGCATGATTGGCATCAAGACCCGCTTCCTTCAGTTAGTCGAGTGCGACTCGCGCCAGGAAGGGATGGAGCGCGATGTCTCGCCACCGGTTTGTAGCCTGCGCTCCCTCGAAGTGCATCCGCTCCGGCAGGAGATTTTGTTTGACCCGATTCAAGGCGAGCTGACGGTCCGTGTGTCGCGCATCGCCGATGATCTTTTCCGCGTCACCCTCCGGATTCGCAACAGCGCCGGCCGCTGCAATGGAACCGGCCGCGATGAAGTCTTGCTGCGCTCCCTGGTCTCCGTTCATAGCATCTTGCAGGTAACGGGTGCCGGTTTTATTTCCCTTCTGGACCCGCCCGAAGAGTTTCGCGATGCGGCCGCGGAATGCGTCAACGTCGGCTGCTGGCCGGTGCTGGCGGGAGAGGAAGGGCAAGTCGACATGATGCTCGCCTCGCCGATTATCCTTTATGACTATCCGCAAATCGCACCCGAAAGCTCCGGCGATCTGTTTGACGGGTGCGAAATCGACGAGATTCTGGCGTTGCGGATCCTCACGTTAACTGACGCCGAGAAGCAGGAAGTGCGGGACGGCGACGACCGCGCCCGCCGCATTCTCGAAAGAACCGAGCTGTTGCCCCCGGAGCATTTTCAGAAGCTCCATGGAGCCATGCGTGGTCTCGGCGGGGTATCCCATGAATGAGTGGGAATGGCAGTTGCTCGAAGACAAGCCATCGCTTGAATCGGCACTGGTCCGCGGAGTTGAAATCAAGCGTAACGATCGTGTCCGTCTGCACCCCAGGCCCGGCGCGGACATGATGGACCTGGCGCTGGCCGGCAAAATCGCGATCGTCGAATCGATCGAACAGGATTACGAAGGGCAGATTCAAATCGCCGTGGTTCTGGAGGACGATCCTGGCCGGGACCTGGGCTTTCTGCGCCAGCCGGGACATCGTTTTTTCTTTCACGCCGAAGAACTCGAGCCGGCATGATCCTGATCGCCTGCGTCGGAAACATCTTCCTCGGCGACGATGGTTTCGGCGTCGAAGTGGCCCGGCGTCTCGCATCGCGAACTTTGCCGCCGGAGGTGTGCGTCAAAGATTATGGCATCCGCAGCTTCGACCTGGCGTACGCGTTGATGGAACCCTGGGACCTGACGATTCTGGTGGACGCATGCGCCCGCGGCGACGCTCCCGGCACCGTCTATCTGATCGAACCGGATCCAGTCGAGGATGCTCCACAGATCGAGCCGCACGGGATGAATCCCATGAGCGTTCTGCGCCTGGTGAAAAGCTTGGGAGGAACGCCGGGCCGCATTCTGATCGTCGGCTGCGAGCCAGCCGAACTGGGATCGGAATACGACGGCCAGATGGGTCTGAGTGAGCCGGTCGAGGCAGCCGTCGAAGAGGCCATCGCTTTGCTCGAATCGCTGTGGATTAAGGTCGTTTAAGCCTCGTTGCGGAGCACAAAACAGCAACTTATGCCCGGTTAAGAGATCATTAAACCCAGAACCATTGAATCGGAGGGTGCGTCGAACGACCATGAGACGGTCAATCTTCTGCGGATTTTTGCTGGCCTCGGCAATGCTGGCGCAGACTGCGCCTTTGGACGATCTGGTCGCCCCGATCGCCCTTTACCCCGATACGTTGCTGGCCCAAGTCCTGGCCGCCAGTACGTATCCCCTTGAAATCGTTGAGGCGCAGCAATGGCTTCAGCAAAATAGAGCGTTTCAAGGAGCCCGGCTGATGGACGCGGCGCGGCAGCAGAACTGGGATCCCAGCGTCCAGGCGCTGGTGGCTTTTCCGAGTGTGCTGGCCTTTCTCAACAGCGATATCCGCTGGACCACCGATTTAGGCAACGCTTTTCTTTCGCAACAAGCTGATTTGATGGACGCAGTACAGCGGATGCGGGTTCGCGCCCGCGACAACGGCAGACTCGTCTCCACACCTCAGCACACGGTGAGCGGTGAATCCACAATCGAAATCCAGCCGGCGAATCCGCAGGTCGTTTATGTTCCCAGCTACAATCCTGCCTACGTTTGGGGTCCCGGCGCGTATCCGCCGCTCGGTTATGGCGCGGGATTCGGTTTCAATCCAGCAGTGCTGATTGGGGCTTTGTTTTCAGGACTATTGAGCTTCGGAGGATGGGGCTGGGGGCTGAATTGGCTGCTCCATGGCTTGTTCCTGAACAACCTTTTCTTTGGCCATTTCGGTTTTGGCGGCGGTGGTTTAGGAGCGCATTCGTTATGGGCGCATAATCCAGGCCATCGACTCGGCGTCGCCTACCCCAACCGGATGGTGGCGAGCCGATTTGCCGGCGCGCGTCCGTATCAATCTTATAACCGAGCATATAACCGAAGTCCCGCTCCCAGCCACTACAGTGCGCCTGCCCGGAGCTATCGAAGTTCAAATTATCGTGAGGCTGCACCAAGGATGTCTTCTCCTCGTGCGGCGCCGCGGGTTTCCAGGCAGAGTCATTCGTCCCACTTTAAAGCGCCTCGTTCGAAAGGGCATTCCGGTAAACACAGGTAAGTTGCTGTATACTGATCGAGCTATCTGCACATGAACCAGGAGCGCGATCTTTGGGGCCGCATTGAGGAACTGTTTCACGCGGCTCAGCAGCACTCCGCCGACACCCGGGAGGCATGGGTGGATGCGCAATCGGGGGAGCCGGAGGCAGTTCGGCGGGAAGTGAAATCACTTCTGGCGGGACTGGAAATATCGGAGCAGCGCCTCCCGGTTCCCCCGCTTCCCGAGGAACCGGCGCTGCCCACCGCGCGATTTGGTTCCTATCAGCCGGTGAAACGGATTGGGCAGGGTGGCATGGGTGCGGTCTATCTGGCGATTCGCGTGGATGGGCAGTTTCGTCAAACCGTGGCCTTGAAAACCATGGCGTCGCACCTGATCGGCGGCGACTTTCTGCGCAGGTTCCAACGGGAACGGCAGTTACTGGCGTCGCTTGAGCATCCTTACATCACTCGTCTGATTGACGGCGGCGTATCCTCGGCTGGCGATCCGTATCTGGTGATGGAGTATGTCGACGGACTGCCGCTCGACGATTACTGCGACACGCGGAAACTGAATATCAACACGCGGCTCGGTATTTTTCTCCAGGTGTGCAGCGCGGTGGATTATGCGCACCGCAATCTGATTGTTCATCGCGATCTGAAGCCTTCCAATATTCTGGTGAACGCGGAGGGATCGGCAAAGCTACTCGATTTCGGCACGGCCTCGCTGCTCGAAGGGGCGCGCGAGGTCACGGTGACGCGTGCGCGGATGCTTACGCCTCGCTATGCCAGTCCGGAACAGCTTCGCGGGGAGCGAGTGAACACGTCGGCCGATGTGTATTCGCTTGGGGTGATTCTCTATGAGCTGCTCACCGGGGCGTGGCCGTTTGGGAATCCGGATTCCATGATGAGCGAGCTGAATCGCGCGGCGGGGAATGCGAACGCGAATCCGCCGGCGGCGGTGGTGACGGAAGAATCGGCTCGGCATCGCTCCGCCTCAAGCCAGCAGTTGGCGCAAACGCTGCGGGGAGATCTTTCGGCCATCGCGATGAAGGCGATTGAGAACGATCCGGCGCAACGCTATTCCTCAGTGCGCGAATTCGCCGCCGATATTGAAAACTATCTGGCGGGGCAGCCGGTTCTGGCGCATCCGCAAACCGCGCTGTACCGGGCAGGGAAATTTTTGCGGCGGCGCTGGCTGCTGGTGAGCGGCGTTGCGGTATTCGTGATCGGAATCACCGTGGCGGCGCTGATTGCGACTTATCAGGCGCGGCTGGCGCGGGAGCGTTATGCGGACTTGCGCAGCCTTACGGCCAGCCTGCTGTTCGAATTGAAAGACGCCATTAACGACATTCCGGGAGCAACCAAAGCGCAACAGATTCTGGTCGACCACGTGGTGAAGAATCTGGATAAGATGTCACAATCGTCGGACGATCCGGAATTGCAGCTTGAATTGGCGGAGGCGTATCGCCAGTTGGGCGAGCTTCAGGGTGATCCTTACGTTCAGAATCTGAACGATGTCAAAGGGGGGCTTGCCAATCTGGCCAAGGCGAAGGCGATCGCCGACCGCATGGCAACGCAGCGGACCAAAGATCCTGGATGGCTGCGTCTCGAGGGCATGATCGAACAGGATGTGGGTGAAATCTACTTTGGAACGACGCAATCGAAAAAGGCGGTGGAGCACCTGAATACGTCGGTTTCGCTGTTCGACCACATGGTTCCGCTGACTCGAAATCCGGCTTGGATGGCGGACGCCGCCAGTGCCCATGGCTCGCTTGGGGACATCTACGGCCAGCCTGGGACTTCCAGTTTAAGAGATGTAGCGAAGGCGGCGGCGCAATACACGCGAACGATTGAGCTGGACAAAATGACGCTTCAGCTTTCACCTGGCGCGACCCGGTCCCGCCGCGGGATGGCGCTGATGCAGGCGAAGCTGGGAGATCTGACCCGGCACGCGGATCCCGCTACCGCTCTGGATTATTTCAGCGATGCCATTCGCGCGCTGGACGCACTGCCCTCGGAGGATTTGAGAACGGCAGCCAATCAACGTTTTCGCTCCATGTTTCTGCGAAAAAAAGGCGGGGCTTTGGGGGATCTGAATCAATGGCAAGAAGCAGAGGCGGCGCTTGAGCAGGCGATCGTGCTCAATCAAAGGGCGGCCATCGAGGACCCCAATGACTCCCGCGCAGCTTTCGACTATGCGGTGGCTTTGGAGGATCTTCAGGGATTGCTTTTTCGCCATGAGGATAATGAGCGCTCCCTCGCCCTGGCGCAACAAATTATCGGGATCGAGGAAAAGCTGGCGTCGAAGGCTCCTGAGAATCAGGGGTGGCGTCTGACCTTGGCGAACATTCGATGTGCGCGAGGCACTTTACTGGCAAGACTTGGCCGCACTGCGGAGGCTTTGCCGGTTTCTAAATCCGCACTGGAGGAATTCGGCAGAATGACGGCGGATAAGAATGCGGCGCCGAATGTCCTGATGCAAGCGGCCGATTATTACCGGATGATCGAGCCGGTCGAGTTGCGCGATCCGCGCCGAGCCGTGATGCTGGCCGAGAGAAATGTCGCGGCGGGGCAGGAGACAGAGCCTTATGCACTGTATCTGCTGGCGATGGCGTACAACAGCGCGGGAGAGAAGGAAAAGGCCAAACAGACCGCGGCTCGCGGGCTGGAGTTGATCGCGCCGGCGCGGGGAGAGTTGGTTTCTTATATGCGGACGGAGCTGGAAGGGATTCATTAGGCGTGTTGCTATTGACCTAGTCGGATCCCCGCCCTGACGGGACGGGGTTGTAACTCCTGGGGGTTGGCATGCGGTAGCCTTCTAAATCGTGCCACTCACGGGCGTCGCCACTCTCGAAAACATCTACGATGTCTTCGGCTGCACATAGAGGTCCGGAAGTGGTGGGCGTTTTCATTGCTATCTGTGCGGCAATTGGGCGCATCCAAACGCGACCGGAACCGCCTGCCCCACCACGGCAAAGCAAGCAGTTACAGAACGGTGGGACAGGCACCAGAGGACACTGAAGATCACGGACCCTAGCGATTGCCTAGGCCGATCAGGCCGCAGCCGCATAGGATCAGGAAGATTGCGGTTAGTTTACCGCGCGTGACGGGCTCGCCGAAAAATAGCTTCGACCACACCATGGTCCAGAGATAGCCGAGCGAGACCATGGGATAGAGCACGCTCAATTCACCGTGGCGCACGCCTTGGATGAAAAAAACCGCCGAGATCAGGTACCCGGTAATGCCGGCGGCAAGCCTCCAGTTGGTCAGCAGCGAAACGATGTTCATCTCGAGACGCTGCGCGCCCGCCTTCAAACCGACCGCGCCCAGGCTGCCGATGAAAGAGCCGACGACGACCCACACCATCGAAGAAATCGGAGTGGTCACTTGTGCGCTCCACGGCCGAGGATCGCCACTCCGAAAATGATCACCGCGACACCGGCGACCTTCGGGACATTCATCGGCTCGTGAAACCAGACCACGGCTATCACCGTCACCCAGACATAGCTGAGCGAAATGACCGGCCACAGCACGGACAACTCGCCGTGCCGCAGGGCCAACACCATCAGCACCGTGCCGACTCCGTAGAGGGAGAGGCCGAGGATGAGCGGGTAGTCGTACAAGATTCCCAGCAGGGTGGGATGGGCGCCCAGCGCGGTCGCGCCTGTCTTCAGCCACGCCTGGGCGATGGCGCTGATGAGGGTGAAGATCACAACCAGCGCCAACGACCGGCGCTTCTGCTCTAGTGTTGACGGCTGTTCTACGGTTGGAGTCAAAATAATAGAATAGCTTTACTCGCCGCTCTGTTGCAGCAGCTTCGCCACCAGCGCGGTCCAGCCGGTCTGATGATTGGCGCCGAGGCCCGCTCCATCATCCCCGTTGAAATATTCGTAGAACAGGATGTTGTCCTTAAAGTTCGGATCGGTCTGGAATTTTTCCGCTCCGCCGAACACAGGCCGGCGGCCCTTCGCATCGCGCAGGAAGATGTGCGAGAGGCGCTTCGATAACTGCTGCGCGACGTCCCTGAAATTCATGCGATGGCCGGATCCGCTGGGAAACTCCACTTTCAAATCGTCGCCGAAATAATAATGGAAGCGCTGGAGGCTCTCGATGAGCAGAAAATTCAGAGGAAACCAGATCGGGCCGCGCCAGTTGGAATTGCCTCCGAACAGGCCGGTGCGCGATTCAGAGGGCTCATAATCGACGCGGTATTCCTGCCCGTTCACGGTCATGTGATAAGGATTGGCTTCGTGGAATTTTGAAAGGGAGCGGATTCCGTAAGGCGAGAGAAACTCGGCTTCCGCGAACATGCGTTCGGCGATCCGCACCAGGCGATCGCGCGTCACGACACTGAGCAGCCGGCGTTGGTCGACCCCTTGGCGCGAAAGCGACGCGAGATTCCCGCACAGGTCCGGACGATGGGTGGTGAACCAGTCCATGCGGCGGCGGAACCCCGGCAGCTTGTCGATCATTTCCTTCTCCATGGTATCGACGGCGAACAGGGGAATCAGGCCGACCATGGAGCGCACGCGCATCCGCATCATAGTGCCATCGGGAAGATGCAGGGAGTCGTAAAAGAAGCCGTCGGTTTCATCCCACAATCCGCCGTCGCCCATGGCGTTCATGGCGTGCGCGATATAAAGGAAGTGCTCAAAGAACTTGCTGGCGATGTCTTCATAGAGCGGGTCGACCTTGGTGGACAGCTCAATGGCGATCTTCATCATGTTGAGGCAGTACATCGCCATCCAACTGGTACCGTCGGATTGCTCAATATGGCCGCCGGTGGGCAGCGGCGCGGAACGGTCGAAGACGCCGATATTATCGAGCCCAAGAAATCCACCTTCAAAGATATTGCTGCCTTCGGAGTCTTTTCGATTCACCCACCAGGTAA
This sequence comes from Bryobacteraceae bacterium, assembly GCA_049521155.1. Classification (GTDB taxonomy): domain Bacteria; phylum Acidobacteriota; class Terriglobia; order Bryobacterales; family Bryobacteraceae; genus Palsa-187. The sequence continues at coordinate 86,807 of JBEKPC010000002.1, forward strand.
AGTTCAGCAGTAATTTGTGAAAACTGGTTTCGAGAAATGCATAGTCGGGGCGTCCGGAGAGCTTGCGATCGATCTGGAAAACACGCCAACAAGCCCACGCGTGGACCGGCGGATTCACGTCGCCAAAGGCCCATTCATAGGCTGGAATCTGCCCGTTGGGATGCATGTACCATTCGCGCAGAAACAGTTTCAACTGGCTCTTGGCATTATCCGGATCGACCAGCGCCATGGCGACCATATGAAAGGATGTGTCCCAGGCCGCGAACCATGGATATTCCCAGGTATCGGGCATAGAAAGAACGTCTTCATTGAATAAATGGAGCCACTGCGAATCGCGGCCGGTGAGGCGCTCGCGGGGCGGCGGAGGCTGGGTGGGGTCTCCCTTCAGCCAGTCGTTAATGACGAAATAGTAAAACTGTTTGGACCAGAGAAGTCCCGCAAACGCCTGCCGCTGGACGCGTTTTCCATCCTCGGAAAGAGACGGAGAGAAGGAATAGAACTCGTCGGCTTCGGCGATGCGGCGGGCGAAGATGCCGTCGATGTCATGGATCAGGGTGGAGGGCTGGGACTTTTCGGCCAGCCGCAAGCGGATGACTTCCACTTGTCCGGGCGCGAGGTCGAGTTGAACCCAGGCACATGCCTTGGTCCCGGTCTCGGCGGCGTTCACGGCATCCAGCTCATTGTGGATGATGCGGCGGTGAAACGCATCCTTTACGAAGGGCTGCGGATTTTCCGTTCCCCACAGAGCGCGGGCGTTGGTTTCATTTTCCGTGAACAGCATCGGGCTGGTGCGATCGAGGGTGAACTGATAGGAGCCGAGGGTCGACTCCTCAATATCAATGGCGGTGTCGCCCGAACGCTTCATCGAGGGGTGCGGGGCATTCAGGGTCCAGGACCAGGTGTTGCGAAACCACAGCGACGGCAGCACATGCAGGGTGGCGTGTTCCGGCCCGCGATTAGTCACCGTGATGCGAATCAGCACGTCGTCAATGCTGGCCTTGGCGTACTCGATTTGAATATCGAAATAACGGTCGTCATTCAGGATCCCGGTGTCGATCAGTTCGAACTCGGCATCTTGTTTAGTGCGGCGGCGGTTCTCGCCGTACAGTTGCGCGTAAGGAAACTCGGCTTGCGGATATTTATACAGGCACTTCATGTAGGAGTGCGTCGGCGTGCAGTCGAGGTAATAGTAAATTTCCTTGACGTCCTCGCCATGATTGCCCTGATTACCGGTAAGGCCGTAGAAACGCTCCTTCAGAATCGAATCGCGTCCGTTCCAGAACACCGGCGCGAAACAGAGGCGCTGATGGTTGTCGCAGATTCCGCCGATGCCGTCTTCGCCCCAGCGGTAGGCGCGCAGATGGGCATGCTCAAACGGGAAATATTCCCAGGCGGTGCCCTCCGCGCTATAGTCTTCGCGCACGGTGCCCCACTGGCGGTCCGATAGATAGGGTCCCCAGCGCCGCCAGTGCTGCGCGTGATTGGCAGCGTCGAGAAGTCGTGTTTTTTCAGCGTCCAAGACTTTATTATGCCCTGCTCTTTGTCGACAATGCGTTGCGAAAAAGTTGGATGTCAGGCGGCTTCGTCAAAACGACGCTGACGACGTCGAGCCGGATGCGGTCCCATGGCGTCTCCGTTTTCCGAGTGTACTCGCGCGCGATGCGCAGCAGGTGCCTGCGTTTTTCCTCGCCGATGGCGCGTTCGGGAGGTCCAAAATCGGCGGTTGTACGCGATTTTACCTCGACAAATACCAGTGTCTCGCCTTCCCAGGCAATGAGATCCGCTTCGGCATCTCCCGATGACAGGCGATAATTGCGAGCCACGATGACGAATCCGTGGGCGCGTAAATAGCGATGCGCCAGATCCTCCCCACGGCGTCCCAGAGCCAGCGTGGGAGTCCATCGGCGCCGGCGCGCGATATGCCGGAGCCAGTCCGAAAATTGGAAAATCACTTCAACGCTCGAAGCCGCCACTCAATTACTTTTCCACGGACGATATAACAAAGATAGTGTTCCCAGAATCGCCGGTAGCGGGGGAACGTGTTGACGAGAAATTCGAATCCCAGCCACCTCCAAAATGCTAGTAGCTTGACGCTGACAGAAATCTCTTTAAATTTTACTTTCGAATAATAACCGTACCCGGCGTTATCCTCACCGAAATAGCGCAGCGAAAAACTGTTGAGGTGCCAGCGATGGGTGGGGTCGCAGAAGGAGCTGAAATCGGTATAGTGCGGCGTGACAATCAACACTTCGCCGCCGGGGCGAACCAGGCGATGAAATTCCTCCATGGTTTTCATGACGTCGCCGACGTGCTCGATCACATGAACCGCTTGCAGGGCGTCGAAGGAGGAATCGCGAAAAGGGTAAGGGAACTGGTCCAGCTCGCAAATCACGTCGGCGCGGCTGGCCGGATTGCGGTCGATGCCGAGGGAGCCCGGGAGCTTGTTAATACCGCAGCCGACGTCGAGGGTTCGCATGGATCAGGACCTCAGCAAGCCGACTGAGCGACAGGCATTTCACGCAGTCTTTAGCTGCTTCTTTTGAGTGACCGCACGGCAGGCCTGACGCGCCCTTTCCATTCGTGCGTGCGTCTCGTCAGCCATCTTGATCAGTTCCAGCGTCCGCTTTTTCGAAACGCCCATCTTCTTCGCCGTCTCCCAGACAGTGGGATACGGGGTGTCGACGATGACCGGCTTTCTCATAGCTTCACTTTATCATTTCACGTAAACACTGTTCGATCGTATCCACCGCGAAATCCGCTTGATCCTTGGTAATTACGAGCGGAGGGCAAATCCGTAGGGTATTCGGACCTGCGCCCAGGACCAGCACGCCTCGATCGAAACACATCTGCTCCAGCCGGTCCCGCAGCTCCGGCGCGCGCTCCTTCGTCGCCTGATCATGGACCATTTCGATCCCGATCATGAGTCCTAAACCGCGCACATCGCCGACGATCGGAAACCGCTTCGGCAATTCGTCCAGACGGCCTTTCATATGTGCGCCGACCTTGGCCGCGTTGTCGATCAATTCCTGCTCTAACAGTTCAATGGTTGCCAGCGCCGAGGCCACGCACACCGGATTGCCTCCGAAAGTCGAGGCGTGCGCACCGGGCTTCCAGTTCATCACTTCGGCCCGGGCGATGGTCGCGCCCAGAGGCATCCCGCTGGCGATACCCTTCGCCACGGTCATAATGTCGGGCGAGATGCCGAAATGTTCCGCGGCGAACATTTTGCCGGTTCGGCCCATTCCGCACTGGATCTCGTCGAAAATCAGCAGGATGCCGTGTTTGTCCGCCACGCGGCGCAGTTCGTCGAAAAACTTCTGCGGAGGCACCACGTACCCGCCTTCGCCCTGCACCGGTTCCACGACAATCGCCGCAACCTCTTCCGATGGAAGGGTATGGCGGAACAATGTATCCTCAATCGCCTTTACGCATTCTACCCCGCAGGAATCCGGAGTCTTGCCGTAAGCGCAGCGGTAGCAATAGGCGTAGGGAACATGGTGCGCGCCTTGCACGATCGGGAAAAATCCCTTTTTTTGAACGCTTTTCGAGCCAGTCAGGGCCAAAGATCCCATCGTACGACCGTGAAAAGCGCCGAAAAATGCTACAAATTGCCCCTTACCGGTGTGATAACGAGCCATTTTCAGCGCTGCTTCGACCGCCTCCGTTCCGGAGTTGCCGAAATAGACCCGTCTCGGACCGTTTCCAAGGGGAGCCAAGGCGGCAAGTTTTTCGGCCAGCTCTACCATGTTTTCATAGTAAAAATCGGTGCCCGACATGTGGATCAGCTTGCCGGCTTGCTCCCGGATTGCCGCCACGACCTTGGGATGGCAATGCCCCGCCGCCACCACCGCGATTCCCGCGTTGCAATCAAGAAAACGATTGCCATCGACATCTTCAATCATCGCACCCTCACCGCGGGCGACCACTAACGGGTAACCGCGTGTATAGGATGGCGACAGAACTGCTCGATCTCTATCCATGATCGCCTGCGCCTTGGGACCGGGCAGTGCTGTTGTGAGATGTGGGAAGTCCTGACGGACTTCGAGTAGAGTATTCATGAAATTGCTCCTTCTGGGATTGGGCTGGAGGGCGAGGGCCGACGAAGCGGCGCTTAGTCGGAGCCGAACAGGGAAGGACGGGATGTCGACGGAGTCGTCATGCCTGCTTTAAAGATAGCATAAAAAAATCTGAATCCAACTCCAAATACATGCGTCTTATAGACTAAGATTATTGGATTATGATACGCTAATAGCGAGGTCATTGACGATATGGACTTCAATCGATTTACTGAAAAACTTCAAGAGGCAGTCCGGGCTGCCCAAACTCTAGCCGCCAATCGCGGCCAACAGCAGCTTGACGTCGACCATCTCCTGATCGCTCTGCTGGAACAACAAGGTGGGCTCGCCACTTCTATCTTATTGAAGGCAGAAGTGAATCCAGAGACTTTGCATCGACGCTTGATGCAGGATCTGGACAAGCTTCCGCGCGTCTCCGGCTCCGGCGCAGCGCTCGACCAAATCTACGTGACCCCCCGTTTGCAGGCGCTTTTGGCCAGCGCGGAACGGGAAGCAAAGAGACTCAAAGACGAGTACGTTTCGGTGGAACATATTCTCCTGGCGGGGACTGAGGAAAAATCCTTTAAGGATCTTGGGCTGACTCGTGAGAGGCTGATGAAGACCCTCCAGGAAGTCCGAGGCAGCCAGCGTGTGACGTCTCAAAATCCCGAGTCGACTTACGAAGCGCTGGAAAAATATGGCCGCGACTTGACCAGACTTGCCGCTGCCGGAAAGCTCGACCCGGTGATCGGCCGCGATGACGAAATTCGCCGCGTGATCACCGTTCTCTCGCGCCGGACCAAGAATAATCCCGTGCTGATTGGCGAGCCTGGCGTTGGAAAGACGGCCATCGTCGAAGGGTTGGCGCAAAGAATCGTTCGCGGCGACGTGCCGGAGGGGCTAAAGGATAAGAAGGTTGTTTCGCTCGATATGGGCGCGCTGATTGCCGGCGCGAAGTTTCGCGGCGAGTTCGAGGAGCGCCTCAAAGCTGTCCTGAAAGAGGTCCAATCGGCGGAGGGCGGCATCATCCTCTTCATTGACGAGTTACATACGGTGGTTGGCGCGGGCGCGTCCGAAGGTTCGATGGACGCGGGTAACCTGCTTAAGCCGATGCTCGCGCGCGGCGAGTTGCATTGCATCGGCGCGACCACACTCGACGAATATCGCAAGTACATCGAGAAGGATGCGGCGTTGGAACGTCGTTTCCAGACGGTGTTGGTGGAACAGCCGAGTGTCGAGGACACGATTTCGATTCTGCGCGGCCTGCGGGAGCGCTATGAACTGCATCACGGCGTGCGCATCAAGGATTCGAGCCTGGTGGCCGCGGCCGTGCTCAGCCAGCGCTATATTTCCGATCGATTCCTGCCCGACAAGGCGATCGATCTGGTCGACGAAGCCGCCGCGAAACTGCGGACGGAGATCGATTCGATGCCCGCCGAACTCGACGAAACGCTGCGGCGGCAGATGCAGCTCGAAATAGAGCGGGAGGCGCTGAAGAAGGAATCCGATGCGGCTTCGAAAGAACGCCTGAAGAAAATCGAAAAGGAACTGGCCGAGATCAAAACCGGTTCGGCCGCGCTCAGCGCGCAGTGGAGCGCCGATCAGCAGGTGCTGCGCAAGCAGCGTGATCTGCGCGCGCAAATCGAGCAGGTGAAACTGGAAATCGAACAGGCCGAACGCGCCTACGACTTGAATAAAGCGGCCGAGCTGAAGTATGGCCGGCTTACCGGACTCGAAAAGCAGCTCGAAACCGCGAAGCAGGAAACCACGCTGCTGAGAGAAGAGGTGACCGAAGAAGACATCGCGCAGATTGTCAGCCGATGGACCGGAATTCCTCTCTCGAAACTCCTCGAAGGGGAAATTCAAAAGCTGTTGCATCTTTCCGAAGAACTTCATAAGCGCGTGATCGGACAGGATGAAGCGGTCGACGCCGTGGCTGACGCGGTGATGCGGGCTCGCGGCGGATTGAAGGATCCGAAGCGGCCGATCGGCAGCTTCTTATTCCTGGGGCCGACCGGGGTCGGGAAGACCGAGCTGGCGCGGGCGCTGGCGCAATATATGTTCGACGATGAGCGCGCGCTGATCCGTATTGACATGTCGGAGTACCAGGAAAAGCACTCCGTTTCGCGCTTGGTGGGCGCGCCTCCGGGATATGTCGGATACGACGAGGGAGGACAGTTGACGGAGGCCGTGCGGCGGCGTCCTTATTCCGTCGTCTTGTTAGACGAAATCGAAAAAGCTCACAGCGACGTGTTTCACGTTCTGCTGCAAGTGCTCGACGACGGACGCCTGACCGATGGGCAGGGCCGTACGGTCGACTTCAAAAATACCATCGTGGTGATGACTTCGAATGCGCAGAAGGAGGCTTTGGGCCAGCTCTTCCGGCCGGAATTTCTCAATCGCGTGGATGAGATTATTACCTTCCACCGGCTGACCGAGCCTGAGTTGAAGAAGATCGTCGACATTCAACTGCAAGGACTGCGCGGCAGGCTGGCCGAGCGGCGCATTGAGCTGGCGCTGACGGATGCGGCCCGCGAAAGATTGGTCCAAGTCGGCTACGATCCGGCCTTCGGCGCGCGTCCTTTGAAGCGCGCGATTCAGAAGGAAATCGAAACGCCTCTGGCACGCAAACTGGTCGCGGGCGAGATCCTGGACGGCCAGAAAGTGCTGGTCGACGAGCGTAATCGCGAGATGGTGATCGAGATCGAATCGCCGGCTTATGCCGGAGCATCCAAGTAAAAGAAAGAGGAATGGGAATGGAAAATAATCTTCGCACACTACCTTTACTGCCGTTGAAAAATTCAGTGTTGTTCCCCGGCTTGATGATGCCTCTGTCGGTGGGTCGCGAAGCCTCGCTGGGAGCGGTGGAGAAGGCCCTTTCGAGTGAGGATAAGGAAGTCGTCGTCGTTGCTCAGCGCGATCCTTCGTTCGATGCGCCCGGCTCGGGAGATCTGTTTACGCTCGGCACGCGCGCCATTATTAAGAAAGTAGCGCGCCCGAATCCTTCGCAGATCGATGTGCTGGTGCTGGGAATTGAGCGCGTGGTGATCGTGAAAGTCGATGATACGGAAGGCTTCATGACTGCCCGCGTCCGCGCGCTTCCCATGCCGGACGATTCCAGCCGCGAAACGGAGGCGCTGACGCTTTCGATCGTCGAAATGGGCTCGAAGTTTGTCGGCCTGATTCAGAATGAGCGTCACACGCCGCAGGAATTGGCGCGCATGTTTACCACCCATGAGGATCCTCTGCGGCTGGCCTACATGGTCGCCTCCATCATGAACCTCGAAGGCACCAGGGAGCAGGCGTTGCTCGAAGCGCCGACCCGGGTCGAGGCTCTGCGCCTGGTTCATGGCTGGCTGTCGCATGAAGTGGAGGTATTGAACCTTCGCAATAAAATCACGGAAGACGCGCGCGGCGAGATGTCGAAGGAGCAGCGCGATTACATCCTGCGGCAACAAAAGCGCGCCATTGAAGCCGAGCTGGGCGAGAAAAACGAAGACAAAGCCGAGGTCGAGTCTCTGCGCGAGAAGCTGACCAAAGCGGATCTTCCGGATGACGTGCGCAAGGAAGCGGAGCGGGAGCTGGGGCGTCTCGAAAAGATGAGCGCGCAGCAGCCCGAGCACAACGTGATTCGCACCTGGCTCGAATATGTGATCGAGCTCCCTTGGAAAACGCGTAGCGAGGATAATCTCGATATCGCGCGAGCGCGGCAGGTACTGGACGAAGATCACTTCGGCATTACGAAAGTGAAGGAGCGTATCCTCGAACAGCTAGCCGTGCTCAAACTGAATCCCGAAGCGAAAGCGCCCATCTTGTGCTTCGTCGGTGCCCCCGGCGTGGGAAAAACCTCCCTCGGACAATCGATCGCGCGTGCTATCGGACGCAAGTTCGAGCGCATGAGCCTCGGCGGTCTGCATGACGAGGCCGAACTGCGCGGCCATCGCCGCACCTACATCGGAGCCATGCCTGGCCGGCTGATTCAAGCCATGCGGCGGGCCGGCGCGAACAATCCGGTGCTGATGCTCGATGAGATCGACAAGCTGGGCCACGATTTCCGGGGCGATCCAGCGGCCGCTCTGCTCGAAGTGCTGGACCCGGAACAGAACAAGGCGTTTCGGGATAATTACCTCGATCTGCCGTTCGATTTGTCGAAGGTGTTATTTGTCACCACGGCGAATTCGCTTGATACGATTCCGGCGCCTTTGCTCGATCGTATGGAAATCCTTCGCCTCTCCGGCTATAGCGAGGAGGAGAAGGCGCAGATCGCGCAACGCTACCTGCTGCCGCGCCAGTTGGCCCATGCCGGCTTGACCACGGAGCAGTGCAACATTACCGAAGCAGCGCTGCTCAAGATCATCTCGTCTTATACGCGCGAAGCGGGCGTGCGGCGCCTGGAACAGACGCTGGGCCGGGTGATTCGCAAGGTCGCGCTGAAGTTCGCGGAGAATGTAACCGACTCCGTGATCGTGAAAGCCGACGACGTCGTTGAGATGCTGGGGCCGGAGCCGATCACTCCGGAAATGGCGCGCCGCGAACTGCCGGCGGGCGTGGCCACCGGGCTCGCCTGGACCGAAACCGGCGGCGACGTGCTATACATTGAAGCCTCCTTGCAGCCCAACGGAAAAGATCTGACCATCACCGGTCAGCTTGGTGAAGTGATGCAGGAGTCGGCAAAGACGGCGCGTAGCTTCGTCTGGGCGCACGCCGCCGAACTGGGGATCAATCCCGAGTTGTTCCTGAACTCGGGTTTGCACATCCACGTGCCCGCGGGCGCGATTCCGAAGGATGGTCCTTCGGCCGGCGTGACCATGACCACCGCGCTCGCGTCCATTTACTCCGGCGTTCCGGCGCGGCAGGATACGGCGATGACGGGTGAAATTACCCTCACCGGCCTGGTTCTGCCCATCGGCGGTCTGAAAGAGAAAGTGCTGGCGGCGCGGCGCGCGGGATTGAAGCGCGTGATCGCCCCGCGCGGCAATCAGAAAGACTTGCGCGATCTGCCGGAGGAGGTCCGCAATGAGATGGAGTTTATCTTCGTCGATCGCGTCGAAGACGTCCTGCGAGTAATGCTGCCGAGCTTGGCGTACACTCCGGCGAAAGCGGCCTAACGAAACGCTCCGCTCCCTGTGGTGACGGCTGCGGGGAGCGGAGTTTTGTATTTAAAGAGCAACGCAGTTAAAATCGAATCCCTAAACCACCCGAAGTATTGTCCGGTAAGCGTCTGTGTTACTCCTGTAACCACACCTCGAGAATCTCGAAAAATTTTTGAAATCCAGTTGACTTTGATTTCGTGAATCTGGTACACCAGATGAATACTCCATTTGGCTTACGCCTGACCTCGTAGACCTCCTGCTCCCCGCCAACTGGAAAACGTTTAGGGGCATTTTTTTCGGGAGATCGACACAACTAATGATGAAAGCTACTTTTCTTGAACGCCATAAGTGTATTTGCACGTATCTCATTACGTTTGGATTACTGATGGCCCTGCTGGTTCCTGCCGGTGCGCAGGACGCCGCTGGCCGCATTATCGGCACGGTGACGGACCCTTCCGGCTCAGTCATTCCGCACGCGAGAGTCATCGTTACCAATACGCAGACGAACGTAAGCAGCGAAACCACCACTGCTGACGATGGCAGCTACCAGGTCCAACTCCTGCCAATCGGTACCTACCGGGTCTCGGTGGAGGCGCAGGGTTTCCGCAAATCGGTCACCAATCCGCAAACCCTGGAGATTAACCAGTCGCTGAAGGTCGATCTCAAACTCGAAGTCGGCTCCACCGCCGAAACGGTGCAGGTGGAAGCGACCACCACCGGCATCGAGACCACCAACGCAACGGTATCCAACACCATCAACGCGAATGAGATCGTGAACGCGCCTTTGAATGGACGCGACGTCATGGGCCTCGCTTTCATGATGCCCGGAGTGACGCCGACAACAACAACTGTTCCAGGGTCGCTGGCCAGTGGCTCCTCTACGGCGGCAGGCACATTTAGTATTAACGGCGCCCGACCGGATTCGATCACCTACCTGATGGATGGCGGCGTCAACAACGATCTGCTGAGCAACGCCTTGGTGCTGAGTCCCAATCCCGACGCGATTGAGGAATTCAAGATTCTCACCAATAATTACAACGCCGAGTACGGACGCAACGCGGGCGGAATCATCAGCGTGGTCAGCCGTTCCGGAACCAACACGTTCCACGGCAGCGCCTACGATTACATCCGCAACGGGGATCTCAACGCCAACACGTTTTTCAATAATCAGGATGGATTGCCTGTCGATCCGCTGAAACGCAACCAGTTCGGAGTCTCGGTCGGAGGTCCCGTCTGGATTCCTAAAGTATTCAACGGAAGAAACAAGATATTCTTCTTCATGGCCTATCAGGGCCAACGTCAGACGGACCTCACCAGCACTGCGAAAACCGTGGTTTTCACCCCCGCTGAGTTGAACGGAGATTTCTCGCACGGCAACGCCTCCGGAAGCGGTCCGGACCCGCTGGTGGTGGCCTTCCTCCAGCAGAACCCCTTCTACCAGAGCAGCCCGACCTTGGCCGCGCAGGGCATTATCGACCCGACGAAAATCAATTCCGCTTCCACCGCTTACATCAAGGCGGGTCTGATTCCCAGTTCGCCGGCCGGTAACCTGGGCGTTGTTTTCCAGGGCGCCGCGCTCAACAATGCCGACGAGTTGACCGAGAAGCTCGATTTCATCGTCACCGATAAAGACCGTATCACGCTCACCCTGGGCTCCAGCCGCAACCCCCAGATTTCCCCGTTCGCGGGCGGTACCGTCGCAGCTCTGCCCGATGTCAACGGCGCCAACCACTATTCGGGAACCATCGCCTGGGTCAAGACGATCTCCCCCACGATCATCAATGAATTCCGGTTCAACGCGCAGCGCAACAACAATCAGCAGGAAATCCCCGGCTCGAAGGAGCCCACTGCCACGCAACTGGGAATCACCGCCGTTGACGACGATCCGATCGGTCCTCCATCCGTATCCCTCACCGGCGCGTTCACCTCCGGCTACAGCCCGCAAGGACCCACCCACGAGATTGACAACACGTATAACTACGCGGACACCTTCACCTGGACCCATGGTCATCACGGGATCAAAATGGGCTTCAACTACACGCCCTTCCAGGACAACACCGTGTACGATTTCTACGTGACCGGCGAGTATTTCTACTACGGCACCGGCGGCGGCAGCTATTCGCAAAACTCGCTCGCCGACTTCCTCTTCGGGTTGCCCGACGAATACTTCCAGGCTCCCAAGGCGCCTTCGAATATCCGTACTCACAATATTGGCGCGTTCGCCCAGGACGAGTGGAAGGTCAGGAAGAATCTGACCATGACGCTCGGTCTCCGCTATGAGTACAGCTCGCCCAAGTACGATACCCAGGGCCGCGAATTTTCGATCATTCCGGGCGATCAGTCGACGCGCTTCCCGAATGCGCCTCCGGGCCTCGTGTTCCCCGGCGACCCGGGTGTCCCGAAGGGCACCAATTTCCCCGATTACACCAATTTCGCGCCCCGCTTCGGTCTCGCCTGGAATCCTTTTGGCGGCAAGACCACCATCCGCACCGGCTTCGGAATGTTCTACGACATTTTGAAGGGTGAGGACAGCCTCCAGTTCAACGGCCAGGAGCCTTTCTTCTCGGAGTCCGATCTGTACTTCAATCCCCTCTCTTCGAATCCGACCTCGGCGCCGCTTAATTTCACCAACCCGTTCGCCGCCGCCGGTGAAGTCAATCCGTTTCCCTCCAAGCCGCCCTCTTCGAACATTAACTGGGCGACGGAAGGCTTTCTGCCGGTCGCCGGCGGAGGCGTTTATGTGGTGAATCCCCACCTGAAGACGCCGTACATCTATCAGTACAACCTCAGCGTCCAGCGTGAACTTGCCCGGAACACCACGCTTGAAGTCGACTATCTGGGGTCGGATTCACACGAGCTTACCGGCTTGGCGGACGCAAATCCGTTCATCCTCGGGACCAAGACCCGCATCCTGAATGCGCAGGCGGGCAACGCCACTGTCTGTGCCGGCCAGCCTGCTCCGTGCCCTTACAGTTACGTGGATGAGTTCTATAATCTGGGCGCCGCCCACTACAATGCGCTCGCTGTCGGCCTCTCCCGTCGCACCGGCGATACGCGGTACTTCGGCGCCCTGCAATATCAGGTCTCCTACACGTACTCGAAATCGTTGGACAATGAGAGCGGTTTCCGCTCCTCTCAGAGTCAGGTACCGGCCTATGATTGGGGCCGTTTCTGGGGACCCTCCACCTACAACGTTCCGAACAACTTCGCCGCCAGCGCCGTTTGGAACCTGCCCTTCGATCACGCCTGGTCGAGCGGTCCCAAGCGCCTCACCCAGGGATGGGAACTGGATCCGGTCCTGAATTACCGCTCCGGCCTTCCTCTGAACGTAAAGTCCGGCCTCAGCACCACATCCACCAGTCCCGGGCCTTCGGGTTACGGCGATTCGGGCATCGTGCAGGCCAATCTGGTCGCCTCCTCGGTTCAGAAGTACGATCCGGAGACATTTGAATCCGTCGCCGGAAAGGCGTCCGGCAACTATTTCTTCAATCCGTCGGACTTCTCGAATACCGCGCTCAAGGCGATTAATACCGTCACCAATCCTGGTTCGGCCAGCTATGGGACGCTCGGGAAAAACGCATTCATGGGACCAGACCTGATCAACGTCAACCTCTCGCTGCGCAAGACCATTGCTGTTTATGAGCGTGCGCGAGTGTCGGTGGGCGCTGATTTCTTCAATTTGTTCAATCACACCCAGTTCACCACCATCTCGACGTCGATCACCAGTTCGCTATTCGGCCAGGCGACCGCGACCAACCCCGCGCGTATCGTCCAGGTCTACGCCCGGTTCACGTTCTAAGCAGCATAATGGAAGCTTCGCTCCTGCGGTACGGTTTTACCGAGCCGTGACCGCAGGGAGCGGAGCACAAGGAGCGCTTCGTGAAAATTGGAATCCTCGGCACCGGTGACGTTGGACGCACTCTAGGCAGCGGGTTCATCGCTCTCGGGCATGAAGTGAAAATGGGCGCACGCGACGCGCATAACGATAAGGCCCACGCGTGGGCCTCGACATCGGGAATCAACGCCTCCACCGGTACCTTCGCCGAAGCAGCCCAGTTCGGCGATGTCGTCGTTCTGGCGTTGCTCTGGGCGGGCGCGGAGAATGCGCTCCAGCTCGCCGACCCTGAAAGTTTCGCCGGCAAAGTCGTCATTGACGCCATCAATCCACTGAAGTTCGAGCCCGGCAAACCGCTTTCGCTCGCGATCGGCCATACCGATTCGGCGGGCGAACAGGTGCAGCGATGGCTCCCATTGGCGCGCGTCGTCAAAGCGTTCAACACCGTCGGTTTTGCGCATATGTTCAAACCCGACTTCCCCGGCGGCCCTCCGGACATGTTTATTTGCGGCAACGACGATGCCGCTAAACAAACCGTCACCGCCATTTTGAAAGATTTCGGTTGGCCGGCCATCGATATCGGTGGCATCGAAGGCGCGCGCGTTCTGGAACCCCTGTGCGTCCTATGGGTCAGCTACGCAATGCGCACCGGAAGCGGAAATCACGCCTTCAAGCTGCTGCGAAAATAACCCGAACAGAGCCGTGACCACAGGGAGCGGTGTTTTTCTCCTGTGCCAGAATAAAAGTACACTCAATGACCGGATCCGATACCCGCCAGAAATTCCTAGACTACTTTGCCGTCCGCGCCCACCGCGTCGTCAAAAGCTCCTCGCTGGTTCCCGCCAACGATCCTACGCTGCTGTTCACCAACGCCGGGATGAACCAGTTTAAGGACGTTTTCCTGGGCGAAGACAAACGCGATTACTCCCGCGCCGTCTCCTCGCAGAAATGCGTCCGAGCCGGCGGCAAGCACAACGACCTCGATAACGTCGGCTACACCCGCCGCCATCATACGTTTTTCGAAATGCTCGGCAATTTCTCCTTCGGCGACTATTTCAAGCGCGAAGCCATTGATTTCGCCTGGGAACTCATCACCAAGGAATACGGCCTGCCCAAGGAAAAACTCTACGTCACCGTTTTTCGCGAAGATGACGACGCCGAAAAGCTCTGGCAGGAAGTCACCGGCATTCCGAAGTCCCGCATCTTCCGCCTGGATGAGAAGGATAATTTCTGGCAGATGGGCGAAACCGGCCCCTGCGGCCCCTGCTCGGAACTTCATTACGATTTCGGAGAAATCGCCGGCCCCGGCGAATTCCCGCACGATCCCGGCGAGCGCTTCGTCGAAATCTGGAACCTGGTTTTCATGCAGTTCGATCGCGATTCCTCGGGCAAAATGACTCCCTTGCCCAAGCCGTCGATCGATACCGGCATGGGCCTCGAACGCCTCGCCGCCGTCATGCAGGGCGTACTTTCGAACTACGATACGGACCTCATTCGCCCGGTCATTAATCGCGCCGGAGAGCTGTTCGGCAAAATCTATGGTGACGACGCCCGCGCCGACACCGTTCTCCGCATCAACGCCGACCACGCCCGCGCCACAGCCTTCCTGATCAACGATGGAGTGATCCCCTCGAACGAAGGCCGCGGCTACGTGCTCCGAAAAATCATGCGCCGGGCAATGCGAAACGCCCGCATGCTGGGCACCGTCGATCCCTATCTCCACAAGCTAACCGGCTTCGTAGCCGAGCACATGCGCGACGCTTATCCGGAAATGATGGAAAGCATCCCCCGCGTAGCCCGCGTCGTTAAAGATGAGGAGCATCGCTACGCGACTACCTTTATGGTGGCCGAGAAAGTTTTTCACGACGAAGCCAAGACTGCCGTCGGAGGCGTCCTGCCCGGCGCATCTGCGTTCAAACTGTACGATACCTACGGCCTCGCGCTCGACGAGCAGGAGGAAATGGCTCGCGAATTCGATCTTGCCATCGACCGTGAAGGTTTCACGGCCGAGATGGAAAAGCAGCGCACCCGCGCCAGAGCCAGTTGGAAAGGCGCCGAAAAGGCACAAGTCAATCCCGTCTACCAGGCTCTTCCGCGTACTGAATTCGTAGGCCGCGAAATGCTAGAGGCGCCAGCGGTAGTGACCGCAATACTGGACACCCAGCCAGGCGAGATCGCCCTCGACAAAACCCCTTTCTACGCCGAAGCCGGCGGCCAAGTCGGCGACACGGGCGTCCTCCTCTCAAAGGAAACAGGCGAGCCCGTCGCCATCGTCGAATCCACGCGCTCCGCCGCTCCCGGCAAAAGCGTGCACAAAGTAAAAATCGTCGGCCCGATCAAGGAAGGCGAGACCATCATCGCAAGGGTCAACCCGGAGACCCGTGCCTCCACCATGCGCAATCACACCGGTACGCATCTTCTTCACGCCGCCCTGCGCACCGTCCTCGGCAAGCATGTGAAGCAGGCCGGCAGCGTCGTCGATCCCGACCGCCTTCGCTTCGACTTCACCCACTACACCGCGATGGATGCCGATGAGCTGTCCGAAGTCGAGCGCCTCATGAATGAACAAATCCTCCTCAATCGCGAAGTCACTACCAACGTGATGGATCTGGACCAGGCGCTCTCGACCGGCGCCATGGCTCTGTTCGGCGAAAAGTACGGCGACAAAGTTCGCGTCGTCTCCATCGCCGATTTCAGCAAGGAACTTTGCGGAGGCACCCACGTCTCCCGCACCGGCGACATCGGTGTTTCGAAAATCATTTACGAAGGCTCCATCTCCGCCGGAGTGCGCCGTATTGAAGCCATCACCGGCGAAGCCGTCTTGCGGCACTTTCAAGCCAAACAGACCGAGATGGCCGAGCAAGTCGAAAAACTGCAAGCCCGCGAAAAATCGCTGGAGAACCAATTAGCGCAGCTCAAGAACAAAGCCGCCCAAGCCGAAGCCGGCACGCTCGAAACGAAAGCCCGCGACATCAAAGGTGTAAAAGTTCTCGCCGCGCAAGTCGAAGGGTTCGATCGCCAGCAGCTCCGCACGCTGGTCGATTCGCTGCGCAATAAATGGAAGACCGCGGTAGTCGTCCTGGCAACCGTCGAAGAAGGAAATGTCGGAATCGTGGCAGGAGTGACCAAGGACTTGACAGCGAAAGTCCATGCCGGAAAATTAGCAGGCTCGGTAGCCCAAGCCGTCGGCGGCAAAGGCGGCGGACGCCCCGATATGGCCGAAGCCGGCGGCAAAGACCCCTCCGCATTGCCCACCGCATTGGCCCAAGTCTACGCCTCCGTCGAGGCCATGTTGTAAATGGAGCACTTCGATGTCGTCGTCTGCGGAGCCGGACCTACTGGCCTCGCCTGCGGAATCGAACTAAAGCGCCGCGGCGTCAGCGCCGTGCTCATTGACAAAGGCTGCGTCGTCAACTCGCTTTATAACTACCCGACCAATATGGTCTTCTTCACCACGCCGGAGCTGCTCGAAATCGGCGACATTCCCATGACGTCGCTCAACGACAAACCCGTCCGCACCGAAGCCCTGAAATATTACCGCCGCGTAGCCCAGCATTACCAGCTCGACATCCGTCAATATCAAAATATCAGCCACGTATCAGGAAACGATGGAGCCTTCATCACTCACTCCACTGATATTCACGGCCATGCGCATCAGTATGGGTCAAAGAAAGTCATTTTCTCCACCGGCTACTACGACGTCCCCAACATGCTGAACGTCCCCGGCGAGAATCTGCCCAAGGTAATTCATTATTACAAGGACGCGCATCCTTATTACAATCAGGATGTTATCGTGGTCGGAGCGAAGAACTCGGCGGCCATCGGCGCGCTCGAATTGCTGTGGGCCGGTGCCCGGGTGACCCTGGTCCATCGCGGCGAAGGCATCCACCAGAACGTAAAATACTGGATAAAACCGAACATTGAGAACCGTATAAAAAGTGGCGAAATAAGCGCATTTTACCGCTCTAAAGTAGTCAGAATTGATGAATTAAGCGCGATTATCAGCACACCCCACGGCGATAAGACGCTCAAAAACGACTTCGTCTTCGCGATGACCGGCTATCGCCCGGATTTGACGTTTTTAGAAGCCCACGGCATCCGCCTCGATCCGCAAACCCAACGCCCATATACCAATCCCGAGACTTTAGAAAGCGATCGCAAAGGGATTTACCTTGCGGGTGTATTAGTTGCCGGTATGCACACCAACGAAATCTTCATCGAAAACGGCCGTTTTCACGGCAAAATCATCGCCGAAGCCATTAGCGCTCTTTAAGCAACTTTTCGATCTGCGGCCGCAGCGAAACAACATCTTGCAGCTCCGGTGAACCTTTCGAATCGCTCTCTGCGCGGATCATGCCTTTGCGGTCGATCAGGACTACTTGCGGGTACACCCATCGCTCCATCACTGAAATCCCTAAGTAGTTGAGCGCATTGTCTGGTTTGCTCAATCCCATCGGAAAATTGGTCGCGTAAAGGCGGCTGAACTCACGTACCTTTGCCTCGTCCGCTTCGGGATTGATGGCGATGCCGACGGTTTGCAATCCTTCGGTGAAAAAGGCATTCTGTAGATTCGCAAAGGCTTTCGCTGTGTTCTGGCAGTGCTGGCACCAGGTGGCGAAAAATCCCACCAGCACCACTTTGCCGTGATAGCTGGAGAGTAAAATCTGTTTGCCGCCAGGCTCGACAATCGTATACTCAGGCGATTTGCGAGGCAGCGGCGGAATCGCCAACGCAATGGCAGCAAACAGGATCAACGCGCAAATCCGGCGCATTTACGATTTACCGAGCTTTTTCCCGCCGCTCAGCAGATCCGTGATCAGCTTGCGCAGCTTGTCTTCGGTCTGTAAATCTTCGGTGCCGGTGGGAGCGCTTTGGGCCACGATAAAACCTTTGCGGTCGATGACGGCAATCTGCGGCACCACCCAGCGGTCGTTATCGCTAAGCTGAAGATAACTGGTCACCGTTTCGCGTGGAGCGGAGCCTACGGGGAAACCGATGTGGAAGTTTTGTATGAAGTCATTCACCAGCAATCCGGCGTTGGGGTTGAAGGCAACGGCGAGCGGCTGAAAACCTTTATCGCCCAACTCGCTCTGTAGTTTAGTGAGCACGCCACATTCGGCCTGGCAGTGCGGGCAGGTGGTGAAAACGAAAGCCAGGACCACGACTTTCCCTCTGAAACTGGAGAGCAAAAGCTGTTTGCCCGAAGGCTCGATGATGGTGAACTCGGGCGCCTTGCGGGGTGTTGCGGGCTGCGCCGAAAGCGACAGAGAGACGAGAGAGAGAGCCAGGAAAAGCCCAAAAATTCGCATGACTAGATTTTACCTCAGACCTTCAGTGGAAGTGACGGTGGTCCCGGAGACGCGCAATTCGAACTTGCCGGAATCGCCGGAGCCAAAAACATGGTCCGCGGTGCGCTCCGATACCTTCATTTCTTTCCACTTGCCTTTCATGACGCGCTGATACAGCTTGAAGAACTGCCGCGCCGCCTCCGGCGTCGACCATTCCGCGACGTACGTGAGCACCGGATACTTGTCGCGCTTATGCTCATACAAGCGAAACGCTCCGCCACGCCATTTGCTGGCCGCGGCGCGGCCTTCTTTATCGGCCACGAACTGGCGCAGCAGCATGGAAAGATCGAACTCGCCTACGCTGCCATCGTTGATGACGCGAAACTCTTTCTTATCGAGAGAGGGAGGGTCGGGATCCTCCGGCTTTTCGTTTTCGATGTAAGTTTCGGGGTGCAGGATCTGCTGCGTACTGAGCGGTGGACGATTGAAAATCTCATCAAAGCTTTTCTTTCCGAGCTTGCGATAGACCGCGTCCTGAAATTTCATCCCTTCGTCGTACGGAAACACGAGAGATTCGCGCAGATACAAAGGCTCCTTCGAAAACACCGGAAAATCGGCGCTATCGGCGGTGGAGTTTTCGGTCAGCTTGGTGATCATGTCGGGCGCGACCTCGGCCTTGCCTCCATTGCGCTTGGAAACATAGGCCCAGGTGAGCCAGGTTGCCTGGCCCTCCATGACCGCTTCGCGCGCTGTCGATGCGTCGTCGTCGGGCGAACCTTTATGCAAATACTTTCCCAAAGGATGCTGCTGATCGGCCAGGGCGTGCGCCAGTTCATGCACCAACGCAACACGCTGCTCCGAGCCTTCGGATGTCGAATCGAGCACGAACAAGCGCTTTTTTGAATAGTCGTAAAAGGCCGCCGCCTGCTCACTCACCAGGTCGACGGTTTCCTTGGCGAGGTCGAAGTCCTGGGGGATAAAGCCGAACATCTTGAGCGTGACTTCCTCGGCATGCAACTCTTTGTTATTCGAGCTTTTCATGCGGGATTCCACCTGGCGGCGGAATTCTTCCTTGGTGATAATTTTCGCGGGAACCTTCCGCCGCACGGGCCAGCCGGTGATTTCAGAAAGCGCCGACGTCATTTCGTCGACTTCCTGAAAAAGAGCGGAAGGCTTTTGTTGCGCGGGCGCTAAGGCGGCAAAGAGCGCCAGCAGAACGAGACGGACGAGCATCCATCTTCACAGTAACATTCCAGTCATGTATACGCTAAACTAAAATCTACATGGCAGACGACAAGCTCTACAAAGCCGAATACATGGGTAGCGGCACCTTCATCATCAGCAAACCGAAGCGCAAGGCGGCCAAACGGCGTCAATCGAAGTTGAAGAGTCCGCAGCGCGGCGCGCGGAAATAAATTTCCGTCACGCTGACGGCAAATCAGATTTCCGGCCGGGGGTTTCGCAAGGATGCGCTGTTCGAAGTCCTTTCGATGGGCGCACCGATCGGAACGATCAACGACACCAGGTCGACGTTCGAGCTGAACAGCCAGAGCTTTGGCATCACTAGATCGGGATTTCTGGCGCCGCAGAGGCATCTGAAGTTCGGGGATACGCTGATCGTGACCGCGAGCAGGAAGCCGTTTCTGAATCACTATACGTTCCCCTTCGGCGGCAAGGAGTGGACGTTCAAAGCGATGGTTTTATTGGCCACGAAATTCGGCTTGTTCGAGAACGAAACGCAGAGGGGCACGATTTCAGCGGGTCCGGTCATAAAGCGTCTCAGCGGGATTACGGCGGAGCTGCCCGATGAACTACCGCACGACGTTCAAAT
This sequence comes from Bryobacteraceae bacterium, assembly GCA_049521155.1. GTDB lineage: Bacteria > Acidobacteriota > Terriglobia > Bryobacterales > Bryobacteraceae > Palsa-187. Next base: position 106,909 of record JBEKPC010000002.1, read on the forward strand.
GTTTCTTCTTTCGATTTTTATCAGCCAATTAACCACCCCGTCCAACTAGCACGATAGCGGTGGCAGATTACTGGCCCATATCATCCGAACATTTACTGTTTTGTGGGGCGGCCAATGTTGGCGGCAGCCGCGTTTCAGGCGGCTTTTGTGGATTGTCGAAAAGCCTGCTCAAAGGCAGGCTGCCGCCAACATTGGCCGCCCCACACAGCGTCGACGCCCGCTTGAGCCTTACGGTGACACCCACAGCGGAAGATCGGCGGAGGTTTTTTGCGACTCTGTTGCATGCACGGTGATTGCTAAGCCTTCATTTAGCGATGATTCGTCGATTTCGGTGAAGTCGTAGGTTGCCAGCATGGCGTAGTCGCCGGGCGGGAGGCCTTCGAACTGGTACTTTCCGTCCGTGTCCGCGATGACCATGCGGTATCCTTTTAACGATCTTCTTCCGGCCTCGGAAAGGGGCCACAGAAATACCGGTGCGCCGGGAACTGCTTTGGCGTCGTGCAGGACGCTGCCGGCGAGTTTACCGGCGCCGTCGGCGACGTTGATCACGACTTGGTCCACGCCGCGCATTTCTATGAAAACCTCGTACCATTCCACCGATTGTCCGGTTTGCGAAGGGTGCCGCAACTGCGAAAGGCGATTGACGATCGACTCGATGTACTGATCCGGCGCCGGCTGGGCGCTCATCTCCCAGTGGCCGGCGGTCAAAGTGGCGCGCGGCGTTTGGATCTGTTGTTCCTGCTCCGCGTCGTATAAGTCATACCTGCGTCCCGTCACGGTGATGGGCATTCTGGAAGAACTACCGGCGCGGCGGGTCACGAACTCTACCGACGGCGAGGGTTCCAGACGGACCGTGGCGTTGGAGATTGGCCTGTCGAAAAATGCCTCGAAAAAGCCGGATAAGGTGCCGTCCGTGAGGACCGCGCTGACTTCGTACACGGCTGGAGCCAGATCGGGAAACGAATATTTCCCGCCGCAGCCGACCTGGGTGGTCCGGCGCATTGTTTCGGACGAAAGAGTCACTTTCGCCAGGCCAGGCGGGGGACAATCGACGAGCCCGCTCAGAATAAAAAGCCTGCCGAATTCGACGTGGACATCCGCATCGGGCGTATCCTCGTCGAGCCTGACATCATGCGCCCGCGCTTCCCTCACTTCGCGTGATTCCGGGCCGAAAGTGGGCAGGATGCCGGATCCGTCCTCGAGCGTGTGGGAGGTGGCGCGCACCCAATATTTGCCGGCATCGAGCCCGTGAATCCGGTACACGCCGCGATCGTCCGAAATTCCTTCGCCGACGACGCGCAGAGGCAGGCGGGCGCGATAGGCTACCACCGGAATGCCTTCCATCCCTACGTTATTCTCATCGAGCACACGGCCGGTGATGGCGCCTTTGCGGTGCATACGAAGCTGGGCGAACAGGTCGGAATCCCGGGTGACAAAAATCGGCGTCCCTTGCCCGTTGGGACGCCTCTGGCCGTAGGCGCCGGGAAAATAGCCGTTGCGGGTGGCGATGAGGAAATAATATCCGTCGGGCACATTGAAGAATACGAATTGACCGACACCGGCGGTCCTCAACTGCAACTCCTTCAGATTGATATTATCGGCGCGCGGCACTGGAATCAGGCGGACGACGGTGCGCGAAAGAGCGTAGCCGGAGGCGTATTCCTGGACGGTTCCCTGCACCACTCCGGCGCGCGCGGCGGCAGCGATCAGGAGGCAAAACAAGAGCTGGCGTCCTCTCATTGAGACGATTGACGATGAGGCAGGCGAAAGTGTGCAGGGAGCATGTGCCGAATCGCGTATTCTATTGAATCCGATGGCGATAGGTATGATTTCTCTCATACACCGGTCTTCGACGCCGATGTGTTTAATCAGCAGGGATGATGCGGCACCTAAATCTTACAAAGCGGACCTTTCTGCTGATCTCGGCGTCCGTTGCCTCGGTGTTAGCGGTTGGGAAGGCGACGGGGTTTGTGTGCGCCAGCACCTTACAGACCGGCATCTGCGGATTGATTTTTTCCGTTGTCCTATCCGTGACGGTTTCGCGGATGCGGGTAGCATCCTGGCGGGGCTTGAGGAATGCGGTGCTGGTGAGCGAGCGCACGGGCAGCTTCCTGCCAAATTTTCCGGTGGACTCGAGTTTGTGCGAAGTGTATGAGCTGGCGGGGGCATTGAACAAAGCGGCAAGCTCGATTCTGCAATCGCAGGCAGCGCTGGACTTGGCTTATTTACAATTCGTGGAGACGATGGCGCAGGCGCTGGATGCTCGCGATCCTTACACCGCGGGCCACAGCCTGCGGGTGGCGGCCTATTCGCATACCTTGGCCATCGAGATGGGGCTATCGAATGAGGATGCGGAAGCCATCCGAGTCGCGGCGCAACTGCACGACATCGGCAAGATCGGGATTCCCGATGTGGTGCTGCAAAAGCCCGGCGTGCTGACTCCGGAAGAGTACGGACTGATCAAACTACACCCTCAGATCGGGCGCAAAATTCTCGAAAAAGTGGGACGGTTCGAGCATTTGCTGAACGTGGTGGAGCTGCATCATGAAAATCACGATGGCACCGGATATCCGTACGGCCTGGCGGGCAACCTGGTGCCGATCGACGCGCGCATTGTCCACGTGGCCGATGTGTTCGACGCGATGACGACGACCAGGTCCTACCGCGGCGCGCTGTCTCTGCGGGAGGCGATTCGGGAGATCGAGACCAACTCCGGCGGTCAGTTCGATCCGATCGCGGCGGCGACGTTTCTGCGGCTGATCGCCGAAGGACGCATCGAGATCGGCGGTCTGGAGATAACGAAGAGGATTGCGGCGGAGATTCTGGAAGGGGTGATTGCTTAGTTCTGCAAATAACGGCGCAGATCTTCGGGGCGGAAGCAATGGGCCAAGGCGGTATCGCGGGTGATTTTTCCGGCTCGCACCATTTCCGCCAGCGATTGCTCCATGGTCATCATGCCTTCGGTGCGGCCGGTCGAAACGGCGCTATAAATCTGATGATCCTCGCCCTTGCGGATCAGGCTTCGCACGCCGCTAGTCGCCATCAGAACTTCCACTGCCGGAAAGCGACTGGCGCTGATTCCCGGCACCAGTTGCTGGGCGACCACGGCCAGCAGTGCGAGGGACAACTGCTGCCTGATCTGGGGCTGATTGCCGGCGGGAAACGAATCGAGAATGCGCGACACCGCCTGCGAAGTGTCGTTGGTATGGAGAGTCGATAGCACGAGGTGCCCGGTTTCGGCGGCGGTCAGGACAGTCGAAATGGTCTCCGGATCGCGCATTTCGCCTACTAAAATAACGTCGGGGTTCTGGCGCAAAATGCTGCGCAAGGAACTGGCGAAATCCGGCGTATCGTGGCCGACTTCGATCTGCTCAATGATCGAGGAGCGGTTGGTGTGCACATATTCGACCGGATCTTCAATGGTGACGACGTGATCGCGGCGGTTGGTATTGATCAGCTCCAGCAGGGCGGCAAGGGTCGAACTTTTTCCGCATCCGGTTTGTCCGGTGATCAGGACTAGGCCTTGACGCGCCTCGGCCAGCTTACGAAGAATCGGAGGCAGGTGGAGCGATTCGAGAGTGGGAATTTTTTCGGGCAGCAGACGGATGCTCCCGGCGATGGTCCCGCGCTGATGATGAACGTTGGCTCTAAATCGTCCAATCCCTTCGCGGCTGAAACAGAGATCGACCGACTTGGTGCGCTGCAATTCCTGGGACTGCTCCATGGTTAATAACGGAAGCAGCAGCTTGCGGATCTCCTCGGCATCGAGGGGCGGGCCGGTGGGGGTGAGCGATCCTCCAATGCGGAGATTGGCGGGCGCTGCGGCGATCAGCAGGAGATCGGAGGCGGTCCGGCGCACGGCTTGCGCGAGCAGGGAATCGAGCTGTTGATTACTCGACGCCAGATTTTCGGGCGAATATGGGCGGGATTCGCGCGGAACCTGAGAGGAGGGCGCCGTGCGGTTGAGATCCGCGACAATTTGCGCTAATTCGTCCTCGTAAGGCGGCACTTCACTCAGTATGACGCGAAAACCGGATTGGCAAGGCATTGAGCCTTACAAAACTTAACAATAAAAGTTGTCTAAGAAATGGGATTCTGAAAACGGCCCTGTCCGGAGCCACCTGTCCGTCCCTCTCGCGTCGTCGAAGAGGGCAACGTGGCGTTTGCGCTGCGGGTGGGGCTTCCCTGCCTTAAGCGAGCTATTTCGTACTCACGAAAATGCTCTTCGGAATCATCCCATGCACGCCTTTGGTGCCGTCGACGAGCTGGGTGATATCGAAATCGACGGCGACGCTTGCCAACTGGTAGGCGTCTTCCCTGGTCATTTTTTTCTCGTTGACCAGGAAATCGAGCGTCTCGTGCACGCAGATTTTCGCAGCCTCGGTCAGGTCCGCGTCCATGCCCATGGTGATCCAGTGGGTGGGCGTTTCGGCGCGCGGCCAGTTCAGATGCATGTCCTTGTGCAGAATAAATTGGAACACGCCGGTGAGCGAGGTCTCCATCGCGGTGATATCCACTTCGCCGTTGCCCATGCCCGCGTGGCCGTCGCCGACCTCGAAGAGCGCTCCCGCGGCATGCACAGGAATGAACAGAGTGGTCCCGGCCACCAGTTCCTTGTTATCCATATTGCCGGCGTGAATGCCTGGAGGCGCGCTGCTGATTTTTCCGGCTGATTCCGGCGGCGCGATGCCCATGCTGCCGAAGAACGGCTTCAGGGGTATATCGATTCCCGGCGCGAAGTGTCCGACGGTCTTCTCTTTGTTGAAATAAATGATGCGCGACTTGTTGGCAGCGAATTCGCCTTTCAGAAATCCGCTGTTCGGCCCCATGCTGTTGAACGCATATCCCGAGCGCAGACGAATTTCCTTGATGCGCACTTCGAGCACGTCGCCGGGCATGGCGCCTTCAATCGCAATTGGCCCGGTGAGCGGATGGCCGCCCGGACCTTTTTTCTCCTTGGGAACTTCAGCATACAAGCGGCGAATATCGGCCTCCACCTGGTCGGGCGGGAGGCCCGCGCGTTCGAGGGTGGCGGGGTTGCCGACGGAAACACATTCGACAGTGACCGTGTCTCCGCTCTGGACGGTCAGCACCGGTTTGGCGGCCGACCAATAGTAGCCCCAAGCCACGGTTTCCGGGGTAATTTTCAAAAGATGATCCGCCGCGGGGAGATTTCCCGCGATCACAAGAGAGAGAATCAGCAGGCGCGTCATTTCCGTCTATCTTGACACATCAAAATCGATTGCGGATTGCGCATATTAAGAGTAGAGTAATCTGAACGGAGGAAGAATGGCTTTTTGCCCAAATTGCGGTACCGATTCGCCGGGGAAGTTTTGCGCCAAGTGCGGGTCGCCGATGCCCGATCCGGGCCAGGGCGGAGGTACTTACGTGCCGCCACCAGCGGCTCCTATAGTACAATCAGCCGGCATGGAAGAGAACGTGGCGTCGGCGCTGTGTTATGCGCTCGGGTGGATCACGGGCGTTCTTTTCCTCGTGCTGGAGCCGTATAACAAGAACCGGACCGTTCGCTTCCACGCGTTCCAATCGATCTTTTTCAACATCGCGATCATTCCTCTTTACATCGTGGTGGGAATTTTCAGCTTCGTGCTGCACTACATTCCGGTGATCGGCCCGCTGATCATCATGCTGATGTACGTCGTGTTAATGATTGGCATCGTAGGCATGTGGGCGTTCCTGATCTATAAGGCCTATAACAAAGACAAGTTCGTGATTCCGCTGATTGGTCCACTGGCGGAAAAACAAGCTGGAGCCTAATCGGGCCGAGGCGCGTCTTATCAGGTAGTGCGACTCTCCACACTATTCTTGTGTCTGGGCGGATTGGCTTTCGCTCAGGCTCCTCGGATCGACACGCTGGATTTTTACGGACTCCGCAAAACCACGGAAACGCAGGTGCGCCAAGCGGTCGGCGTCAAGGAAGGCGCGCCTCTGCCTGCCTCCAAGGGTGACGCGGAGGAGCGTCTCGACCAGATCCCAGGCGTGGTGGAATCGCATCTTGAAGCCGTTTACGACGCCGGGAAAATGGTCCTTTATATCGGCCTCGAAGAGCGCGGGGCGCCGCATTTCGATCTGCGCGAAGCTCCTGAAGGCGACATGCGTCTGCCGGAGACGATTTCGAACGAGTACCGCAGTTTCGTCGAAGCTTCCGCCGCCGCTTCCCGCGCGCACATCACGGCTGAGGATCTGACGCAGGGCCATGCGCGCTCGGCCGATCCCGCCACCCGGCTGATTCAGGATCGCTTTCCGCTATTCGCCACGGATCATCTTGCCGAACTGCGCGACGTGCTCCGAAACTCCTCCGATGAAGACCAAAGGGCCATCGCCGCATATGTCATCGGCTACGCGCCGAACAAACTGGACGTGATCAACGATCTGCAATACGCATTAAAGGACGCCGACGCCGGCGTGCGCATCAACGCCACCCGCAGTCTGGTCGCGATCGAGGTGTTGGCCAAACTCGAGCCCAAGCAAGGCATCCGAATCTCTCCTACCTGGTTCATCGAGATGCTGAACTCGCTGTCCTGGTCGGATAGGAACCGGGCGGTGGGCGCGTTGCAGATCCTGACGGATCAGCCGGCTCCAGGTGTGTTGGACCAGATCCGCGACCGCGCCCTTCCGTCCTTGATCGAGATGGCTCGCTGGAAAACGCTGGCGCACGCCCTTCCTCCTTATCTGCTTCTAGGGCGGATCGCCGGACTTCCCGACGATGCAGTCAAAGAAGCCTGGACCCGAGGCGATCGTGAATGGGTGATCAGCCAGGCGACAGCAATGATGGGGAAGAGGAAATCGAAGTAATTACTTCAAAGGCGCTCCTTGAAACAAACGGATGCCGCCTTTTTGCGCATTAGCATTCTCGCCGAGGCGTGCGCCGGGAGGCAGCTCCTTGAGGAGTTTCGCGTTACCGCCGCCCAGCACGACATAGTCGGCTCCGAGCGCCGCTTTCAATCTTTCGACGACGTCGAAGACATGGCGCGCCCAACGCTTTTTCCCGAGCCGTTCCAGGCCGCGCAGACCGACGTAATCCTCATAGGTGCGGCCTTTTTTGTAGGGTAGATGAGCCAGCTCCATCGGTTCCAGCGCGCCGTCGACAATCAGCGCGGCGCCGAGGCCGGTCCCGAGGCCTAGGAAAAGCATGCGCCCTCCTTCATAGCTGCCGAGCGCCTGCATGGCCGCGTCGTTCACCAGTTTGACGGGCTTGCCGAAGGCTTTTCGAAAATCGAAGCCGACCCAGCCCACACCTAGATTGTGAGGTTCAGCGACAGGCCGTCCGTGCAGGACGGGTCCTGGATAGCCGATGGCGACCGCATCGTATTTCCATCCGGCGGTCGATTTCTTCACGTCGGCCACCATGCTTGCAGGCGTCATGGTTGGACTGGATTCAATCTTGACGATGTCCTTCCGGCCGGAGGTGCCGACCTTCACGTGCGTGCCGCCCACGTCAACCACAAGAACGTTTTGAATAGGCATAATTTCACCTGTATAATAGCGCCGTTCGCGCCGGGGAGCAAAGCTGAGATGGTGAATTAATTCGGAGGCGTGCGCGAAGGCTCACACATGGCACGCGGCTATTTTCGCGATAGCGATGTTATTGTTTTTCTATTTATGATTAAGATTCCTGGATCGGGAGATGGTGGGCAGCAGCAGAATCGCGGTTTTGTTGGGTTTTAATTAAACTATAGTTTTCCGATTTGCCGGTTCTGCTTTTCTATTGATTCCGTTTTTGATTTCGTGACAATCTTCTGTCAGCCCGAAAAGGCGAGGGTTGATTTCGGGGGTTTCGATGGAGGGTCGAATGCTGCGAAAGCGACTTGAACTGTCTGCTCTGTTTATCGTGGGGTTGCTGGTTATTATGGCCGGCAGCGCGGGGGGCCAGGTGCGCGTGATTGCCAAGCTGGATCAGCGCGAGGTCCAGTACGAGTGGTCGGGACATTTTGATCCGGTGTGGAGTGGCAACGGACTGTTATGCGCCAACCTCAACCCGTCTGATGAGCCGATTCTCTGGCGGATCGATAAGGACGGCAGTCGGGAAGATATTCGGTTTTCGTTTACGGGCGGCCACAACATCACGATTCTTGGGGCCGCCGGAGCGCAAAACGGAAGCATCGCAATAATTGGTGGTGCCTTGAGTGACGACGGTCGTGGGGCCAACTTTCTCTCTATGATCGCGCCGGATCACGGCAGTAAAACGATCATACGGATCTCCCCGTTTGTTCCTAAGGCTGTAACCGTTGCTCCGGATGGCGTTATCTGGGTGGTCGGGTTTGTACGTGCGCCAGACGG
>JBEKPC010000003.1:0-99003 GCA_049521155.1 Bryobacteraceae bacterium
CCGCGAGGTTGGCCAGAGGGAGCGGTCCACCGTGCTTTTCAAGCTTGGTATTTTGCTTCATCATATCGAGGCGCGCTTCGCTTTGCGCCTCATCGGCATCGGCATCGGCGAGCGTAAGATCCCCGACGACGGCGAGGATGTAGAAATCCGCCAGCTCCGCATACGGCTTGGTTTTCAGCGCATTGCGAATGGGCAGCGCCGATTCCCAGCGCACGGTCGCTTTATAGGCAAGATCCGGCGCATCGCTGGTGGTCGGGTTGCCGTTGGCGCGCTGGCGGCCGGTGTTCGTCATGCCGCCGTTTCGATTCATTGCGCCATTGCGATTCAGCAAGGATCCGCCTGCGCCGCCGAACACGCTGACCGCGGCTTCCTTCGCCCACGGCGATTTCGTGAGCATTTCCTGAACTTCCTGTTCCGTCCAGTCTTCCGGTTTCTTCTCGTTCCAAAATTCCTTCGCCGGGGCGGCGAGCACCGGTAAGGCGGCAAACGGGAGCATCAGAATCTCGCGTCTTGTCATAAGATCATGTTCGCACGGCATACTAAGAAGACATGGAATACAGGACGCTGGGGCGCACCGGTTTGCGAGTCTCGAAGCTCGGTTTTGGCGCGGCGCCGCTCGGCAACGAATTCGGTGAGACGGATCCGGCGGAGGGCGAGAGGGCGGTCCATTGCGCGATCGATCTGGGGATTAATTACTTCGATGTGGCTCCTTATTATGGACGCACGCTGGCGGAGACGCGGCTGGGCGCGGCTCTTGAAGGGCGGCGCGACAAGATCGTGCTGGCCACGAAATGCGGCCGCTACGATATAAACGGATTCGATTTCAGCGCGGCGCGCATTCGTCGGAGCATCGATGAATCCTTGCGACGGTTGCGTACCGATTATCTGGACGTTTTTCTGGCCCATGACATCGAATTTGTGAGTGAAACGCAGATCGTGGAAGAGGCGATTCCGGTGATGCGGGAGCTTCAGCGCGAGGGGAAGGCTCGATTTATCGGCATCACGGGATTGCAGTTGAAGATGCTGCGCGAGGTAGCGGAGGCTGCGCCGGTGGACGTGGTCCTTTCTTATTGCCGCTACAATTTGTTCATCACGGATATGGATGAGATTCTTACGCCGTTCGTTCAGGAGCACGAAATCGGCTTGATCAACGCATCGCCGCTGCACATGGGAATTCTGACTGTGGGCGGTCCGCCGCAGTGGCATCCGGCACCGGTTGAGGTGAAGGAGGTGGGACGAAGGATCGTGGAATTCTGCGAGCAGCGCGGGGTTGCGGCGAGCGACCTGGCGTTACAGTTTTGTATGAAGCACCCTTATGTATCGACGACGCTGGCTGGCATGTCGACGGTGGAACAGGTTCGGCAGAATGCCGGCGCCGGGAGTGCGGATGCGGGGGTGTTGCCGGAGATTCGCGAACTGATTGCTCCGGTTGCGAATCGGAGGTGGGGTAGCGGGCGGGCGGAGAATCAGGATTGAATTGGGCTGTTAGTGGCACGGATGCGGGCTGTAATTCCTTGGGTGGGATTCGTACGTGGTTGTGGGGCCGAAAACATCCGGGATTTGGCTCCGCTCCCTGCGGTCACGGCTCGGTTGGCGATGTGCTGGCAGCGCATGGCGCCGCCTCACGAACGCGGGGCTGAGTGGATGGGGCGAAAAACTGGGGACAGCCCGCTCTGTCCGCTGGCGGCATGGTATTGAGCGTCTGCACGAGGATTGTGGCGCCTTGGGACAGAGTAGGCTCTCCCCAGTTTTTCGCAGGTTCTACTGTTTGCTAAGGTGGTCGCTGAGATATGAGACTCGATTCACATCAACATTTTTGGAAATACTCGGACGCGGAGTATGGTTGGATCGAGGATCCGGCGCTGCGGCGGGATTTTTTGCCTGAGGATCTGCACAAGGTGCTGCGCGCGTCGAAAATCGACGGCTCCGTTTGCGTGCAGGCGCGGCAAACGACGGGCGAGACGGAGTGGCTGCTAGCGCTGGCCGCCGAATATCCGTTTCTAAAAGGAGTGGTCGGATGGGTTCCGTTGACCTCGGCCACAGTGGAGGGCGATCTCGAAAAATACGCGGCCAACAAAAAGCTGAAGGCCGTGCGTCATGTGGTGCAGGATGAAAAAGACGACCGCTATATTCTGCGCGAGGATTTTAACGCTGGGGTGTCGCTGCTCGATAAGCATGGGCTGGCCTATGACATTCTCATTTTCGACCGGCATCTTCCTTATGCGATTCAATTCGTGGATCGGCACCCGAAGCAGCGATTCATCCTGGATCACATCGCCAAGCCGCGGATTCGCGAGGGCGTGGTGATGCCGTGGCGCGACAATTTGCGGGAGATGGCGAAACGGCCCAACGTGTGGTGCAAGGTTTCGGGTGTGGTCACTGAAGCCGATCACAAGCATTGGACGGAGGCGCAACTGCGGTTCTATATCGATACGGCGATCGACGCGTTTGGCCCGAAGCGCATCATGTTCGGGTCCGATTGGCCGGTGTGCCTTTCCGCCACGACTTATAAGGGCTGGAACGATCTGATGCATCGCGCGGCGCAGCAATTATCGTCCGACGAACGCGCGGCGATTTTCGGCGGGACGGCTGCGGAGGCCTATCGAATATGAGCGTTTTGGATCTTTTCAAGCTGGATGGGAAAACGGCGCTGGTCACCGGAGCGAAGCGCGGCATCGGGAAGGCGATGGCGGTGGCGTTGGCGGAAGCGGGCGCGGATATCATCGGGGTGAGTAAAACGTTGGAGGCGAGCGGGTCCGATATCGAGCGGCAGGTCACGGCGCTGGGCCGGAAATTTCGCGGGTATGCGTGCGATTTCGCGAAGCGTGAGGCGGTTTATGGGTTGCTGCGCGAACTGGAAGGCGATGTGATCGACATCCTGGTCAACAATGCCGGAACGATTTTGCGCGGGCGCGCGGCGGAGCATTCTGATGAATATTGGGATGAGGTGATCGAGACGAATCTCAATTCGCAATTCGTGATCAGCCGGGAAATCGGCAAGCGGATGGTGGGGCGCGGGGCAGGAAAAATTATCTTCACGGCGTCGATGCTCACGTTTCAAGGCGGGATCACGGTGCCTGGCTACGCGGCGAGCAAGGGCGCGATCGGTCAATTGACGAAGGCGCTGGCGAATGAATGGGCTCCGCACAATGTGCAGGTGAACGCGATTGCGCCGGGCTATTTCGAGACGGACAATACGTCCGGCCTGCGCGCCGATCCGAACCGCGCGGCGGCGATCCTTTCGCGAATCCCGGCGGGCCGATGGGGAATGCCGGACGATTGCAAGGGAGCTACGGTTTTTCTGGCGTCGAGGGCTTCCGATTACGTGAGCGGGTCGGTTCTGGTGGTGGATGGCGGCTGGTTGGGCAGATAATTGCCGTTGCGGCGGGTGGCGGCAAAATTTTGCCGGGCGATTTACGGGGCCGTATTGACGGGGTTCGATAGGAGCGCGGCCCGTTGCGTGCAATGAGAGATGGCGTGTCTTCACCAGCTATCGCTATCGCACGTGAACCTGTTAGTATTTTCGAACCGACGCCGGCCGCGCGTCGAAAAATCGATCTATGGATGGTGGCGGGCATCGTCGTCGCGATCGGCGCGGTGCTGGCCGGCATTGCTTTTGCCGGGATTCGCATTGGATATTTCTTTCAACCGACCGGAGTGCTGATCGTGCTGGGAGGGACGCTGGGCGTGATCCTGATCACGACGCCGCGGCATGCGCTGGATCGGGCGGTGCGAAGCGCGGTGGCATTGCTGCGGGCGCCGACAGAGAATCGCGTCGCGTTGCTGGAGGAGTTTGTGGCGTTATCGAAAATCGGGCGACCCAAAGGACTGTTCGGAATCGAGCCGATGATCGGACAAGCGAGTCAGCCATTTTTGCGAGAATCCCTGCTGCTGGCGATGGACGCGCGCAATCGCGCGGAATTACAGGCGATGCTCGAAACGAAGTTGCACCAGGCTGAAAAACAGGGGGAAACGGACGCCAGAATCTTCGAGGTGGCGGGCGGTTTCGCGCCGACGATCGGAGTGCTGGGCACAGTGGTCGGATTGATGAACGTGCTGCGGCAGTTCTCAGACATTTCGTCGGTGGCGGCGGGAACGGGCACGGCATTCGTCTCGACGATCTACGGACTGGGGTTAGCGAATCTGATCCTGCTGCCGGCGGCGCAGCGATTGCGGGCGCATGTCGCGGACCGGTTTGAGACACATGAAATGATCGTCGAAGGTACGCTGTGCCTGTTCGACAGCGTGTATCCGGCGCTGGTGCGGGATCGGCTGAGCTGCTTCCTGCGGCCGGGGGAACAGGGCGCATGAAAAGGATAGCGCGGCGCACTGCGGACCAGGGCCGGGATCGATGGATGGTCAGTTATATGGACGTTTTAACGATCCTGCTGATTTTCTTTGTCGCGGCGGCGGCGCAAAGCAAGATGGCTCCCAAGGCTGTGGTGGTGGAAAAAGCTGCCGTAAAGGCTCCTGAACCTATGCCGGCTGCTCCGCCGGAGCCAACGCAGCAGAAGCTCGAAACGCTGGGGCTCGATTTGAAACGCGAGCCGCGCGGGTTGGTCATCAGTCTGCCGCAGACGATTCTTTTCGCGTCCGGAGACGACGCGATCAGCGCCGAAGCACGGCCGCTGGTGGAACAGATTGCGGCGATCCTGCGGGAGATCCCGAACAGGGTGACGCTGGTCGGACACGCCGACGCGGTGCCCATTCATAATCGGCGTTTTAAGAATAATTGGGAACTGGCCGCGGCGCGGAGCTTACGGTTACTGGAACTGTTAGGCAGCGATGGAGGGATCGCGGATTCGCGGCTTTCGGTGGCGAGCTACAGCTCGTTCGATCCTAAGGATACAAATCAAACGGCGGATGGACGGGCCAGCAACCGGCGGGTGGAGATCGTGATTCTGGATGAGCCGGCGCCGGTTGAGGCGCGACCCCAGGCTGCCAGTCTTTAGTCTTTAGCAGCCAGTCTTTAGCAGCCAGCATTTAGGTTCCCGAATTTATGCGAATATTCCCGGATCAGGCTTTGGAAAAGAAAGCATAATCGCCCCTCACCGTCGTTCCGCCATTGGAGCTTCAGTATACAATGGGATTGAAAATGTCATTTCCCGCTACTTACCGCGAGAATCTGCTCCAGACGATCCAAACCATTGATGAAGCGAAGGTTGACCAGGCCATAGAATGGTTTCGCGAAGCTCGCGACCAGGGAAAGGCGATTTTCGTGGCCGGGAATGGCGGCAGCGCGGCCACTGCTTCGCATTTCGTCTGCGACATGATGAAAGGCGCCAGCCTGGGGAAGTCTTCCCGCTTTCGCATTCAGGCGCTGCATGATTCCATGCCGACCCTGACCGCTTACGCCAACGATCTGCATTATCAGGACGCAGCGGTGGAGCAATTGAAGAATTTCGCTGCCTCCGGCGACATTTACATGGCGATTAGCGGATCGGGAAACTCACCCAATGTGATTCGAGCCATGGAGTACGCCAATTCGCTCGGCTGCCGGACTCTCGCGCTGACCGGACGCGATGGAGGGAAACTGGGTAGCTTGGCCCAGTTGAACATCCAGGTGCCGGAGCAGCATATGGGCCGGATCGAAGACGCCCATCATATTATCTGCCACATGATCTGTTACTGCTTTATGGATGTTGGATAAATCCTTATCCTGAGGGGGGTAGGAGGTTCGGAATTTACTTGTCCTAGAAAAAATAATTAAATTGTAAAAGATGGGACATGATAGCCGATAGGATAATTCAGAGGGGAAAGTCCCCTCCTGGGCTGCCAAATGAAGGTAAACGACTCCATATCAACATCTCTCACCTCGACAGGAACGTCGGGGACGCAGGAAACCGCGCGCACGGGCCAAAGCTCCAGCGCGGGCTCGACGCCAACGACGGCGACTTCGTCGAACGATGATGTACACCTGTCGGAACTGGTAAAAAGCTTGCGGTCGCTGGCGGCGGAATCGCCGGAGCGGCAGAATAAGCTCGAATCGCTGGCCCGGTCGTATGCCAACGGATCGTACACAGTGGACGCTGGGGCCACAGCCTCGAAGGTAATCGACGACGCTTTTGAAAATTGACTCATGTGACACGCTCAAAAATCAAGCAAGCGCGAGGCCGGATCGAGGTGTTGCGGCTCGCCTTGCTCAGTCCGGAGCCGGAGGAGATCGCCGCGGCGCTGCCGGGCCTTGATGAAGCGGCGCTTTGTCTCGAAACGGTCGAGCAAGACTTGCGCGAAGGCGTCGGCGCCTCGCATGAGGTGCGCCGCGAGCTTAAGCTTCTCAAAAATGACCTGCGGATCGTCACCCGGCTGATCGAGCACGGGATGGCATTCTGCCAGGGATGGGCGAAGATGCTGGGCGGCTGTCCGGCTTATACACAGGCGGGCGAATCGGCGCTGTCCGAACAGCTTGTCGGCTCCCGGGGAACCGTCTCAATCCGCGGGTAAATATTATGGGACTTCTCACAACTCTTTTGAACGCCTCGCAGGCCCTGGATGTCTACGGCCAGGAGTTCAACACCATTCAGAACAACATCGCCAACCAGAACACGCCCGGCTATGCCGAACAGAGCGTGACGCTTGTGGCCGATTCCTTCAATCCTTCAGAGGCGCTTTACGGAGGGATTTCGACGGGACCGATGGACAGTACGCGTTCCCCCTATCTGGAGCAAGCGGTACAAACGCAGACCACTTTGCTGGGCACGGCGGAACAGCAGGTGTCGGATTTGACGCCGCTGCAATCCATGTTTGATTTATCGTCGACCACCGGCATTTCAGGTTCTCTCGATTCGTTTTTCAACAGCGCTTCCGCTTTAAGCGTCAGTCCGAATGACGCCGTGGCGCGGCAGAACGTGATCACGCAGGCGCAAACGGTGGCGACTTCTTTCAACCAAGCCGCGAGTGGCATCAGTACCGCTTCGGGCAACATCGAGCAGGAGACCAGCGATTCGCTGGCCAGCATTAACCAGATTGCCGGCGATCTTGCCTCTATTAATAATGATGCCGGCAATGCCAGCGGCACCACCGACGCGGGCCTCTCCGCGCAACAGAATGCCGATCTCGAAAATCTTTCAGAAATCGCGAATTTCACCGTGGTCCCGACCACGAACGGCCAGATCAACGTGTACCTGGGCGGACAGACGCCGCTCGTGATGGGCAATCAGGCGTTCAATGTTTCGGCGAATTTCTCCACTCCGCAGACCGTCATCCAGGATTCGGTAGGCAACAATATCACCTCGCAGATCACCGGAGGCCAACTGGGCGCCCAGATTCAGGAGAACAACACAACTCTGCCCGGTTATATGAGTTCGCTGAACAGTCTGGCCAAGAGCTTCGCCGATACCGTGAATACCACGCTTTCGGGAGGTGTGGATGCGAACGGAAACGCGCCTACCACGAATTTGTTCACTTACAATTCCTCGGCCACCGCAGCCTATACTCTGGCGGTAACGCCGGGTTTCACCGGCTCCCAGATCGCGGCCGCGTCGGCGTCTTCTCCAGGCGGCAATGGAAACGCACTGGCCCTGGCAAACCTATCGACCGCTTCCGACGACAATGGATTCACCTTCACGGAGGCGTTCGGAAACCTGGGCCAGACGGTAGGCACCGATGTTTCGACGGCCACCAATAATCAAACGGAACAGCAGAATTTAGTGACCCAGGCGCAAGCCCAAAGAGCCGCTGTGAGCGGCGTTTCGCTCAATACGGAGGCGGCCAAGCTGCTTGAATTTCAGGAATCCTATACCGCCGTGGCAAAAGTGGTGACGACGCTGAACAGCCTGACCGACGCTTTGATGAATATGATGCCGGTGGCCACATAAACGGAGGAATGACCATGGTTTCCAGTCTGCAACCCTTAACGCAAGAATTTCTGAACAATGTCAACCGGATCGGTGTCGAGATGTCGCAAGCCCAGACCCAGCTTTCGACAGGTCTCAAGGTGAACGTCGTCTCGGACTCGCCGGACGTGATTTCGCCGCTGTTGCAGGCGCAGGCGAATCTCGGCTCCGCGCAGCAGGTCACTTCGAATCTCGGCATGGTGTCGACCGAAGTCAATACCGGGGAGCAATCGATGGAGACGGCCGTTTCGCTCATGGATCAGGTGCAGACCCTATCGGCCGAAGGCGCCACAAGTACCCAGACCGCCGCCGGCCGCGTCGATATCGCGCAGCAGTTGCAATCGGTGGAGCAGCAAATGGTGGGGCTCGCCAATACTTCAGTGAATGGACGCTATATTTTCGCCGGCGACACGGACCAGGCTCAGCCCTATACTTTCGACGCCACGCAGCCTGATCCAGTCAGCACTTATCAGGGTTCCGCGTCCACCCGCACGATTCAATCCTCCGACGGAACCACTTTCCCGGTCGCCTTGACCGCGCAGCAGATTTTCGATTCCGCCGACCCCTCCACTAATGTCTTCACGTCGATCAATAACATGGTGACCGCGCTCAACGCCAACGATCAGACGGCGATCACCACCGCCAATAGCGCCCTCCCGAACGTCGCGACTTACATGAACAGCCAACTTGCCTTCTACGGCACCGCGCAGGATGCCGTCACTGCCGCGACCAGCTCCGCCGCCACTTTGACCACGCAGTTGCAGACCCAGATTGCCGGCATCCAGGACGCCGATGAAACGCAATCGATCCTGAATCTGACCCAGGCCCAAACTGAGCAGCAGGCCGCGCTTCAGTCCTTCCAGCAGATTCCACGAACTAGTCTGTTCGATTATCTGGCATGATTTAGGTGATCAGTTCAGCCGGAATGACACGGCGATGGTAATGACCGCCTCCACCGGCTCTCCGTTCAGCAGCGTCGGCTCATATCTCCATAACGATACCGCCGCGGTGGCAGCGCTTATCAGCCGCTGATCGACATCGCTGATCGGAGTGACGTTTAGCAGGCCGCCCTCCTTTGAAACCACGGCGCGCAGCACCACCGTGCCCTCCACTCCCTCCGCCCGTGCATCGGCTGGATACTCGGGGCTGGCCTTCGAAATCAATTTAATCGGCTGGACATTCCCCCCGACGCGAATCCTTTGCGGCGGACCGGAAGGCGCGGCCATCTGCGGACGCTGAGCGACGATCTCTTCGGTCATTTTAACGTCCCCCAGCGTGAGCGAAAAATTCGTCGTCGCGTTCGCCCCCGCCTCAATCGTCAGCGTCTTCTGGTAGGGCGCAAATCCCGGAACGGTCACCTTCACCAGATACTCGCCGGCGGGAATTCCCGGCAGTCTGTAGGCGCCCGCTGCATCGGCGACCGCTGCCTCCTCGTTCGCGCCTCCGGTATTTTTGAAGGAAATCGCCGCGCGCGGAATCACTGCGCCGCTAGGGTCCAGTACCGATCCTGCTATGGAAGCCCGGGCCGCAGCTTGGGGTTCTTCGATAGGAGCCGGCTGCGCGCGGCGTGGTGCCGGTTTATGAACGGCGGGCTCTTTCTTTACCGGCGCCGCGATGTCCACCGGCGTCGCGATCAAAATTCGCGGCACGACCACTGCGGTCGATTGCGCGCGAATCGCAGCCAAGGGCATCGTGACTGCCAGTGCACCGGCCAACATCGCGGCGCAGATCTTCCGGCTGACCGCCTTCCGATTTCGCGCCGGATCGAGCAGCGCGTGAACCCGCCCTTCTAGGTCGAACGCGTCCGCCATCCCCAACGCCGCTTCCGGCATCGTGATCGCCCGCGCGACATCGATCAGATGTCCGGCGTATACCGCGCTCGCCGTGCCCGCCATCACCACCGCATCGTCGCACGATCGCTCCTGCTCCTTCCGGAACTGCTTCGCGGCCAGCCACGCCATAGGGTTAAACCAATGCATCGCCCATGCGCCTTGCGTCACCAATCCCCACAGTGAATCGAGCCGCCGCGCATGAATCATCTCATGCAAAAGAACGATGCGCCGCCGCTCCTCACTCCACCGCCCGGCATCTCCCGGCAGCAGCACCGTGGCGCGAAAAAGTCCATAGCTGAGCGGAACGTCGGTCGCCATGCTCCGCTTCAGTACGACGCGGCGCCCCAGCCCGATGTCCTCAACCAGCGCGAGCCATCGCGGATCGCGAATCTCCTCCGCGCTTCCGAATAAGGAGCGCACGCGCCAATGTCCAACCGCAATCCGCAACAGCATCGCGACCATGCCCGCGATCCAGATCATCACCGGCAGGTTTCGCATGCCCGGACGCCGTGCCTGCACCACCACCGAATCCGATAGCGCCGGCTGCTCGGAAGTGGTGCCGCGCCATGCATTCTGACTGACCGGCATTTTCACCACAGGCCCGATCCACGACGCCAGCGGCAATATCAACAACGCCGCCAGTGCGCAAGTCCACATCGCATAGCGCGCCGAAGCGGACGCTCGCCGCATTGCGAACGCAGTCAGGAATGCCACGGTCAGTACCGCCGTGGCTTTGATGCAGAAATCAATCAGAAAATTCATGGCTTGTGTCCTTCCTTCTTCGCCCGCTCGATTAATTCAGAGAGCTCGTCCAGCTTTTCCCGCGAAAATTTGCCTGGCCGCAAAGCCAGCAGAGCGGTCATCGCCTGCTCGGCCGAGTTGTCGAAAAACGTCGACAACAAGTGCCGCAGCGCCGACTCTGTCGCTTTGTCCCGCGCCACCACTGGCGAGTAAATGTACCGCGCCGCCTGCGCTTCATGCCGGACATGCCCCTTTTCTTCGAGCACGCGCAGCTTCGCCCGCACTGCCGAATAGGACGGCGGATCCGCCAGCAATTCATGAACCTCAGCCGCGGTAGCGCGTCCGCGCCGATAAAGAATATCCATCATCTGCCGCTCGCGCCGGCTCAAATTCCGATCAGGTATTTTCTTCATGCTCTAATGCTGCAAAAGCAGCATGTGCTGCAAATGTAGCATTACATCGATGAGGTGTCAATGAAAAAATACTCGTGTCTAGATCACGCCCTAGCCGCACCGATAGCAATGTCCGTCGTGGGGCAGGTTGCCAACGTTGCCAACCTGCGGACCGATTGCCAATCGGTCCATCCGGGCGAGGGCCCGGACACCTGGAGAACCGCTTCGCGAGCCGGCCTGCGGCGGCCTTTTCTATGCTCGGAAGTTTTACGTAACACCCACCGCTATATTTTCGTTCTTAAGTCGGGCGAATCCTCGGCTGGAGCTTCAGTGTTATGACCCGCCGGGACCCCCGCCGGGAGTGCGGTGCTATTATGGCATCGGACGGAGGAACACAGATGAAGCAGATTATGCTCTGCTACAGCTTCCTGGCGTTGTCACAAGGCACCGGCGTTGCCCAATGCCAGGAAAACGGCTCCGCGTTTGAAGTGGCATCAGTTAAGCCGGCCGCATTAGCCCCGGGCGCTGCGGGCAAGGACTGCACCGGCGGTCCGGGAACCTCGGATCCGGAGAACTTCAGGTGCTCAGGCATGCCTCTCGCGGCCGTGCTTGTCCGTGCTTACGACATAAGTTTCACAAACCTCAGGGCGCCAGATTGGGTGTCTTGGATGGCGAACAGGTATGACATAGCCGCGAAGGTCCCCAGCGGCACATCCAAGGAACAGTTCCAGGCGATGCTGCAGAACCTTCTTTGCGAACGCTTCCATCTCTTGGTGCATCACGAGATGAAGATGCTGCCCTCGTACACTCTTTCTATCGGCAAGGTGGGCTCCAAATTGCGAGCTCATTCGGCATCGGAGAGCTCGTCTTCTCTCCCTGCAAGCGGACGGCCGGGGACTTTCACCTGGGTTGATACACATCATCTTCGAGTGACGGCCAATGACTTGGATATCAAGTCGTTTGCGCGCATGCTCACCTCTGTCATGCAGGAGCCAGTCGCAGACGAGACCGGTCTGGCGGGAGGGTATGACTTTGTCCTGGACTTCGCGCCACCGGAAATCCTGACCGGAGGCGGCTCTGGAAACGACATAGAGGCCCTTCCTGACATTTTCGCAGTTCTAGCCGGGCAGCTTGGTCTGAACCTCGCCAAGAAGAACGTCCCGAGAGAACTGATCGTCGTCGATCAGTCAAACAAGGTGCCAACCGAGAACTGAACTACTTTCCCAGCGCAAGACACCCGCGCGCGGTGGCAAAGAAGCGGAAAGTAGCGCGGAGCGCGGGGACTCTTGTGGCGACCGATGGGCCCATCCTTGATTGGATGTGAAGGGCCAAGCGTCAAAAAAAGCCTTATTGCCCTAATGGCGGCAAGAGTCGGTTCCGCTAATCCGGACGTTATGTCACCACCGTCGGCTTAGGCCACCCGACAATAAGCGACAGATGCGTCTGGACCATCCCTCACACCAACTCAATCGAGACCCGCCGTCCCGCCATCGCTGCCGCCCTCTGCAAACTGGAAAGAGTGATGTTATTTTTCGGATCCAGCAGCCGGTCCACCTGCGTGCGGCTTGTCTTCAGCGGCGCGGCCATTTTGTCTTTGCCAGGCAACCACTTCCTTGACTGCCTGCGCTTGCGTCTCCTCAAAGATGCCTTCCTCTTTTAGGAAATCATCACTGCTCGAACCCATATTGTTGTTGCTCATCGCTTTCTTCACCGCCAATCCTGCGCACCTCATAAATAGCGACGTACGGCAGAGGGCAAAACGCCAACTCTCGCTCACAAATCCGCTCCAAGTCTTACGCCACCGGCAGCGACCAACGGATTTCCATCAGGGTCGCAGAAACCGCTCAAGGCGCTGGCCGACCTGTTCATGAGTGAGGTACTCACCGCGCTTTAAGGCCTCTTCGCCGATCGTAACGGCTTCGACGAACCGCGCTTCTTCCTCGAAGTAGCGCGTCACTACCTCCTGCACCAGTTCGTCAGGTCTTCTGCCAAGCTCGGCGGCAGACTGGGCAAGCTTCGATTCGACCTCGGGAGGGAAGTGCACGATCATTGCTGTGGATCTCCTCACTTCTAAGGATATCAGCGTCTGGAATCCTAATCCCGCGCATCTGATAAACTAGGGGGTTGTCAGGCTTCGGGCTTCGTGCAACGGGCGGCTGCAAACCCCGCCAGGTCCGGAAGGAAGCAACGGTAGCGGTTTAACTCGTGTGCCGCGGATCACCCGGGGTCTGACATTTTCCCCCTCATGTACCAGGTCATCGCACGCAAATACAGGCCGCAAACGTTTGCCGAGCTGATCGGCCAGGAACACGTCAAAACCACTCTCGAAAACGCCATCGCCCAGCGGCGTATCGCCCACGGCTACATTTTTTCCGGCCAGCGAGGCACTGGAAAAACCACCGTCGCTCGCATCATGGCCCGCTGCCTCAACTGCATCCAGGGTCCGACTGCGACGCCGTGTGGGGTATGCGCGAGTTGCCTCGAAACCGCCAGAGGCGGCGCGCCAGACGTCATTGAGATCGACGCCGCCTCGAATCGCGGCATCAACGAAATGCGCGAGTTGCGGGAAAACGTTCGCTATCGCCCCGCCCGCGATCGCTACAAAGTCTTCATCGTCGATGAAGCCCACCAGATCACCAGCGAAGCTTTTAACGCGCTGCTGAAAACGCTCGAAGAACCGCCGGAATGGGTCGTCTTTATTCTCTGCACCACTGAATCGCACAAGATTCCCGCGACCATCGTCTCGCGCTGCCAGCAGTTCAGCTTTCGCTCGGTCGATTTCGCGCAGTTGGTGGAGCGTATGCAATGGATCGCTACTCAGGAAGGCATCACCGCCGATGCCGAGACGTTCAGCGTGCTCGCCCAAGCCGGGGAAGGCAGCGTGCGCGATTCGCTCTCCGCTCTCGATCAAGCCATCGCCTGCTGCGGCACGGAGCTTAAAGCCGTCGAAGTCCGCGGCCTGCTCGGCATGTTCTCGCTCGATTCGCTGGGCGCGGTCGCCAAGGCTCTGAACGATGGCGATTCGAAGGCGATGCTCGACGTGGTGGCCGATCTTGAAGCGAACGGCCGCAGCTTGCAGCACTTTGCGCGCGAGTTGGCGCGCTATTTCCGCAATCTTCTGGTGGTCAAAATTTCCCGCGGCGTCACGAAATTGGTCGCCGCGTCGCCTCTGGAGCAGGAAACATTAGGCCAGGTCGCGGCGCAGTTCAGTGAAGAGGATCTGACCCGCTATTTGCGGCTCACCCTCGATCTTTTCCGCGACTTGCAGAGTTCCTTGCAGCCGCGTCTTCACCTCGAACTAGGCTTGCTGCGTCTGGTCCATGCCGGCAAATTGCAATCGATTGAGGAAGCCATCGCAGGGATCGGCGGAGGGAACTCGGCCCCAGTTGTCGCGCCGAAACCAGGCTCGCCGCCCAGAACCCAGTCGGCACCTGCGAGCGTATCGCCGACGGCTGTGCTGGAAGGGGACAGCCTGCGCTCCCGCATCCACGCCGCGCTTCTTGATGCGAAGCAAACCTATACAGCGGATGCGCTGGAGCATTCTGAGCTGTCTGAATCGGCCACGGAACTGATCGTTACGACGCCGAAACTGTACGCCATGAATCTCAAGAACGCCGAATTCACGGCGGTCGTGCATCGCATCGTCGGCAGGCCGATCAAGGTGACCGTCAAAATCGGTGAAATAGAGCGAACGCCCACGCCCACGCCAGCCCCTAAAACCGACGAAGTAGCGGCGCGAGCGCTGGAGCATCCCGAAGTGAAGCGCTTCCAGGAATTGTTCCCGGACAGCCAGGTACGAACCGTGCGAAATTTAAAGGACGCCTTATGAAAATGCCAGGAAACATGCAGGCCATGATGCAGCAGGCCCAGAAGATGCAAGCGAAGATGCAGGAAGAAATCGCGCAGATTCGCGTCGAGGCAGCCGCCGGCGGCGGCATGGTGTCCGTCAAGATGGACGGTCATAAAAATGTGCTCGGCGTGAAGATCGACCCCGAAGTCGCGGGCGACGTCGAAATGCTCCAGGACCTCGTGATGGCGGCTTGCAATGAGGCCACGAAGAAAGTGGAAGAGCAGAGCCAGAAAATCATGGGCGGCATGCTCGGTGGAATGGGATTGCCGCCAGGACTCATCTAGATGTCCGATTTCGCTGCGCCTTTGCAACGACTGATCGAGGAATTCCGCCGTTTGCCCGGCATCGGCCAGAAGTCCGCGCAGCGAATCGCATTTCATGTACTGCGCAATTCCCGCGACGATGCCGCGCGCCTGGCCCAAGCGATGCTCGATGTGAAAGATAACTTAGGCATTTGCGCGGAATGCAACAACATCAGCGACGGCGAGCTTTGTTCCTATTGCCGGGATCCGCACCGCGACCGCACCCAGGTGTGCGTGGTCGAGGAGCCTCATAATGTCCTGCCGATCGAAACCACGCGCACGTTTGAAGGAATCTATCATGTTTTGCACGGCGCCATTTCCCCTTTGCGCGGCATCGGTCCGGAGCAATTGAAAATAAAAGGTTTGCTGGACCGCATTCAGAAAGGCGACGTTCAGGAAATCATCCTGGCCACCAATCCAACGGTGGAAGGCGAAGCGACGGCGGTCTATTTGTCTCGTCTTTTGAAGCCTTTAGGCATGAAGGTGACGCGAATCGCCATGGGCATCCCCGTCGGCAGCGATTTAGAGTTCGCAGATGAAGTGACCATCTCAAAATCCCTGGAAAATCGCCGCGAGATGTAAGCGTATAATACAGGCAGCATGGACAACGGGAACGGGATCACAAAAGCCGACCTCAAAGCCGCGTTGACGGAATTCAAGGCGGAGTTGAAGACGGAATTGAAGACGGACCTGAGGACCGAATTTAAAGCGGAGCTAGCCGAAGCGTTGGTTGCGCTGAAGACTGAGGTTGTGGACGAACTTACCGAAAAGATGCGCGGGATCGAAACCAACCTTCTCACGGAGTTCCACCGCTACGGCAAAGGCCAGCAACTCCGGTTGCACCACGATTGAGAGCCGAGATGCCATCATCACGGAGCGGCTCGCGATCATCGAAGAGCGGCTCCTCCATCTCGAATTACGCCGGCCCCCAAGTGTCTAAAATGGGCCGAATTATTGGCCTTTCTCTTGTCATTTCCTTTGTCCATGGCCAACCAATCCAGCGCGCGAGCGGCGCCAGGGGCATGGGCGGCAGTGTGCCGCTCGACATGATCGAACACGCGCTGGGGACGCACACGATTCCGATCGCCAATCACGATAACAATTAGCAAAGTTTTAACGAAAACATCCGGGTGCAGAATTTATGGATGGAATTGAAGTAATGGCGGCCCTGTTGACTATGTAGCCGGCGTGGTTCTTAGCCATTGCTTCCATTAGGAATGCCTGATAATATCTGGCGATGGACGATCTCAAGGTTCCGAGAAATACCGACAAATTCGAACACCTGTGCCACCCCGGACGTGTCCAACTGGCAGACGGCGACGGTGAAGGCCGCATAGAGCACGTTTTGGTGAGAGAAAAAGGGCGAGACGGAATCAGGTTCTCGTGGTGGAACAACAATCTGTACATGAAGAATGCTCTTGAACTTCCCGAATCGGATTTGCTCAAATTGTTCCAAGACGCTATCAACAATGGCGTCTTCAGCAGTTCCTTCAGGGAAAAATTGAGTTTAATGCTACGTCATCCTTGACCCATCAGCGCATCGTGTGAAGGGAGTCTGATCCAAAATGTTCTGCTCTAATTGCGGCAATCGGTTCGGCCAAAATGCGAACTTCTGCCCAACATGCGGCAGCGTAGCGCCTAGCGTGATGACAGCGACAGCCGGAACAAATCTTGTTCAGAAGGAGACTGAACCGAAGGCTCAATCCTCAAACGGGTGGTTGATACTTTTGATCGTGCCTCTGGTCCTTATAGGATTGGCCGTATGGGCCGTCGTCAGTTCGAGTCTGCAACAAGCACGTCTCGAAAAGGCATACGAAAATGACCCGTCTCTTCGGCCGGCGCCAGTGGTGGAGCGGGTACGGACGCCAGCTGAGAATTGCCAATTGCTTCACGAATACCTGAAGGACAAAAGAATTGGCGATCTCACGGTGAAGGAGTCGGAACTACTCCAAACGTGCAGAGCGTTGGGACTGTAGCCCGACCCGGAGTTGAAATCAGCAAATTACTATGCTTCCAATGCCGCAATGTGAGTCTCGACACGGCAGGCACGAGCGCGTGCGTCACAATCTACAGGACTGGTAGGAGTCCGGACTCGTGCAGGCCTTCTTGGGTCACGCCGCCTATAGTGATCTCTGTAAGCATGTTGGCTGGACGCGGGGTTGCGAGGGTGACCTTGAGGAAATTATCGCTTAGGGCGCGGGCGCCTTCCAGCGTTACTACGGAAAGCTTCCGGCCGATCATGGAGCGGCGGAACTCTAGGCTCTTTTGCGCGGCTAGTTCGCGCAACACGTGCGTCCGATGTTTGCGGACCGGCATGGGGACTTGCGCGTGATCCGCGGCGGGCGTGCCGGGGCGCTCGGAATAGGTGAAGACGTGCAGGTAAGTGAAGGGGAGGCTGGCGATGAAGGCGCGGGAGTCTTCGAATTCGGCGTCGGTCTCGCCGGGGAAACCGGTCATCACGTCGGCTCCGATGGCGCAATCGGGCATCAAGGCTCGGGCCTTGGCGATGCGGTCGGCGTAGTGGCGCGGGCGGTACTTACGGTGCATGCGGCGCAGGACGGTATCGGATCCGGATTGCAGAGGCGCGTGGACGTGCTTGGCGATACGGGGCGATTCGGCCATCAGGGTGAGGAGATCGTCTGAAAAATCCATCGGCTCGACGGAGCTGAGGCGGAGACGCTCGACTGGGGTTTCGTTGAGGAGGAGGCGGATCAGGTCGGCCAAGCGGATGCGGCCGGGAAAATCTCTTCCCCAGCGTCCCAAGTTGATGCCGCTGAGGACGACTTCGCGATACTTTTTGGCGAGTGCGCCGATTTGATCGATTACCTGCTCCGCGGGAGCGCTGCGGCTGCGGCCGCGTACAAAGGGGATGATGCAGAAAGAACAGCGGTTGTTGCAGCCATCCTGAATCTTGAGATTGGGGCGAGTGCGTTCGCCGGCTGCGTCTTCTACCGGAGCGGAGAGAAAATCGTGGGCGGCGAAGATGTCTCCGACTTCGATCTGGCCGTGGTAATCCATCGACGCGGAAACGAGATCGGGGATTTTCGTTTTATGCGAATTTCCGACGACGAGCGTGACGCCTTCGATCGCGGCGAGTTCCTGAGGAGCGCGTTGGGCATAGCAACCGGTGACCAGAATGCGCGCCTGGGGATGGTCGCGATGAAGGCGCCGGACGGTTTGGCGGACTTCATCGTCGGCGGTCGCGGTGACAGTGCAGGTGTTGAGGACAATCAGGCCTGCGTCGGCTACGCTCGCGGCGGAGGAAAGACCTTTCGCGGCGAGGCCGGCCTCAATGGCCGCGCCGTCGGCTTGCGAGGCTCGGCAGCCGAAGTTTTTGACGAAGAAGCGATCCACTATATTGATGGTAGCTGGACAGAGGCCGACGAGGGCGTCGGCCGCAGACCTGGGGGGTCCGCCCCACAGGGGCTGCCAGATTGCGGATACGGGTGACTTTCTGGGCCTCCTTCAGATCTTGGTGATCGCGGCTGCGCCACAATTGGATTTCTATCGATGCTGAGGCCGACTTGAGCGGTACAGGCTGGGCAGGCCTAGGCCTCGGGTGCAGTCGCTGGGGAAGATTACGGCTTGGGAATCGGGTTCCCAGGCTGCGGCGTCGCTGTTGCAATTGCCTCCGGTTAATTCATGGGCGGTTTTCGTCGAAAGTTCTTCGATCCAGATGTGGCGAATTCCCTGGCGCGTGGCGGTGAGCGCCAGCCACTTTCCGTCCGGGGAAATTGCCGGCTCACTTTGCTCACCTGCGATGCGCGGTGCGAGGAGCAGGCCATCGCGTGAATCGTAGATCGCGCCGTTCACGGAAAATGCAAGATGATCTCCGGTAGGAAACCAAGCGGCGTCCTGAACCGGATGCGGTGTGACCAGGGCGCCTTGGCCGCGCACGAAAAGTTGTCCTTGGGAGATGAAGGCGAGACGATCTCCGCTCAGGGTGACCGCGGGGTTGGTGGCATCGAGGCTTTCCGCGGTCAGGCCTTCGAGAAGGTTCGTTCGCGGATCGAACGACATGATTCTGGAATGGCCGTGCGCGGCCAACTCGAAGAAAATCGGATGGCCGGAGGCAGGCACCGAGGGGTGAAACGCCTGCCCTTCAAAGGCCATCGTCCGATTCAAAACATAACGTCCGGCGCTGATCGATTCAAATACGAGTCCGGTGGCTGAGATGGCGGGGCTGGACGCATAAATCGATGATGGTTGATTCGAGACGGATGCGAACATTCTGGGAGGCTCCTGGTTGTAACTGCGTTGGTGACTGCGCGCACTCCAGAGCGAGATTGCCGCTATGAGCGTGAAGACCACTATCGCCGGGCGAAGCCGGATCCCGCGCCACGATCCGTAGCCGGCCATGAAATAGAGGGCCAGCAACCACCATATTGTTGGAAACAGGCACAGCAGGATGTATAAACTGACCAGCGCGAGCGCCCAGCGGCGGCTTACCCCGTCCATCAGGATTACAACTGGCAGCACCAGCAGAATGAAAACATACGACGCGGTATTGGGCGAGGCGAGCAGGATCGCCACGAAAAACCAAGCGATTTCGCGAGGGGAGGGCGTGTGCTCACGGCGGATTGCAAGGAGAGGCACGGCGAGGACGGCCATGGTCAGGAAGGGTCGTAGGAAAAAGAAGACGAACGGTGCTTGAAGGAGAGGATGGGGATTGAGTTCGGGCTCGGCGATGAAGGTGCGGCGCAGGAGATTCGTGAAGGCTCCGGCGCCGGGATGGTAGGGGTCGAGAATCGCATTTTCAGAGGCTCGGGAGAGTACATAGTTCACATAAAACAGATTGGCGTGCCATCCGAACCAGGCCACGGAGAGGGCTCCTAATACGAGGCAGGCGGCTAGCATTCCAAGAAGGGCTCTCCACTGCCGCTTCCAGAGGAAGTAGAAGAAGAAGGGCGCCGTATAGAGCTTCAACATGCAGGCTACGCCCATTACAAAGCCGCCGGTAATGGAACGGGCTGTGGCGAGACCCCACAGGGCGAGGGTGATCAGAAAGAGTAGAAAGACGTAATACTGGCCGAGAAGAAAGTTCGACGCCAGAGACTCGTAGCCCGCGAATGCAATGAGCAAAGGGATGGCGGTGGACGTCCGGGTGAGTCGCGCAAGTAGAACGGCGGAGAGGATCAGAAAGACCAGGTTCAGCGTCAGCCAGATACGTTTCGCGGTCTGTGGGGGAAGGCCGGACAGGGGCAACAGGGGAATCATGGTCAAAGGGGTTTGCGGAATATAGCTCCCTAATTGACGTTCCGTGCCGGCGTAGTTCATTTGCCGCTGGAACCAGGGCCAGTCGTAAAAGCGCTCGAGCGGCAAGTGCTGGCGGGCGAGGACGGCCGCTGTATAGTAATTGGGAAAGTCCGATTGAACCTGGGTCCAGCCCTTTCGGAAGGAAGAGGCGGAAAAGAGCGTGGCGAGAGCCACTGCCATCCAAAGGAGAAGTATGCGTGGAAGATTCTGGAACACCGACGTTAGCTTAATACGGATTCCGGGCTGAAATGGATGGAAGGTCGCTCAGGACAATCCTTATCGGGCGTCCGAGCGGGTGTGCCGATAGAAGAGCGTGTCTGTAGACCGCGTGTTCTCGCAGGAAGAAATCGACGATGTATTTAAGAAACCGCGCGACGGCGCGGCGGACGACGATCCTGCAAAGAAGGCTGTGGTCTATGATTTCCGGCGTCCGGACCGGATCGCGAAGGATCAGCTACGGGCGATCCATCTGCTGCATGAGAATTTCGCGCGCGCGCTGGCGTCGAGCTTATCGGCTTACCTGCGCGCCTACGTGGCGGTGAACCTGGTATCGGTGGAGCAGCTTTCCTTCATGGAGTTCACGCAGTGCCTGCCTTCGCCGACCTGCATGATCTCGCTGGGTATGCGGCCTTTTGACGGAAACGCGGTGCTGGAGATTAATCCGACGCTGGTGTTTCCCATTCTCGAAATGCTGCTGGGCGGCTCCGGGAAGATGGCGACGAAGATCAATCGCGAGATCACTGAAATCGAGCAGAGCATCATGGAAGGGCTGCTGCGCATCGTTCTGCACGATCTGCGGACGGCCTGGCACGCGGTGACGACGATCGAGTTCGCGATTGAAGCGTTCGAGACGGAGCCGCAGCTTTTGCAGATTCTGGCGCCGAACGAAGCGGTGGTGGCGATCAGCATGGAAGTGCGCATCGGCGACACGGCCGGGATGATGAACATCGGCATCCCATCCATCATCGTCAAGATGCTACGCCAGAAATTCGACCAGCAGTGGAGTGTCCGCAAGACGCGGGCCACGGAGGAAGAACGGGCACGCGTGCTGAGGCTGATTCGTCCGGCGACGATTCATCTTGATGCACGCCTGGAAGGGCCGAAGCTGGGCGTCGAGAAGCTGCTTGATTTAAAGGAAGGGGATGTTCTGGCGTTCGATCATCCGGTGGACCGTCCGCTCAATATCACTGTCAACGGAAGGCTGAAGTATCAAGGCGAGGTGATTTCAACGGGACGCAAACGCGGGTTTCAGATCCAGCAACTGGTGGTAGATGAGACGGCGAAGACCGCCGCCGTCACCCCGTAACATCTATTGAACCACGGCAGGTACGGGGTACTCGCGTAGTACTAATGTGGTTGGAATCGCAGGCCCTCTATGGCATGCTCAGTGTAGATCGAGGGCCGGTCTCGGAGGACGGCCTTCGGTGCTCCTTGCTCCTAAAATAGATCCTTATTGCAGCATTTTTGCATGCTCGAGAGCTGATTCGACTTCACGCTGATAGCTCTCGAGCAACTTTTCATTCGGGGCCTCGAAGCGCATCACCAAAACCGGTTGGGTGTTGGAGGCGCGCAGCAATCCCCAGCCTTGATCGAATAAGACGCGCACGCCATCGACGTCGATCACCTGGTGTGTTTTCTTGAACTGCGCGGCGACGTGCGCGACCACCTGGAACTTGGTCTGGTCGGGGCAATCGACGCGAAGCTCGGGGGTGGAAACCAGCTTAGGGAATCCGGCGAGCTGCGCGGAGAGAGGCTTTCCACTGGCGGCGACGATCTCGATCAGGCGGCAGGCGGCGTAAAGGGCGTCGTCGTAGCCGAAATAGCGGTCGGCAAAAAACATGTGGCCGGACATTTCGCCGGCGAGCTCAGCATGCTCCTCCTTCATCTTCGCTTTGATGAGGGAGTGGCCGGTTTTATACATGATGGGATTGCCGCCAAGGCGCTTGAGTTCGTCATAAAGAAGCTGCGAACATTTCACTTCGCCGATGAAAGTCGCGCCGGGCTTGCGGGTGAGAATTTCACGGCCATAAATGAGCAGCAGCATGTCGCCGTAGATCACTTCGCCATTTTCGTCGACGGCGCCGATGCGGTCGGAGTCGCCATCGAAGGCGATTCCGAGGTCGGCGTGCTCGGCCTTGACGGCGTCCTCAAGATGCTTCAAATTGGCGGGCATGGTTGGGTCGGGATGATGATTCGGGAAGCGGCCGTCCATGTTGAAGAACAGCTCGGTTACCTCGCAGTTCAGGCGCTCAATCAGACGGTGGAAGAGGGGGCCGGCGGTTCCATTGCCGGCGTCGGCGACGACTCTAATGCGTCGCGCGAATTGGAATTGGGGTGCGACGGTGTCGAGATAGGCATCGGAGACGTCGACCGTCTGATGCGTGCCTTCGCCGGCGGCGAAGTCGGCGGCTTCGATGAGCCGGCGCACTTCCTGAATCGTTTCGCCATGCAGAGTGCCCGCGCCGCAGACGATTTTGAAGCCGTTAAACTCGGCCGGATTATGGCTGCCTGTGATCATGATGCCGCCGTCGGCTTTCAGATGCACGGCGGAGAAGTAGAGCAAGGGAGTGGGGACGACGCCGATATCGGTGACGTGGCAACCGGAGGCGAGCAAGCCTTCGAGCAACGCGTCGTGAAGGCGAGGAGAGCTGAGACGGCAGTCGCGGCCGAGGTTGATACGGGGTCCGCTCTTGCGCTGAAGCAAGGTGCCGAGAGCACGGCCGAGTTGCACCACGCCGGGGGTAGTCAGTTCAGTTTCTGCAATGCCGCGGATGTCGTATTCGCGGAAAATGGTGGGATTCATAAGAGGAGTCGGAGCTTTCATTTTACCTCCGGCTCACCCGCCTGCAGACGTATGGCGGTTCGGTGTGGCCGGGTTCATCGCGATTCCCCCACCGAACCCCGATTGTTAAGGAGGGGATTGCTGAACTAACGCGAAGCTGGTGAGCACTCATCGGCGATCATGCCGAATACCAGTTTCAATTCTTCCAGCGCTTCCTGCCGCGTATCCATCAGCGCCTAGCACCCTTGAATCGAGGGAATCTCAGCCACCCAACCATCCGCTGGCTGCGATAGAGTACGACTTTGTAATCGTCGAAGGTCACAAGTTCTACCTCCGGCTCACTGAAC
Source organism: Bryobacteraceae bacterium (assembly GCA_049521155.1). GTDB lineage: Bacteria > Acidobacteriota > Terriglobia > Bryobacterales > Bryobacteraceae > Palsa-187. The sequence goes on from JBEKPC010000003.1 coordinate 23,338, forward strand.
GATTGCCCTTAATAAAAAATCGCAGCGGTAAGTCCGCGGACTTGGTGATACCGATGCGGGCTGATATCGCGATTTCGAAAGGCTCGTTCTCTTCCGGGGCGTGAATTGTGATCGGACCCTTGGTCACGTCGACGCCGTTGTGCGCGATCTTGATGCCCATCGCCCGCGTCAGCTTGCCGGGTCCGTTGGCCAGTCCGTTTAATCCGCTGATCGGTTCCAGCGCGCGAATCAGCACGCATCCGGCGATGCCTTCGGGCTCGCAGACGATATTCAGGCAATCGTACATGCCGTAAATGAAATAGATATAGGCGTGGCCGGGCTCGCCGAAAATCACGCGGGTTCGCGGAGTGATGCCGCGCGCGGAATGAGCGGCGTCATCGTCCTCACTCAGGTACGCTTCGGTTTCGACGATGCGTCCGGAGGCGTTTTCGAAGGACAGAATTTTGCCGAGCAGCTCCCGCGCAACCTGCACGGGCGGTCGCAAATAGAACGCCCTGGCAAGAGGCGGATTCATTTTACAGCTCGAGCTTGCCGTTGAAGACCATTTCCTTCAGGCGAAACTTCTGTCTCACGACCAACGGGCCGAATCTGGTGGAGAACTCGACTTCTTTGTCATCGAGGCTGAGTGCGGCTGTCCGCGGAAATAGAAAAATTACCAGGGCTTTCTGCTCATTGCCACCGGTCTGGATATCGGCGGGCGCAATCGGATCCTTGCCCTTCACGATGAGGCTGGTGTTCTTGAGCAGAGCGGCCTTCATTTGGTCGTTGGCGCGGACGGCCCTGCCGGGAAGTCCACTCACCAGGACTCCGTAGTATTTCTGGTCTTCTTCCACCAGCTTTTTCGCGTCCGGCGAAGTGGCCGCCTCAGCGCCGTACTTTTCTTTCGCCACTGCCTGCCGCACGGGGAGCGCGGTGCGCCAACTTACGATCAGGTTCATGCTGGGTCCGCCCATTAGACTGGGATCCTGGGAGCGTCCTCCGCCGGAACCGCCCGCGCCGGTCGCGATCTGATCGTCTCCACCGACGCTGCCGCCTCCGCCGGCACGCGACCCACGTCCGCTATGTCCGCTGCCGCCTTCGCCCATAGACACGGAAACTTCCTTCGACCAGGGAGAATTCGTTTGGATTTTCTGAACTTCTTTATCGCTCCAGTCCGTGTAGGGCTTCGATTGCCAGAAATCGGACGCCCAGAGACCGATGGTGAGAATGGAGAGAAGAGGAATGAATTTTTTCACGGATGCGATTCCAAGAAAGTTAGTATACCGCTACACTGGTTTCGCATGCGGCTATTCACCGCGATCGATCTGCCGGAGGAGATGCTGGATCAATTTCGCGATTTTCTGGTCCGTTTGCGGCCTTTGGCGAAGCTGCGGTGGAGCCCTGTGGAGAATCTGCACATCACAACGAAATTTATTGGCGAGTGGCCGGAGTCGCGCATCGAGGAGATGAAAACAGCTCTCGGCAGCGTGAACAGCCAACCGATTGAGATTTCGGTGGGCGGCTTGGGCTGGTTTCCCGACGTTCACCGTCCCCGTGTTTTCTGGGCGGGAGTTCACGCGGGGCGGCCTTTGACGATGCTGGCTCATTCCACTGAGCAAGCCGTTGCGAGGCTCTACGTGCCGGTCGAAAAACGCCAGTTCTCGCCGCATCTGACGCTCGCGCGGATGCAGGCGGCCGTGCCGCTCGACGACCTTCGTAAGCCCATGGGCGATCCCGATTTCGGGACCTTCATTGCGTTTTCGTTCTTCCTCTATCTTTCTTCGAACGGTAGATATTCTAAACTTGCGGAGTTCCCTCTCAACTCATGACTGGACTTTTGGCGCTCGTCATCGCGTATCTGATTGGGGCGATCCCTTTCGGTTATTTGCTGGTTCGTTTGACCACCGGAAAAGACGTCCGTTCGTCGGGCAGCGGCAACATCGGAGCGACGAATGTTCTACGCACAACAGGCCGGGCGGCGGGCGTGGCGACGCTGCTGTTGGACGTGGCGAAGGGCTATTTCGCGGTCTTCCTGGCGGCGAAAATGACCGATGACGATCCTCTATGGATGAGCCTGGCCGCGCTCGCGGTCATGGCCGGCCATGCTTTTCCGGTCTTTCTGAAGTTTCAAGGCGGCAAGGCTGTCGCGAGTTTCATTGGTGCATTTCTTTATTTGACTCCGCTGCCGCTGGCCGCCGTGCTGGTGCTGTTCGTAATTACGGTGGCTGCGACGAAGGCCATTTCGGCCGGATCGATTCTGGCCGCCGGAACCTTCCCGCTAGGCGTCTGGCTGATTCTGCATCCGCCCGCCCCGGTGTTGATCGCCTCCTTGATCGCGGGTGGGTTCATCATCTACCGGCACAAATCGAACATCGATCGATTGCGCTCCGGCACCGAAAATCAATTTAGTTGGACGAAGAAATGACGCTGGCGATTATCGGGGCGGGGAGTTGGGGCACGGCTCTGTCCATCGTACTCGCGCCGAGGTTCGAACGGGTCCGTTTGTGGGTCCATGAAGTGGATCTGGCGGCGCGGATGAGTGCGACGCGGGAGAACGACGTCTATCTTAAGGGCTTCCCGTTGCCCGCTAGTATCGACATCGTGACGGATCTGGGAAGAGCGGTCGATCGCGCCGGCATCGTAATGGGCGTGATGCCTTCGCATCATGCGCGCGGTTTATATACTCGGATGCTGCCGCATTTGACGGCTTCAATGACTTTCGTCAGCGCGACGAAAGGGATCGAAACCGGCACGCTGCTCAGAATGTCGCAAGTGATCGAGCAGGTCACGGGCGCGTCGAAAATCGCGATCCTTTCCGGCCCGACGTTTGCCCGGGAAGTCGCGCGGGGCGAACCTGCCGCAGTGGTGGTCTCCTCGTTAGATTTGAGGGTCGCGAGCGAGGTGCAAGCAGCGTTCTCCGGACCGTCTTTGCGTCTCTATACAAATCAGGACCCAATCGGCGTCGAAGTGGGCGCGGCGCTGAAAAACGTGATCGCCATCGGTGCCGGCGTCTGCCAGGGATTGGGATTAGGAAACAATTCCCTCGCGGCGCTCATCACTAGAGGGTTAGCCGAAATAGCCCGTTTGGCAGTGGCGATGGGCGGAAAGCCGAAAACGCTGGCCGGTTTAGCCGGTTTGGGTGATCTAGTACTGACGTGCAGCGGGGAGTTGAGCAGGAATCGGCAAGTCGGAGTGGAACTGGCGCGCGGCCGGACGATTCAGGACATCACGGGCTCCATGTCGATGGTGGCGGAGGGTGTGGAAACGTGCGGTGCGGCGGTCGCGCTCGGGGTCCGTTTCGGCGTGGATCTGCCGATAATTCAACAGATGCACGCTGTTTTGCATGAGGGAAAAAATCCGCGGGAAGCACTTCGGGATCTGATGGAGAGAGCATTGAAAGGAGAATAGTAGCCTGACCGATGGCGTTAATTCCAGCGCAACCTTCGGAGAATCCTGGGGTTAAGAAGGATATGGAAGCTGTCGCAGCTCTCGACCGTGACGCCGAGTTGATGCTGCGCGTCCGCGAGGGCGACGATGTGAGCTTTGCCCTTCTGTTGGAGCGTCACCGCGGCCCGGTGATTCATTTCCTTTACCGCATGGTGCTAAATCCTTCGGTTTCGGAGGAACTGGCGCAGGAAGTTTTTTTGCGTGTCTACCGCAGCCGCGCGACTTATGAGCCGACGGCGAAGTTCACCACGTGGCTGTTCAGAATCGCCACCCACTTGGCCCTGAACTGGGTCCGCGACGGCAAAAAAGAGAAGGGTCAGGAAAGTCTGGATGAGCAGGTAGTGGACGGGGTCGACCGGCAGGTGCGAGATCGCCAGCCGACCATCGAGCAGGAGATGTTGTACGAAGTAAAGATGGAGGAAGTCCGGCGCGCGATTGAGGCGCTGCCGGCAAAGCAGAGGGCGGCCGTGCTGATGCACAAATATGAAGAGTTGGAGTATGTTCAGATCGCCCGCGCGTTGAGTTGTTCCGAATCGGCCGTGAAATCGCTGTTGTTCCGCGCGTATGAATCGTTGCGCGCGAGCCTGGCGCATCTGGCCCGTTAAGATATTGGAGTACACCATGAATTGCCCGACTAAAACGAATGAGGACGCGGAGATCCTACTGGACTACTGCGCCCAAGCGCTCTCGCCGGTGCAGACGGCGGAGTTCGAAATTCATCTGAAACAGTGTGCGGATTGCTCGCAATTGGTAGCGGCGCAGAAGGAAGTCTGGGGCGCGCTCGATGCGTGGACGCCCGTCCCGGTCTCTGTCAATTTCGACGCGCGGCTTTATGCCCGCATCGCCCAGGAGCAAACCGCGCCCGCATGGCAGCGTTGGCTGCGCCGGATTTTCCAGCCGCCCGTTCCCTATCCGCTGTGGAAGTCCGCCGTGCCGTTAATCGCGGCCTGCGCAGTGCTGGCGGCAGGCTTGGCTGTGCGGATGCCGGATGCGGGCAATGCCGCGCACCCTCAGCTTCGCGCCGATAAAGTCGACATCGAGAAGGTGGAGCAAACGCTGGAAGACTTTGATATTTTGACGCCGCCAGTGCAGGCTCCGGCCGGCTCGATGTAAACTATGCGGATGGGTGGGTTCAGGTTCGCGATTGCGGCAATGCTGGTATGCGGAGCTAGCTCTCCACTGGCGGCGCAGCAGAAGGAGAAGCCTGCCAAGCCTCCCGCGGCCAAACCTCCTCCCGCTTCGCCCCAGCAGAAGGCAGCGGTCAAACGGCTGAACGAAAATCCGGCTAAGGAGCTTGACCGGTTCACCAACATGTCGCCTGAGGCGCGCGAGAAGGAGCTCTCCAAACTTCCTCCGCAGCGACGCGCCGCTTTCGAGCAGCGTCTGGCCCGGTATCAGCAAATGACTCCGGAGCAGCAGGAGAAATTCAAGGAGAAGCTGGAAATCATGCGCAAGCTGCCGAAGGATCGCCAGAACGCGGTCCGTCAGCAGATTGAGCAGTTGCGTGCGATGCCTTTCGCCGAGAGAAAAAGAGCCCTCAACAGCGAAGAATTCAAACAGAGTTTTTCACCTGACGAACAGAAGCTCGTGCGGGAAACTTTCCCGAATGTAAAAATCCAGGATTAAGCCAGCCCCTTGGCCTTCTTCACTTCCTCCACCAGTGCCGGTACGACCTCGAATAGATCCCCGACGATCCCGTAATCGGCGACCTCGAAGATCGGCGCGTTGGCGTCTTTATTGATCGCCACGATCGTTTTCGCGCCCTTCATTCCCACCAGATGCTGAATCGCGCCGGAGATTCCGACCGCCATGTAGACCTTCGGAGCCACCGTCTGCCCCGAGCTTCCGACCTGCCGCTCCATGGGCAGCCAGCCCGCGTCGCAGATCGGCCGCGATGCCGCTAGTTCCGCGCCCAGAGCCTTGGCCAGTTCCTCCACGATCGGAATATTATCCTTCTCTTTGATCCCGCGGCCCACCGAGACGATAATCTCCGCCGTCGTCAGATCCACCGCGCGCGCCGATTCGCGGAAAGGAGCCTCCGGCTTCTGCCGGATCGACGCAGCATCAAGCGCCGGGGCGAAATTTTCTACCGTCGCGGATCCCGCTTCGAGCGCTTCCGCCCGGAACGATCCTGCCTGCAACGATGCGAAGTACGGACCGCCGCCGGAGACGCGAACGTCGCCATTTAACTTGCCCTGAAACAGCAGCCGCACGAACACCGGCGATCCGGATTCGATGCGCACCGCGATCACGTCGCTGATCAGCACCTGCGAAAATCGCGTGGCCAGTTTCGGCGCGAAATCGCGCACCTGATAAGTGTGGGGAAACAACACCAGCGTGGGTTTCACTTCCCGGATCAGCGCCTCGATCGCCGCCGTGTACGCATCGGCGGTGTAATCCTTCAGCAGATCGTGCTCTACCGCGTAAACCTTGGAACACTTTTTAGCCGCCGCTTCCGCCGCCAGCGCCGCGATGCCTGATCCCGCAATCGCCGCGTGTAGGTCCGTTCCCAGCTCCCCCGCCAGTTGCTGCCCCGCCATCAGCGTCTCCCACGACATGCGATTCCACTTGCCGCCCGTTTGCTCAAGCACGACGAGAACGCTCATATCACCCGCACCTCGAATTTCAACTTCTCCACCAGCTTCGCCGCCGCGGTTTTCGCGTCGCCCTCGAAAATCTGCGTCTGCTTGCTCTTGTGCGGCACGTAAATTTTATCGATCGTCGCGGTCGATGCGGCCGATCCCAACTCGGAGACCGTCACTTTCTTGATCTCTTTCAACTTCGCCTTCTTGATCCCCATCAGCGTCGCGTAGCGCAACTTATTGATGCCGCTCTGGATCGTCAACACCGCCGGCAGCGGCATCCCGATGTGCTGGAACCAGCCGTCTTCCAGCTCCCGCTTCACGCGAATCGACTGGCCATTTACTTCCACCTGCATGATGATCGTCGAACTCGCGATCCCCATTAATTCCGCCAGCACCACGCCAGTCTGTCCGTAACCCAAGTCGTCCGATTGCAAACCCGTCAGGATCAGGTCCGGATTCTCCGCCTTCACCGCGCCCGCCAGTAACTTTGCCACACCCAGCGTGTCCAGCGTGTTGAGGTTCTCTTCCTCGATATGGATCGCCCGGTCCGCCCCTTTTGCCAAAGCCTCGCGAATCGTCTGCGCCGCCCGCGCCGGACCCGCGCACAGTGCGATCACCTCTCCGCCATGCTTTTCCTTCAATTGGAGCGCCTCTTCCAAGGCATATGCATCCGGCTCATTAATCTCGAAGCTCAGATCGTTTTCCTGGATCCATCGTCCGGACGCTTCCACACGGAGCTGCGAGTCGCGGACGGGGACCTGCTTAATCGCGACGATAATTTTCATATTTATTCGTATTTTTTGAAGATGAGACAACCATTCGTTCCGCCGAAGCCGAACGAGTTGGTCAGCGCGTAATCGATTTTCATCGGCCGCGCATGATTCGGAATGTAATCCAGATCACACTCCGGATCGGGCACTTCGAGGTTGATCGTAGGCGGCGCAATCTGGTCGCAGATCGCGAGCACCGTGATCCCCGCCTCCAGGCCTCCCGCGCCGCCCAGCAAATGGCCGGTCATCGATTTCGTCGACGATACGGAAACTTTGTACGCATGATCCCCGAACACCCGTTTGATCGCCGTCGTTTCGATACGATCGCCCAGCGGTGTCGACGTTCCGTGCGCGTTGATGTAATCGATCTGGTGCGGCTCCAGCTTGGCGTCCCGCAGCGAATTGCGCATCACGCGATACGCTCCGTCGCCATCGTCGGCCGGCGATGTAATGTGGAACGCGTCGCCCGACATCCCGTACCCCACTACCTCCGCCAAAATCGGAGCGCCGCGACGCTTGGCATGTTCCAGTTCTTCGAGCACCAGAATTCCCGCGCCTTCGCCGATGATGAATCCGTCGCGCGAAATATCCCACGGACGGCAGGCGTGCTCCGGATCGTCATTGCGCTGCGATAACGCGCGCATAGCCGCGAATCCGCCCACTCCCAGCGGCGTAATGCATGCTTCCGAGCCTCCGCAGATCATCACGTCGGCATCGTCGTGCTGGATCAGCCGGAACGAATCGCCCACCGCGTGCGCGCTGGTAGTGCAAGCGGTCGCCGTCGCCGAGTTCGGACCCTTCGCGCCCGTGCGGATCGAAACATAGCCCGACGCCAGATTGATAATCGTCGCCGGAATGAAAAACGGTGAGATGCGGCCCGGCCCTTTTTCGAGCAGATTGCGGTGCTCCCGTTCGATCACCTCGAATCCGCCGATGCCGCTGCCGATGTAAACGCCGGTGCGCTCAGCCTCCTCGGGATCCGGTTTCAGCCCCGCGCCTTGGAGCGCGAACTCAGACGCCGCAATGGCGAACTGGATGAACCGCCCCATTTTCTTGATCTCTTTTTTTTCGATGTAATCGCCGGGATTGAAACCCTTCACCTCGCCGGCAATGCGGCAATTGAAGTCGGTAGCGTCAAACGCGGTGATTGGCCCAATGCCGTTCGTGCCGCCCTTAATCGCCTCCCAAACGGGTTTCGTGCCGATTCCAACCGAGGTCAGAAGCCCCACCCCGGTAACTACTACTCGTCGTTGCAATCGTGACTCCAGAATGCGCTTGCGCTAAGCTTTCTTCTTCGACTCGATGTAGTCGATGGCATTCTTCACGGTCGCGATCTTCTCGGCGTCCTCATCCGGAATGTCGAGGTCGAACGCTTCCTCGAACGCCATCACCAGCTCGACAATATCAAGCGAGTCGGCGCCGAGATCATCGACAAAGCTCGCGGTGGGATCGACTTGGGATTCATCCACCCCCAGTTGCTCGACGATGATTTGCTTGACCTTCTGCTCAACGGACATGCACCCTCCAGGGATTCTTTAACAAACTTCTAGATTCTAGCATCATTCTGGCTGCCGGCTACTGGCGAAAGGCTACTTCTTTTTAGACCCACTTTACGCTGTGATCCGCCGTCACCGCAAACGTCCCCGGCGGTGAATCCAGCGTGAAAAATGACCACGGCCCCTCGATCCAAGGATAACGCCAAATCACGCTCTCGTCGATCTCGACGCCTAAGCCAGGGCCTGCCGGAACCACTAAATTTCCATGCTCGATCGTCAGCGGCGTCTTCAGAATCTCCTGCGCCAGCGGGAACGGATACATAAACTTGTGTGTATCCGTCGAATAGCAAGGATATTCCAGCCAATCCACCACGCTTTCCGGCCAGCAAATGCCTAAATGCGCCGCCGCGAGAACTTCGAGCGCGGAGCCCCAACTGTGGAAGGCGAATCGCAAACCAGCTCGCGCGATGTCCGGAAAAAGCCGCCGCGCTGTCCCGAATCCGCCCTGGCAAACGATATCCATCTGCACATAATCCACCGCTCGGGATTGGATCAAGTCCAGATAGCGCAGCTCGTTCGGCTCATGCTCGCCGCTCGCCAGCGGCACCAGTTCCAGCTCGTTCAACGCCAGGTACGCGTCGTGATCGTCCGGTGGCATCGGCTCTTCCAGCCACAGAATGCGGTATTCCGCCATCGCCTTCGCCAGTCGTTCCACCGTTTGTTGCGAATAACTTTTGTTGCCCATGCGCCACCAGGTGTGCGCATCCACCATGATTTCGAAATCGGGTCCGGTCGCCTGCCGGATCTGCCGCACCCCTTCGAGATCGGCTTCGGGACCACAGCCCGGCCGCATCTTATACGCCGTAAATCCCAGGTCGCGAGCCAGCACCGCTTCGGCCGCATAGCCCTCCGGCGCCTGGTACATTCCGGAACTGCCATAGAGCCGGATGCGGTCCCGCACTCGTCCGCCAATCAGTTCGCTCACCGGCAGATTGCGAGCCTTACCCGACAAATCGTACAGCGCGATTTCGACCGCGCTATAAACTTTGCTCACTTCCGCGTCTGCGCCGGCGCCTTGTTGAAATAGGATTCGCAGCGCATCCGGATCGGTCAGCGTCCGTCCCACCAGGAACGGCGCGATCAGTTGATCGATTGTCTGTTTTGACTTTACGCTCGCCTGGCCCGGCGCATAACCGAACAGCCCTTCATCGGTTGAAACCCGAATCAGCATCGCGTCGCGTTTGAGAATCGTCCGTTCGCCTCCGAAGTACGTCAGCTTGACAGGCTCGGGGAGCCGATAGGAAAGGAGGTAAGCTTCAATGCCGGTAATTTTCATCTATTGAGGAAGCAAAGTCCGTCTACATTCTACCGGAAGTCACCCGCCTCCTGGCAATTTCCTCGTTGTGGGGCGGCGCCATGCGCTGCCAGTAAACCGAGCCGTGACCGCAGGGAGCGGAGTCTTCTAGAGCATCGCCAAAAAAATGCCGGGCGTCGTTAAACGCCCGGCGAGGAGCACCCACAAGTAGCTCGGAGGAATCTGCTTGTGGTTGTGGAGGAAATAAATTCTTGCGTCAGCCCAGCAATCCGCCGTGTCCCAGGCACGCCACTTCCCAACCTGAAACGCGATACCTCGCCAGCAATGGCGGAAGTACCAGATCGACCACATTCGGCTTGGCGGATCGAAAGCATCCAGGAGCGGAGACAATCGGCGTCTCCTCCTTATACCCTAGCAAAAATAAATTACCCGGCTCGACCGGTGCCAGAAACCGCTCCAAATGGCAGCCAATCTGGGTCATCGCGCGGCCAATCACATCGCCAGGCCCCGCCGGCGCTGTCGTTGACGCCACCAGGATTGCCGCCGGCTTGGCGCGTAGCAGGTGCTGAAGACCGCGGGCCACCGCCGCTTCCTCCTCTTGTGCCGCCAGCACAAATGCCGGCATGATTCCAAAATGCTCCAGCCGCTGGCGCATGATGCTTTCAAAAAGTTGCTTCGCGCGGTCGCCATGTACCGGATCGGTATAAAGGATGGCGACCACCGGGCTGCGAATCGGCCTCGCCTGTAGAATCGGCCCGCGCTCCCGCAAAATGCTGATCACCGCTTCCAGTTGGGATTGCGCCACCGCGAATGGCGCGCTCTTCACCGTGGCGATGCGCTGCCCGGCCGGCGCGAAACTGAAGTTCATGTTCGTTGCAATGACGATGCTCGCGGTGCAGTTGATCTGCTTCAGCAATTCGTCGTCGACCAGAACACAGCAGTCTTCGGTCGCGAAAAGATTCGCGCGGCCGGCCGCTGCCAGGCGAATCTCCAGGCATCCGCACCCCATCTCCGCGGCCGCCTGGCTCACCGCGTCGTCTTCACCCACCTCGCCATCCTCGAGTTCGGTCACCCAAACCTGACCCAGTCCTTCTGTTTCGAGCAGCCGGACATCTTCCTCACTCAACACATGTCCCTTTGCCAGCAGCTTGCGTCCGCCCGGACGAAATATCGTACAACAAAGAATTCTTCCCGTCGATTCTTTGACACCGACCGTCTGTGCCTTCATTGGAACCTCCTGGACTTTGTACTCGGCGAATCTGCTTTAGCCGCTTTGTGTAGACCTTAGTGGCTTGACCGCCGAAATGATCTCAAACAATTCTTGCGTCAGTCCCAAATTAGAAATAAATCCCGGATTGGATAATATTAAAAAGTACACAAACATTTACATTTCTAGCTAACGCTGTACTGGAGTTTACGCGCGGAAATACCGGAGCGCTGTTCAATAGTGCTCAGTATGGGGGAGAAGGATGGAGTCAATAGCGATTAATCATGCAATACGATATTTAATAAGGAGCTATGGACTTCCAGATGTCCGTTGTACTTGATGAAGCCCATCTTGCGGAACTTATTCATGAAGAAGCTGACCCTGGAACGAGTCGTACCAATCATCTCCGCCAGCGTTTCCTGGCTGATCTTTGCAATCACCAGGTCCGGTTTGCTCTCTTTCCCGAAGTTGGCCAGCAGCAGCAGCACGCGAGCTAATCTTTTCTCGCTGGAGTTGAACAGATGGTCTACTAAGTCCTCTTCCATGCGGATATTCCTGGAGAGCATATGTGCCAGGAATAGCTCCGAAAAGCTTGGATCGGCGCGCAAAACACGGATAGTGGCTTCTTTGTCTATCCTCACCACAGTGCAGTCCACCATCGCCGTAATCGTGGCCATGCGCAGCGGCTGGCCAGCCAGACATCCTTCTCCGAAAAAATCACCCACTCCCAAAATGGCGATGACGGCCTCTTTCCCTCTTTGGGAAACGACCGTCACCTTGACTCTGCCCTTTTCAATGTAGAAAATCGACTCGGCCGGCTCGCCCTGCGAAAAAATCGGCTTATGGGCCGCGTACTTCAGAATTGCTTTACCGCCATTAATTTTCGCTAAAAGCGCCTGCCCGTCGAATAGTTCGCTTTTTGTTTTCATATATGCCTTTCAGCATGCGCGCCGCACTTGGCTGCCGCTGACGGCATGGAGAAGGAGCGGGAAAATCGCCCCCAAACAGCAGTATATCACCATGAAACTTCGAGATCTATTGCTTTTGAATGATGGGGAATTGGGGGAAATCAGTGACTTGAGTCAACCGTACCACTGCCCCTTCGGGCTTTAGCCGTTTTAGTACCGCAATTTCATCGCACGCTTGAAACTTGGGACAACGAAGACAGTCCTTCCATGCCTTCAAGGGTAGTTCCCCTCGATCCACTTCTTCAAATCCCAACTTGGCAAAGAAGCCTGCAACATAAGTAAACGCGAAGATCGAATATAATCCCTGAGCGCGGGCTTCCTCTTCCAATATCTCGACCAACGCTCGCCCAATCCCCTTTGTTTTCACCGCCGGATCCACGGCCAAGCTCCTGACCTCGCCCGACGACGCTGTGTAAAAATGCAGGGCTCCGCATCCCACCAGCCGCTCTCCGTCAAAAGCGACTATAAAGTCCCTTATATTCTCCGCCATTTCAAATTCCGTGCGAGGCAGCATGATGCCTTTTGCCGCGTAATTGTTAATGAGCTCCAGAATGACCGGAATGTCGATAAGTGACGCTTTTCGTAATTCCATTATGACTCTAGCTAATAATCCTTGTGCCAATAGGAGTCTTTGCCAGGATGTTCTCGACGATTCCGGGCCTGACTCCTGCGGCAATGACAATTTCCTCGACTCCGGTCCGTAGGGCTAAGATAGCTGCCTCGAGTTTGGCCTGCATTCCGGCCGTGGCCACACCTGTTTCGATTAACTTGGCTGCCTCCGCCGCTGTCAACGATGGGAGGACATTCCCGTCCGCGCCCTTGACTCCATCAACATCAGTCAGGAAAAATAGCTTGTCCGCGCCGAATGAGGACGCGCAGGCAACCGCCATCTGATCCGCATTGACGTTATAAATGGCGCCCTTTGAGTCACCGGCTATACATGCCACCACCGGCAGGTAATGTTCCCGAGTCAGCAAATCAATTAACCGCGAGTCGGAATGCACCGGCTTTCCCACCGCGCCCAGCTCTTTCGCCAGCGGCTCCGCATCCACCAGTCCCGAATCGAGACCCGTCAGCCCCACTGGCCGCGCCCCCGCCGCTCGAAACGCTCCTACCAATTCGGTATTGACCGTCCCTGCAAAAATCTTGAGCACCGCGTCGACCACCTCCGGTGTAGTCACGCGAAATCCGTTGACGAACCGGCTTTCGACCCCGTGCTCGGCCAGGTAGCGCGTCATCTGCTTGCCGCCCCCATGCACTACGACTACTGCATGCTGAATCGCCGCAATTTCCCCGGCCAGCCGAGCCCGCAAATCCGGCGAATCCAGAAGGGTCCCACCCAATTTAATCAACAACTTCACAACAGGCCCGCTGTTTCCGGAAAGCCCAGCGCCAGGTTCATGTTCTGGACCGCCATTCCCGCCGCGCCTTTGACCAGATTGTCGATCGCCACGATCACCACGCCGCGCCTGGTCTTCTGGTCGAACTGGACCCCGATATCGCAGAAATTGGTCCGCGCCACGGCTCGCAGATCGGGAAACTGGCCCGCCGGATAAATGCGCACAAAATGCTCGTTTAAGTAGCGCTCGAGGTAGGTTTTGAGCGGATTATGCTCATTTAAGGCGCGGAAGTAAATCGTTTCGAGAATCCCGCGCTCGATCGGCAGAAGCTGAGCGGTGAAGCTCAATTCAGCCTCTTCGAGACCCGAAATCCGCAAAATCTCCGGCACATGACGATGTTCCAATACGGAATAGGCCGAAAAGTTCTCCGTAACCTCGCAGAAACTCGTCTTTAACGACGGTTTCCGCCCAGCCCCGCTGACTCCCGATTTGGCATCACAGACGATCCCTGCCGCTCGGTCGATTACTCCCGCTTCGAGCAGTGGCCGTAATGCCAAATTGGCCGCAGTTGGATAGCATCCAGGGTTTGAAATCAATCGTTTACCGGCTATATTCGTCCGGCAAAACTCAGGCAGCCCGTAAACCGCTTCAGCCAGCAGATCGGGCCGCGGGTGCGCGGCTTTATACCAGCGCTGATAATTTTCCACCGTTCCTAAACGGAACGCCCCACTCAAATCAATAACTTGGGACCCCGCGTCTAGCAGCGCCGGCGCTAGTTCCAGCGAAACTTCGGGAGCCGTCGCCAGAAACACCAGCGGCAGCCCGCAATCGGCGGAATAAGGAACGCGCCGAACCTTCGACCGAAAATCGGCCTCTGCCTCGCGATGCTCCAATAAAACGGGCTCGACCTGCGGGTGACGTGAAAGAATGGATACGAGTTCAGCGCCGCTGTAACCGCTGAACCCGACGATGCCGACGGGGGTCATGTGACTAATTATTCACTCTTATGAATAATTATACCACGACCCCCGCTCTTTGATTTTAAGCCTTGCGACGACGACGGACGAATGCGCCTAAGCCTACCAGGCCGAGTCCCATCACGCCCATGGTTCCGGGCTCCGGAACCATGTTGTTGTCCGTGGTTCCCTCGAACCCGAAAGCGGAACGACCCGTTCCGCCATAATCCGCCACGGTCGAGCCGACGCCCGTTGTGGTGTTGATCGAAAGGACTTTGGATGAACCATCGTTGTCGGTAAATCCGTACAGAACGCCTCCTGATTCCGCCAAGCCAAACACGTTGGCCGATCCAAGGTTCGTTCCGACCTTCGTCAGGGCGCCTGTGGCCAGGTTTACCGTGTCCAGAATGCTGTTGCCGTTCGTCTGCGTGATCAGATAGAGCGTATTGCCTACAAACTGAAGATCGCCCGCCGAATTGTAGTCGGACTGGGTTGTTTCGCCGGACACCTTGGTGGATGCCCCGGTGCCGGTGTTGACCGTAAACAAATCTGTTGTGTCGATTCCGGCTGCGTACAGGACGCCGGTCGAACTGAAGGTCAATGCATTAAATTCCTGCCCTGTGGAGCCGATATCCGTGGCCGCGCCGGTGGTGGTGCTGATCGAGTACAGGTTGCTGGCCGCACTGATGCCATATAGTTTGCCGCCGAACTCAGCAATATCGTAAATATTGACGCCCATGGCGCCAACCAGGGTTGTAGCGCCGGTGGCCGGGTTGATGGTGTACAGGCTATTGTTATCGCCCGCGCCGTAAACAATGCTGGACGCAAACGCAGTACCCGTAACGCAGGCCACTGTAAATAAAAGAGTAAATGCTTTTTTCATGGAACGGTTGGCCTCCTCTGGCCAAAACATACCGGAGGCCTTTGTGCCGCAGGTTGTAGTGCAAGACTAAAAGTACCCTGCGCGGTGAAACCGAACAACCGGGAAAGTAATGGGACTATTTGCGAATCAGGTACGCTGTTCGCTGACCGACCGCTCCGCCAGATCCCCGATGATCGGCAGTTTGTAATTCTCGTCGTGGCTGACCTTGATCATCATGAAGATCCATGCCGCGAAGACGGCCAATTGCAGCAAGTGCGCTCCCAGCCGCTGGAAGGGCATGCCGAATCCGTCCGTGACGAAGAGAATCGGCT
Source organism: Bryobacteraceae bacterium (assembly GCA_049521155.1). Lineage (GTDB taxonomy): Bacteria > Acidobacteriota > Terriglobia > Bryobacterales > Bryobacteraceae > Palsa-187. The sequence continues at coordinate 38,595 of JBEKPC010000003.1, forward strand.
TGATGACCCACTCGACTACCAGCCAGGCGACAAAAACGTAGAGACCCTGGAAGGCATGGAAGCGGACATTCGCGTCGTGCCGGTAACGTTCACTGGCCAGCACCACTATAGCGGCGATCCAGCCCACCCAGGGAATGTAGCAGAGCAGGGAGGCGCTGCGGTTGCTGATTCCGGAGAAAGGATCAGCCACAGGTCGAGCGGCGCCCGCGGTCACCTTTTGGCGCGCGCCGCACTTGACGCAAAACTGATCGGCGTCGCCAACCTGATTCCCGCATTGAACACAGAAAGCCATTGCTGGAAGGTAATACGATACTGTAACACTGAAGGTTCCTCACGCATGTTAGGATCGTGTAAAATGCGCGCATTAATCTTCCTTCTCCTCCTCACCACCGCCGCGCGGGCTGCGAAGCTACTCGAAATTTATTTCATCGATACGGAAGGCGGGCAGGCGACGCTGGTTGTTTCTCCCTCCGGCCAGGCGATGTTGATCGACACCGGTTACACCGGTTTTGGCGGACGGGACGCGACCCGCATCGCGGAGGCGGCCAAGAACGCGCACGCCAAGCGCATCAATGTTCTGTTCCTCACGCATCATCACGCAGACCATGCGGGCGGCGTGAAAAACCTGCTCGAAGTGATGCCGGTGGAATCGTTCTACGATCACGGACCCGATGTCGAGCACGATAACAAGTATTCGGACGAGTACACCAAGGCGATGGGAAGCTCTCCGCACACCGTCTATAAACCGGGCGATAAGATCCCGATCAAGGATCTCGATATTACGGTGGTGGTGGCCAGCCACAATCATATTGAGACCAAGGGCGAGCCGAATCCGTTCTGCGCCGGCCTGGCTCCGAAGGATGGCGAGAAGGGCGAAAATCCTCAATCCGGCGGCGTGGTGGTGCAGTACGGTAAATTTCGCTTCGCCGATTTAGGCGATATCGAATGGAATGAAGAGCTGGCGCTGATGTGTCCGGAAAATCACGTGGGTAAAGTAGATCTGCTGCTGACGCCGCATCACGGCACGGACGTTCCACCCAAAGCCGATTACGCTTTGGCTCCGCGCGTCGTCGTGATGAACAATGGCGCGCACAAGGGCGGGAAGGCCGAGGCGTATCAGACGTGGAGCGCGATGAAAGGCCTCGAAGACCTGTGGCAGCTCCATTTCGCGATGGCAGGCGGCAAAGACGGCAACACGGCCGACACGTTCATCGCCAACATCGACGAAAAATGCGAAGGCAAGTACCTGAAGGTGACTGCGCGTGAGGATGGATCGTTCACGGTATATAATTCCCGCAATAAATACACCAAAACGTACGGCGTGAAATAGCTACCATAAAGACGTGGGGGTTCTATGACGGTAATCGAGATTCCCGATGAACAGGCGGAGGCGCTGAAAGCGAAAGCGGCGGCGGAAGGGCTGAGTCTTGAGGCGTGGCTTAAGCGGCTGGCTGAACAGGAACAGTTTCTCTCGCAAAGACCAACGTTGCCGCAGCCGATAACGGACCCGCTCCTGGAACGCATTCGAGCGCGGAGAGACGCCATTGAATCACGGCAGGGAATTCTCTCCGCAAGCTATCCCTTAATTCGCGAAGATCGCGAAGACAGATAAGCTTCATGCTAAACGTCGTCGATGCAAGTCTCGCTGTGAAGTGGCTTATTCCGGAGGAGCACGGCGACAGGGCAATGAACCTATTGGCAAAATTTCGGAACAAGAGTTTGGATCTGACAGCACCCGATCATATTCTCATAGAGATGGGTAGCGCTTTGTGGAAACGCAGCACTCTGAAAAACGAGATCTCTGAATCGGAGGCGGCAGAGAGCCTCACGGATTTTCTCGCGCTTGGAATCAAACTTCATCCCACTCCCTCCCTTGTCGGGCCAGCAATGAGACTTGCGGCTCAGGAACGTCACTCGATCTACGATATGGTTTATGTCACATTTGCACGACAACTTGGCTGCGAGTTTATTACTGCTGACAGGACGCTGAAGAATAAGCTGGGCAGCAAGTTCTCATTTATTCGCTGGGTTGGGGACCTGTGACGCGCCTGGTCGACTGCATCTCCATGCAGACCATGCGCAAGGAAGGACTCATGTTTCGCGATTCCTAAAAGCGCTAATCCCGCGCCACTTGTTACCTTTCAATCCGCGTCTGCGTCCTCTATGATTCATAAATATGAAACGCTTCGCCGTTCTTTTTCTGGCTGCCGCCGCACTGCGTGCTCAGTATAAATCGCCCAATCCGCAGGTGGCGAAGCTCGTCTCCGAGGTTTCGGAGGAGAAGATTACCGCGATTCTCAAGAACCTCGAATCGTTCGGCTCGCGCAACATTTTGTCGACGCAGGACAATCCTACCCGCGGCGTCGGAGCCTCGCGCAAGTGGATTTACGAGCAGTTTCGCAGCTATAGCCCCAAGCTCGAAGTGAGCTTCGATCAGTATAAGGTCAAGAAAATTGACGGACCGGCCTCGCGCATTCCGCGCGATGTGGATTTGTACAACGTGGTCGCCGTTCTTCCCGGCACTACCAATAAAGAGCAGCGGATCATCATCAGCGGCCACTACGATTCGATCGTGATGGGCCGCGCCACCGGAGAGGCCGCCGCGCCTGGAGCACCCATTCCAATGCGCGATCCCGACCTCGACGCGCCGGGAGTGACCGACGACGGCAGCGGCACCGCGTGCGTGATGGAACTGGCTCGCGTGATGAGCAAGTATCAGTTTGAGAAGACGCTGGTCTTCATCGCCTTCGCGGGCGAGGAAGAAGGGCTGGTCGGCAGCTCCCTCTACGCCGAGAAGGCGCACGCCGCCAATCAGAAAATCGAGGCGGTGCTCAACAACGATATTATCGGCAGCGACGTTTCGGGCTCCGGCCGCACGGAGAATCGCCGCGTCAGCATATTCAGCGAAGATCCCGACGATTCACCTTCGCGCGAGCTGGCTCGCTATATAAGGGATATGGCCGATCGCTATCTGCCCGCCATGCGCGTCGATACGGTTTTCCGCGCCGACCGGTTCGGGCGCGGAGGCGATCACACGCCCTTCAACCAGGAGGGATTTTCGGCCGTGCGCCTGTCCTCTCCCGAAGAAAATTTCGCCAATCAGCACACCGTGACGGATACGTTCGCCAATACGTCGGTTCCCTACACCACCTTGGTCACCAAGGTGAACGGAGCAGCGGCGGCATCGCTGGCCTGGGCTCCCAAGGCTCCGCTGACGAGCGAGGTAACGGAGCGCAACGGCCAGAAAGTCACCACCCTTTTCCTGACCCGCGGAAAATCGCGCTATGATGCCGCGCTGAAATGGAAGCAGGAAAATCCGGAAGCGGATCTGGCCGGCTATGTGGTCGTGTGGCGATCCACCACCAGCCCCTTTTGGGAGCACGAAGTATTCGTCGGCAACGTCACCGAATACTCCCTTCCAGACGTCTCGATCGACGACTTGGTTTTCGGTGTGAAGGCAATCGATAAGGACGGCAACGAGAGCATGGTGAGCCCCTACGTGCAGGCGCCACGGGCGAAGCGGAAGATCGAAACGTATTAACAGTGTTCGCTTCTTGCTCTTCGCGCTAACTTTTTTCGTTTCCGCCGCGTTGGCTTTTGTATCCTGGTAATTGCTTCTTTCCTCGTCCACGTATTTCATTTTCCTCGCCGCCATCTTTTTTCTCTATTGGCCTTTATCGCGCGTCAGATCCCTCGCGCTTGGCGTGCTGCTGTTCGCCAACTATTTTTTCTACGCCAAGTGGGACATGTGGTACCTCGCGCTGATTCCCGCCGTCGGCACTTGCGACTATTTATTCGGTCTCGGATTGCAAGCTTCGAACAACACCATCGTGCGCCGCATCCTGGTGGGCGCCAGTATTGTGATGAATCTCGGCATGCTCGCCTGCTTCAAATACATGCCGTTTTTCCTCGATAATTGGAGCAAAGCGACCGGGAAGCCGGCGCCGGAATGGCATTGGGTGCTGCCTGTCACGCTGTCATTCTATGTTTTTCAGGCACTCACTTACACCATCGATATCTATCGCCGGGACGCGAAGGGCACCCGGAGCTATCTCGCGTATCTGGCCGCCGTTTCATTCTTTCCCACCACGCTCGCCGGCCCGATCACGCGCGTGTCGAGCCTGATCGACCAGTTTGAGAAGCCTCGCAAGCTCGATTCCGCCGACGGTGGGCGCGCGCTGTTCCTCATCGGCATGGGACTCGCGAAAAAGCTGCTGATCGCCGACTACCTGGCCTCCAACCTGATTAACCGCGTGTTCGATTTTCCCGCGCTCTACTCCGGCACCGAAGTTCTGATAGCGGTTTACGCCTACGCGCTCCAGATTTATTACGATTTTTCCGGCTATACCGATATCGCCATCGGGTCCGCGCTGCTGCTCGGTATCAAGCTGCCTCCGAATTTCAATATGCCTTACGCGGCCTTGAATATCGCCGACTTCTGGCGCCGCTGGCACATCACGCTCTCCAACTGGCTGCGCGATTATCTGTACTTTTCGCTGCCCGGCCTGCGTTCGAAGTGGAAAATCTTCGCCTATTGGAATCTCTTCATTACCATGGTAATCGGCGGATTGTGGCACGGCGCGAGCTGGACGTTCGTCGCCTGGGGCGCGATTCACGGCCTCGGTTTGGCTGTGCATCGTTTGTGGCAAGTCTCGCGCAAGAACAAAAAAGCCACCGGCGCGTGGAAGATTTTCAATATTTTCGTGACTGTTCAATTCGTCTGCTTCGCCTGGATTTTCTTCCGCGCGGTGAATTGGGAAAACGCCTACGCGATTCTTTCGCGCATCGGCTCGCTCAGCTTTTCTGTCGCGAACATTTCCGCGCCGCTGGCCTTCATCATGACGCTCGCGATCCTGGCGCATTATTGCCCGAAAAAGTGGTATGACTTTAGTTTGAGTATCTATGCGCGGGCGCCGTTTTATGTACAGGCGCTGGCTTTGGCGCTGTTAGTGATCGGGTTGCAATACGTGGCGCAGACGGGCGCGACGCCGTTTATTTATAACAAGTTTTAGTATGCCCTTCAAGACGGGACTCACGGTGCTCACGTTCATCGGCCTGATTCTCGCCCCGCAATACGTCCCCGCCCTCACTAAGTTCAAATCCTTCGATCCGAAATCGATCGCGCTGGTCGTCGACCTTCCTATCAAAGGTCCGCCCACCGAGGCCGTTGCCGAGAGCAAGAGTCCCGAGTTGCGCGCCGCGCACCTTGAGGCGGCGCTGCCGAAAAATCTGGTCGACCCCACGCATGAGCTCGATCATTTTTACGCCGCGCTGCTCAAAGGCGGTACCACTCGCATCCTTCATTACGGCGATTCACCCACTACCGGCGATCTGATCACCGCCGACGCTCGCGCCGCCTTGCAGAAACAGTTCGGCGACGCCGGCAGCGGCTTCGCGCTGATGGCGCGTCCCTGGGCCTGGTACAACCATCGCGGCGTGGAGATGGAAGGCTCCGGTTGGGGCATCGACGTCGCCGGTGTAACCGCGATTAAGGACGGCATGCATGGCCTCGGCGGCGCGAGCTTTCTAGGCTCGGCCGGCGCCACCGCGCGCTTCACTTTGAAGAACCCGCACACCCAGGTCGAGATCGCTTATCTTTCCCAACCCGATGGCGGCGATTTCACGGTGGAGGCCGACGGGTCGACTCTTGGCACCGTCGAAACCGAAGCCGACGCCAAGAAGCCCGGCTTCTCCGCATTCAATATTCCCAACGGCGCGAAGAAATTTGTCGTTCGCGTGACACGCGGCTCCGTGCGGCTTTACGGCGCCGACTTCCGCCGTCCTGGACCCGGAGTAGTCTATCACTCGCTCGGCGTCAACGGCGCGAACGTCACTCTTCTTTCGCGATCGTTCAGCGGTCCGCACTGGGCCGCGGAGCTGCGCCATTACCAGCCCGACCTCGTCATCATCAACTACGGCACCAATGAAAGCGGCTACCCCACGTTCGTCGAAGGCACCTGGGGACAGGAAGTGAAAAACGCCGTCAAACGCGTGCAGGCCGCGCTTCCGGATACATCCGTGCTCCTGATGAGCCCCATGGATCGAGGCGAGCGTAAACACGACGGCTCTATCGATACCATCACCGCCATGCCTAGCCTGGTCAAGATCGAAGCCGGCATCGGGCACGATACCGGCGTGGCGTTTTTCAATACTTTTCAAGCCATGGGCGGTCCCGGCACCATGGGCCGCTGGTATGCATCGGAGCCCCGGCTGGTCGGAGCCGACTTCATCCATCCCATGCCCGCCGGCGCCAAGATTGTGGGCGAGCTTCTTTCGACCGCGTTACGCGATGGATATAACGACTATAAACTGCGACAATTAAATAAGGCTGTTGTGCAGACAGCTTCTAAAGAATGATTTCTTTGCCCAGGGTCGGACTGGCCGTACTCCTCGCCGTAGGTGTATGCCTCGGTGCCACTACCACTCCGCCCGCCAAGCCCTCCGCGCCGCCGGCCAAATCCAAGAAGAAAAAGTACCGCTCCAGCGTCGGCAAGCCCATCGCCGGCGCGAAGAAGAATCCGGTCAAAAGAGCAGCTAAGAAAGTCGTCGCCACCGCCCGCCGCATCACCGCTCCCCGCGTTAGCGCCGCCACCCGTATGGAAGCGAATGAGGGAGTCTTTCAAAAAGTTTCGAACGGCGTCAGTATCCCGATTGAAAACGCCGGCACGCTGATCCCTTTCTTTGAGCAGCTCTACCGACATCAGAAGGGCGAAATGCCCGGCCCTTTGCGCATCCTCCACTATGGCGATTCGCACACTGCGGCTGATGAATGGACGGGAGACCTCAGAAATCGTTTCCAGGAAAAATTCGGCGATGGTGGTAGCGGATTTTCTCTCATCGGCCGCCCCTATGCCGGCTATCGCCGCTTCGATGTTCGCAGCGGATCGACCAAAGGCTGGCATACCGAGGGCCTGGTCGGCAAATCCCCCGGCGATGGTATTTACGGACTCGGCGGCATCAGCATGTCCACGAAATCGCCGCGCGAATCCGTCTACCTGCTCGCCGATGGCCAGCATTTTGAGCTGTTCTATCTCCAGCAGCCCGGCGGCGGATCCATCCAGATTTACGACAACGGCACGCCTGTCGAGCGTATCTCGACCGATGGCACTCCCGCCCCGGGTTACTACAGTTATGAAGCCGTTCCCGGCCAGCACAAATTCGAGGTCGAAACGTTGGACCGCGCCCCGGTGCGCCTGTTCGGATGGGTCGCCGAAAATTCGCGCGGCGTCACCTACGAGGAACTCGGGATCAACGGCGCGCAGGCCTCCATCGCTCTCAACTGGGATGAAGTCACGCTGCGCTCCAACGTCGAACGCCGCAATCCCGCGCTCATCGTGCTCGCCTACGGGACCAATGAAGCCGGCCGCAAGGATTGGACCGTCGAATCCTATCGCGACATGTTCATTCAAATGATCGGCCGCTTCCGCAAAGACGCGCCCACCGCGACTATCCTCATCATCGGCCCGCCCGATCGCTATATTAAAACCCGTTCCAAGGGTTGGATTCCCATGGATAATATCGATCTGATCGTGCAAGGGCAGCGCGAAGCCGCGGCCGCCACCGGTTGCGCCTTCTGGGATCTGCGCGCGAAAATGGGCGGCAAAGGCGCGATGAAGGAATGGGTGCTGGCCGGCATGGCGCAAGGCGATTACGTACACTTCACCGGCCCCGGCTATCGCATGATCGGCGACACCGTGTTTCGCGATCTGATGAGCCAGTACGATATCTTTTTAAAGGCCCGCGAGAATCTCGCGGCAGCCGCGGCATCTGATTCGGCGCAGACCAAGTGACTACAGAGTTTTATTGTCCCCGATGCCAGCAACCCGTAAGCGACCCGCTAGCCTGTGGCGATTGCGGTTCTCTCATCTGCCGCAAATGCGGCTCTCCGCTCGAACAGGTGGACGAATTAGGAATCGGCTAGCCGTTTTTCCGATTTTCGGCGGCCTCCTTTTAACGGCCTGCACCTCGCACGCCCCGCAACAACCTTCCTCCGGCGTAGCCTACGTCGGACCCATCACGCTCAACATCCGTAAAGATCTGGCCTCGAAATCCCCCACCGTTGACGCCGTCAAGCATGGCGACAAACTCGACGTCCTCGAACTCCGCCGCCGCTTCATCAAGGTCCGCACCGCGCAAGGCATTGAAGGCTGGACCGATTCCAATCTCCTGCTCACCGCTCAGCAGATGGACGATCTGCGCAGCCTCGCCGACGGCGCCGCGAAACTGGCCTCGCAAGGCAAAGCCACCCCCTTCGACGTCCTCAACATGCACAGCGCCCCGGCGCGCCAATCCCCCAGCTTTTTTCAAATCGCCGAGAACGAATCGGTCGAAGTCATCGGCCATCGCCTCGCGCCCCACGTCGCCGCCCCCGAACCGGTTCAACTGCAAGCGCCCGTGAAGCGTGTCGACCCCGCCCGGAAATCGAAGGCCAAATCCAAAGCCACGCAAGCTCCTCCCATGCCCTCCGCGCCTCCTCCGCCGCGCAACTGGCAGAGCCTTTCGAAGCCTCGCGCCGCGGATCTTCCGGGTAGCGCGCATCCCGTGCCAACCGTCGCCCCGCAATTTGACGATTGGGACCTCGTCCGCACCCGCGATGGCAAGGTCGGCTGGGTGCTCGCCCGCATGTTGACCATGTCGATTCCAGATGAGGTGGCGCAATACGCCGAAGGCCACCGCATCACCTCCTACCTCTCGCTCGGAGAGGTGAAGGATAAGGAAGGGCCAACCAAACACAACTGGCTGTGGACCACCGCCAGCGCCGGCCAGCATCCCTTCGAGTTCGATAGCTTCCGCGTTTTCGTCTGGAGCGCCAAGCGCCATCATTACGAAACCGCCTACATTGAGCGCAACGTCGAGGGCTTCTATCCCGTCGAATCGCACGAAGACACCGCGTTCTCGGTAATCCTGCGCGAAAAAGACGGCAATCTGTACCAGCGCACCTACGCCTTCAGCGGCTACCACGTGCGCATGATTTCGAAGACCCCCTACACCCCTCCCGCCAATCTCCCCGAAGTCCGCGCCTCGCGCAATTTCGACCCCCCGCCCGTCCCCACCCCAGCCTCCAGCAGCTTCTCCACCCGTCTAAAAAAATGGTTTGGCCGCTAAATTCTGATCACCAGTTGTGGGGCGGCGCCCTGCGCTGCCAGAGATAGCAATAACCGCCCGACGCTTCCGGATCGCTGACACCGAGCCGTGACCGCAGGGAGCGGAGTCTTCGTACAGCAGAACCCGCGAAAATTGGGGACAGCGCGGGCTTCCCCGATTTTTTCGCCCATCCACTCAGCCCCCGCCGCGTTTTCATTCCCATCGATGCCCGATCCCCGGGCAGGGGAACACTCGTGCGCGTGGAGACTCCTCTCGACACCTGCGCCATCAGCTCTGGAATCGGACTCCCGGCGGCGTTCACCAGGCCGGAGCGCCTATTGTGCCGTGACCCACAGAAGCGTCGGCGAGGCGAACGACTTGCTCACCACCAGATTGTGACCGTCGCTTCCAACCAAGCTAAAAGAGGAAGCCGAGGGATCGGCAGCAAAAAGGGCGGATGCATCCACCGGCTGGAGTGTTTTCGTGGTCTTATCGAAGTGCTGGACGCCAATCTCCGGCGCCCCATTTGGCGGGTTGTTTTTCTGGTAGCCCAGATAGACCTCATTCTGGTCGGAGAGACCCACGTTCAGGATCATATTGTTCGCGGTAGGCAAAATCCAGTGCCCTAGCAGATCGCCGCTATAGGAAATCTCGATCCAGTTGCGCGTGACAGGAAGGTAGATCCCGATGCGGTCATGGGATGCCGCCATGCGGGACACGCCGGTCGATGGAAACCGTTTCGAGGCGAAGTCGGACCTGGGTAGGGCAGTACCGATCAAAACACCGTTGGCGTCGTAATGCCTCAGCATGTCGTACCCTGACGCCTCATGTCCCTGGTCGTCTTTGCGGACAAACACCAAGGCCCATAATGTGCCATCGTCGGCGAAGCAGGTATTGTAGGCGGCCGCCGTAGGAAGTTGCACGATCTTCGTGACCTTTCCGGCGGAGTCAAGCCAAGCAATCGCCCCCGTGCGTTGCCCGGTGGTGCTTAGAATCGTGAAGGGCACTGCAAATCCGCCCTTAGGCGAGACGGAGGTGTCCATTATATAAACCATGTCTCCGTTATCCGGCCAGATTCGGACGTTGTTAACAATGGTTTTCCCCGACGAATCGGCGACAAATACTGTCGCTCGCGCTAAATCATGTCCCACTAAAAACCCCCGGTCCCATTTGGGAATTACCGATGGCAAAAACGACAGATCAACCAGTACGGCCCGGGAAGGCGCCGTAAAATGCTGCGCCTGGGCCCCCAGAGAAAACGTAAAAACAAGGGCAAGAATATTTTTCATTTTAGTCCTCACACCCGCCATCTTTATCAATACCGCAATCGAGCGCGCAGGGGTCGGAGTCGCAGCCGCCGTCCCCTCCACCGCCCCCTCCGTTAGAGCACGAAGCGCAAGTCGTCGTCGCACACCCACCGCTCGTGCATCCAGGGCAAGCTTGGCCGCCGAGATATTGGTAACCTGAGCACGCGTCGGTGCCCCCGGCAGCGTCAACTTCGTAGCTGCCCGTGCAACCGGAGCCTCCAATGCATGGCACGACTTGAGAAGCAAAATAAGATCCGCTACAGTCGGACGAACTGCATGATGTCTGGGCCTTAACGGCACGCAGAGAAACTAGCCTCGAAACACGGTCCCAAAGCCCGCTTTTCTTTGGAACGCACGCGCCTGGGCTCCCGAGCGCGCCGGACACTATTTGATAGAGCTTGGGGTTTGCCGCGACTCCAGCGAAAATGGAGGCGAGGCGGACCCCGGACTCCGTAACAATAATCGCGCCGCCAGCCTGACTCCGCGAACAGCCGGTAGTTAAAGTCACCATTCCCGCCATTACCATAGTGACGCTGGCAATCCCCAATCCGTTGAATGCAACGTTTAGACGCACTGTTCCCTCCCTCAGCTTTTAAAAATTTAAATAATGAGAAGAAAATTTCCCCATTATCACGCGAGATCAGTCTATACCCAACCGGGGGGGGGGATGTCAATGGAAAAAGTGTGAAATTTTCACGAGCCTTAAATCATTAATTAGCGCCGCCATTAACCCGATTATCCACTCGGTAACTTCCATTGAAGCTGCAGGTGGCGTGGACAGAGCGGGCTTCCGATTTTTCGCCCCATCCACTCAGCCCCGCAGGGTTTTCATTCCCATCCTTGTCCGATCCCAAGTGGGGCGGCGCCATGCGCTGCCAGTGACATCGACTCCGGATCGCTGCCGAGACCGCAGGGAGCGAAGTAGATATTTTCGAGAGTGCCGTGCGGCGCCAGCTCACCCATTCATCTGCCCAAACACCTCCCCCGCCTTCTCCCCCACTCCCGAGCCATAAAGAAACTTCGCCCCCGCCACCGCCAGCTCTTCCCGATCCGACGCCAGATCCTCCATCGCAGCCTCAATAAATGCCCCCAGCGGCATCGGCCCTCTTCCGGGCTCCGCCACGAACGTAGAATGCCCCGCGCCCAACTCCGTCGCAACCCACGGCGGAGCCACTTCAATCACTCTTACACTCGTTCCCCGCAACTGATGCCGCAGCGACACCGTGAACGAATGAACAAACGCCTTCGTCGCGCAATAAACCGGAAACCGGGCCATCGGCACAAACGCCAACCCCGACGACACATTGACGATCGCCGCCGAAGCCTTGCTCTTTAAGTGCGGCAAGAACGCCGTCGTCATCCCCAGCACGCCCATAATATTGGTCTCGATCTCCTCCGCGATTTCACCTTCATCGACCGCCGCCGAAAAATCATGCTGCCTCTGCACCCCTGCGTTGTTGATCACGACATTCAGATCAGGAAATCTGCCGGTCACCTCCAAAGCAGCCGCCGCGATGCTCGCCCGGTCCCGCGTATCGAGCACTACAAAATCCATCCCCGTTTTTTCCAGAACCTCCCTCCGCCGCCCCGCCACAATCACCCGATTGCCCAGCTTATGAAATGCCTCCGCCAGCCCTCCGCCGATGCCGGAACCGCCGCCTGTAATCAAAATAGTATTGCCACTTGTTCGCATATTTCGTAAGCTAACATACACCTCATGCTCCTCACGTGCCTTTTGCCTCTTCTCATCGCGCAGGATCCTATCGCCCCGCACTCGGCATCGGAGCCGCCCGCCGCTAAGCAAGCCGCCTCCCTCGCCGCCAGCACCAAAGTGTCGCCCCCAAACCTGCTCACCACCGGCGAGAAAACCGACTTCAATGAAACCGCACCCTACGCCGAAGCCGTGGAGATTTCCCATCGTCTGGAGCGCGCCTCACCCTTCGTCAAAGTGCTGAACATCGGCGCCACGCCCGAAGGCCGCGCCATGATCGCGCTCGTCGTTTCCAAGGATCGCGCCTTCACTCCCCAAGCCGCCGCGAAAACCAACAAGGCCATCATCATGATCCAGAGCGGCATTCACGCCGGCGAAATTGAAGGCAAGGATACCGTGCTCATGTTGATCCGCGACATGACCGTGAGTAAGAAATTCGCCTCCTGGCTCGACCACGCCATCTTCGTCGTCATTCCCGTTTTCAATGTCGATGGCCACGAATATTTCAGCCTCTATCATCGCCCCAGCCAGAATGGACCGAACTCCACAGGCCTGCGCGCCACCGCCCAGCGCCTCAACCTCAATCGCGATTACATGAAGGCCGATACTCCGGAGATGAAAGCCTGGCTGCGCGTCTTCAACTCCTGGATGCCAGATTTTTTAATCGATAATCACGTCACCGATGGCTCCGACATGCAATACGACGTAACGTGGGACATGGCTCGCAATCAGGATATTGCCGAGCCCGCCGGCGCCTGGGTTCGCGAGAAATATGTGCCGGAGCTCGATAAGCGCATGGCCGCCGACGGCCACCTGGTCGCGCCTTATGGCGCCTTGCGCAACCGCGAATTTTTCATGGAGGTCTTCTCGCCGCGCTATTCGCACCTGTACGCAGCTGTGCAGAATCGCCCATCTCTGTTGGTCGAATCGCACAGCCTGAAAACCGCGAAAACGCGCGCCTGGGCCCATTACGACATCATGCGCCACACCTTCGACATCATCTCCGCGGACTCGGAATCCTTGCGCCGCTCCGTGCGCGAAGCGGACCGGGCGATGGCCGCGCGCGCCGGCGACCGCTCCGCCGAACCTGTTTATCTGGCCGGGAAAGTCAGCGATAAAAGCCGGCCGATTGTTTATCACGCCCTGAAAAACGCTCCCTACAAGAGTGAAGTGACCGGCGCCAATGTGACTCACTACACCGGCGAGCTCGATGACATTCAAACCGTGATTCACGATCAAATCGATACCACGCTCTCCGCGCAGATGCCGCTCGGATATCTGATTCCCTCCGCGTTCGGCTCCGCCGCCGATTTGTTAAAGGCTCATGGCGTTGACATGTCGCGCACCGAAAGATCTCTCGACCAGGTTTTTGAAACGTATCGCTTCACCAGCGCCAAATTCGCCTCCGCGGCCAGTGAGGGCCACGTCATGCTGACTGTCGAGCCGCGTCTTGTGAAGGAGAAAATCTTCCTTCCCGCCGGCTCCTATTGGATTCCCCTGAAGCAGCGCCGCTCCCGCCTGATCCTCTCGCTCCTCGAACCCCAGGCCCCGGATTCCCTCGCGTCGTGGGGCCTGCTGGATGCCGTTTTCGAAGGGGGAGGCGGCCGCGGCGGCAGAGGAGGCGCGGTCGGCGAATATCTCTCCGAGCCAATCGCCCGCCGCATGATGGCGGATCAGCCTGAATTGCGCAAGCAGTTCGAGCAGAAACTAGCCTCGGATCAACAATTTGCCGCCGATTCGCGAGCCCGGCTCCAGTGGTGGTTTGAGCAGTCTAAATATCAGCCCGAAGACTCCGGCCGCTATCCGATCGTGCGCGTTTGGGAGAAAAATTGGTAGCGCGAAATTATGGCCATTTAAGCCCTCTTCGGCACTCGTTTATGCGCGATTATGGCCGGTTAACCCACGCCATTCCGTCCGGATTTTTGCCCGCCTCGACGTGTCCCGTCACTTCGAGTGTCTTCAGATCGATCACCGCGACGTAGACATCGGGAGTGCAGGCGGCGAATGCGCGGGAGCCGTCCGGCTGCATCGCGATCCCCGCCGCGCCGCTGCCGATCGGGATTCTTTTCTTGAGCTTACGCGTGGCCACGTCGAAAACCGCCACCTCCGGGCTAGCGAGCAGCGATACCAGCGCCAGCTTGCCGTCCGGAGTGAACTTCAATCGATTCGCGCTCTTAACGTTTGCATCGAGCGTCTCGACCACCTTTTTGCCGCTAAGATCAACGATGGAGATCGTTCCGTCCTGCGCGTTCGCGGCCCACAATTCCTGGCCCGTCACATCAAAACCCTCCGCTCCCCGCCCCACCGGGACCACCGTTTCATTCCAATCAGTTGCTGGGTTGCGTCCCGCGGTTTGCTCGATAATGGTCATTGTGGCCGAGTTGATATTCGAGGTCACCATCCGCTTCAAGTCATTAAAAACATAGATCATGTGGGTCCTGTTTTGACCCGTGCCCAGCACCCAGTCGACTTTGTTCGTCGCCGGATCCAGGCTACCGATGGCCTTCGAGCCTTCTACCGTGAACCACAGTTTTCCGCCCGTATAAATCAGCCCGTGAGGCCCCTTCAAAGCACCTAAGTCAATTGCAGTCAGCGTTTTGTGCGCCAGGAGATCGACCACCGTGATGGTATTGTAGGTGCCTCCGCCATAATTCGATATGTAAGCGAACTTGCCGTCGGTGGAGGCGATAACTTCATGAGGATCCGGCCCTGTTGGCATTTTCGCGATCACTTTCAATGTCGACGGATCGACGATCGAAAGCGTCAAGTCTCCTTTTGAAAGGACTAACAGCGAATCGGCCTGTAATAAACCAAGGCTAAGGAGCAGGATTCCGATTATTTTCATAGTCTGACCTCCTTTATAATCGCATTTCCCAGTGCGTTACGGCGCAAATTATTTCTATATCTCCTTTGCCTCCGGGAGCTTAGCAGCTTTTCGCGAATGAGCCTGTTCGTTTGTCCTATACCCTCGAACCAGAAGGAATTCTACCGGATGCGTGAGTTTCGCCGTCGGTGGGACGCGATCGTAAGCCGGGGCCCCTTGCGAGAGACCACTGCGGCCGGAGCAATTCGGTCGCTCACGAAAGCAGAAGTGTGTTCAGACGGCTATGCCTTGTTTTTCCTGATCTTCGAGACAGTATGGAGTCCACGGAATTGCTTGCAGGCGGGCCGGTTCGATGGGGTGTCCGCAGATGATGCACTTGCCGTAGGTGTGGTCGTCGACGCGCTTCAGCGCATCCTGTACTTGTTCGAGGGTGCGCGATTCCATCGTGACTTCTTCAAGCGCTTCCGCCGAACTTTGGTCCGTGGCCGCTTCGTCGGTAGGTTCGCGGGCTTCGTCTTCGAGGCGAGCCAGATCCGAGAGAAGTTCGCGCTCCTTCTCCCGTAGTACGGTTTTGGCGCTATTCATCTACGCGCATCCACGTTTTGTCGGGAGCGAAGCTCTTTACCGGTGGCGCCATGTTCGAGGCTGGCGCGCCAAGATCTTTTTCATAGACGACGCCTTCCTGATTCACGATAAAGGTATGAATTCCGGTCACGCCGTATTGTGCCGGCCAGGCGACCAACGCGAAGCCGCCCATCAGGTGTTTTCCCTGCACCATATAGTTATGTGCGCCGCTTGAAGTCAGCATATGGAAGTAATAGCCGTGATAGGGCACTGCCTTCATTTTGCCGGCACGAATCTCGGCGTCGGCGGCGAGCTTGGGGATTCGCGGGAAGCCGGTGGAATACAAGCCGTCGTCTTTGCCCGGCGCGCTGGTCAGGAATTCGGCATATTCCAGGATGCCGTCCTTATCGCGATCGGCTTCGGCGTATTTCTGTTGCGCTTCGACGATACCCGCGCATAGTTCAAGGGTGTCGAGTTCATTGGCGCCGATGCGGCGCGCTTTCACTTCGAGCTCGCCTTGCGCCGGTTCAAAGCTCCACTTCCCGCCTTTTTCGACGAGGGGAACGGGGAACGGCCAATTTTCGGTTCCGATATCGATAAGCACGCGATGGAGATTCATCGGGTCCTTCTCAATGCTGTACTTGGAGCGGGCCACGCGAGCAAACTCGGCGCGCTCCTCGGCGTCCTGCTTCGGATCGCCGGAGGTGAGGATCGCCTTACTGTTGGCGCCGAAAATGGACTTCAACTCGGCGATATTGTTACTCTCGGCGGCGGCGATGACGGCCTGCGCGGCGGCGTCCGGAGTGTCAAACGTTTTCAACTGCGCCGAAAGCGTCAAAACAGCGAAAAAAGGCAATAGCATTTTCATGACTTATCTCCTACCCCCGCCGGCGTGTCCACCACCGCCTCCGCCATGGAAGCCGCCGCCTCCTCCACCGTGAAACGCCGGAGCAGTGCGCTGCGAACCCATGCTGGAGAATCCATGATCGCTCTGTTGCCGGGCCTTACTGCCGTTTTGGACGCCTCCGAACGCGCTGTGGTTATTGCTGCGTTCAGCGTCCCCTCGCGAAAGATTGGATCGCACCGCCCCGGCGCTGGGCCGCGCCTCCGCACCGCGGACGTTGCCACCTCCGAACCGGCCGGCAACGGAGTGAGGATAGGGAACCCCTCCGCGATGCGCCGGGTCATGCGCCCAAGCCGACCTTCCATAGGCGCCGCCGTGAAATTCGGCAAATCCATAGCGGTGGAAGAACCCGCCATTCACGAAAATCCCGCCTCCGAACCAGCCGAATCCCCAACCCCAGCCGCCAAAGCCGCAGCAGCCCGGGAAATAAAATCCGAGATTCAGTCCGATGCCCCAACCCCAGCCGATGCCGATGCCTGGATAGAAAAGCGGAGGCCACGGGTAAAGGCCCGGCGCCGGACCCCAGAAATAGGCCGGATTGTAAGTTGGAACATAAACCACCTGCGGATCGGCAGGCTGGATCTCGATAGCGGTCTGTCCGTCCTGAGTCTGTTCCAGGACTTTCTCCTGAGGAGTATCGGTAAGTTTGCCCGAAGCCTTGGCGCGCGCCCGCAGGCGCTGCACTGCTGACATTACATCGGCCTGCTGCGCCAGGAACGCGTTGCCGAGATCGGTGGTCCAGCGGATATCCGAGTTCAGCCGCTTTACTACATCCTTAAAAGGAACCAAGGATTGAATGCTGGGATCCCAATTCTGCTTTTTGGCGGCATCGACCAGCGCCGCTCCAGTAAGATTCGGGTTTTGATCGAGAAACTGCTGCGCTTCGACGATTTCCAAAGGATACGTGCTCGCGACCAGAACCTGACTTAACAGCGTATCCGGATACAAAGCGATGGGAGCCACCATGCTTTCCAGTTGCTCCGGAGTCAGCGTTGGCGTCTCCGCCGCAGCGTCTGGGCCGGCGGCCGGAGCCGGCGGGTCCTGGGCCATGACAGTAAATATCGTCAGCCCGCAAACCAGCGCGACACGAGATAAAGAACCGTTCATAAACTTGACTCTTTCTGGGCCGCTTAAATGGCGAAATTACATCTGCCCACAATCGGTTAGACACGTAATTCCGGCAATCAGTTTCGGAAAAAGTCGAACATTTACTCGGCGCGCTTATGTCTTGGTGATAAAGCGGCCGATTTGACGATGGTTCCGGTCGCGTCACGGGTTTGTTCGAGCGACAGGGTGAGGGAGGAACGGGAGACGCGGCGCACGATCGGGTCGACCATCCAATGCAGCGTCATAGGGATGGTCCGGCTGAGGGCCAGAGCTTCGGTTTCGACGTAAACGCCGCCGTCGCGCTCCTCATAACGGGTCATGGTGCATAGACGCCAGATATAGCCGCTCGCTTCGCCTTCGGGAACCGGGCGGTCGCTGGCGAGTTCCTGCACATGGGTGGTTTCGGCGACGCTATACCACCGGCTGCGATCGACCTCGACGAAGCGTGAACGGTATTCGCTATCGAGGGCCCGCTTCTGGAACATCGCTTTATCGAGCATGACGACGGTGAAGCGGTCTTCCCTGGTCTGCTTGTTGAGTGTTTTCGATTCGATCACGGAGGGTTTATAGAACTGAGTGTAGCGATCGTAATCGCGGATAACTGTGATGACGTCATCGATGCGCGCGCTGGGGATGAAGGCCGCGCCGATCCAATGATGAATCAGGCCGCCGGGCACACCTTTGGGCGCATTGATCATAGGCTCGACGATCACTTCGCCCGCATGCACGCGATGCAGACGCTCAGGCGACTCGCCGGCCCACAGAAAAGTTCCTTTGCTCCGCTCCAGCATGCGCGCATTGGCCTGGTCCAGATAATGATTCCAGGCATCGAGGGTCTGCGGCTTCAGATCGGCCGCCAATGCTTTGGCGGGAAACAATAGGGTGACTCCAATGACCAGAGCGGCCAGCACGGTTCGCCACGATCCCGCGGTGAAGTGGGGATCGAACGTGGGTCCCGCGATGGCATCGGCAGGTTCGTAGGGCTGCCCTGTGACCGATTCGACCAAGCTGCGCGAGGAAGCGGAGTTGGCGACGAAATGAGCGCCTGCCAGGGACCAGCGTTCCAGAAGCCAGCGGCCTGGTTCGTCGACCGCGGTGAGAAAAGTGACGTCCACCACGAGCGTTTTCCCGTCCAGGGTGGAGGACGCTGTGCGCCAAGCCTGATCGAGTTTGGCGACGTCTTTACCGGCGAGGTTTCCCGCCAGCTCAAACCGGAACGTAGCCGGCCCGTCATGCATATAAAAAATGAATTCAGACATAACAGTCCTCATCTGACCGGTCTCAACCGAACGAGAGCGCGGCCACCTGCTCGCGGTCGTGATGGGCGGCCAGCCTGGCCGTCAACTGCACGATTCCGATGCGCTGCGCCGCCGCCGTCAGGGCCATACTGGCATTGAGCAGCAGCGCGGTAGCTTTTATTGGAAGTCCTTCGAAAATTGTCAACAGCATCGCGCAACGGGGGAATGCATCGATCCTGAGAACTGCGTCTTCAAACTCCTCGGTCGTGATTCTTGCGCGCCCCATCCATTCCGCCTGGCTTGCCATTTCCTCTCCGTTTGACTGGGCGACCCGCACCAGCGAGCGGCGAAGCACAGTCTCTATGGTGCCGAGGGCCTCCACGATGGTCAGCGCGCGGGCCCACTTTTTCTTCTCACCGTCAAACAATCCGTCATCGATGTCGAGGGCGCTGCTCGATGCATGCACGCTGCGATCCTCATTTCCGGTAAGAAGATAGGCAAGCCAGTACAGCTCGGCAAGATTTTTTTCGAAGGTGGTGAGCTTCATCGGTTGTCCTCACGAGGGTGCATGGAAGTTACGTTTTTCGAGGCAAATGCGGATTTTCGGGACCGGTCGACGCGGCACGCCTGGAGGCGCGCGGCACGAGAGAGCACGCCGCTTCTCCAAGGGCGGGAGGTTGGTTCTGCAAAGAGAGGCGGCATGCTCTACCTCCCGTTAGGCAGTTCGATTGCCAAACCTAAGTGCTGGAAAATCTAGTGAGAGAGGTGTCGAATGGCAAAGATTCGCGCCCGCCGATCGGCAGGGTGCCAGGATTCGGGTAAAACCGGCTATTTGAGGCTGTAAGAAGTTCGGGAGACGCGGATGCCGAGGCGCTGCATACGGAACTGCAAGGTGGAGCGTTTCAAGCCCAAAAGAGTGGCCGCGCCCTCGGGACCGGAAATGATTCCGCTCGATTGATCGAGCGCACGCAGAATTTGCACCCGTTCGGTTTCATCAAGGACGCTCTGCATGCTGCCGCCCGAGGGCGCCGGGGCGTCCACGTGCGATTTCAAGTCGGCCTGCGAAACATTGAGCCTGGGTCCGGGCGAGAGGATGACGGCGCGCTCGATCACATTTTGCAGCTCGCGAATATTGCCGGGCCAGTCATAGCGGACCAGCGCCGTCATGGTTTCAGACGGAATGGTATCGATGACCTTATTCATGCGCCGGCTGAATTGCTGGGTGAAATGGCGCACCAGCAGAGGAATATCGCCGGTGCGCTCCCGCAGAGAGGGAACGCGGATAGGAAACACGTTGAGCCGGTAGAACAGGTCCTGGCGGAATTTCTGTTCCCCGACCATGGCTTCGAGATCGCGATTGGTGGCCGCGATCAAACGGGCATTAGTGCGGATGGTGCGCGCGCCGCCGAGGCGCTCAAACTCACGCTCCTGCAATACGCGCAGCAGTTTCGGCTGTAATTCGAGAGGAATCTCGCCGATCTCGTCGAGGAACACGGTGCCGTTGTTGGCCAGCTCAAAGCGGCCGATGCGCTGCGCAATGGCGCCTGTAAATGCGCCGCGTTCATGGCCGAACAGCTCGCTTTCGAGGAGTCCCGCGGGGATGGCCGCGCAATTCAGTTTTACGAACGAATTTTCGCCGCGCGAGCTTAAATTATGGAGCGCGCGGGCGACGAGTTCCTTGCCGGTTCCGGTATCTCCATATATAAGGACCGTCGAATCGGTGGGGGCGACGGTCTCGATTTGTTTCAACACGCTGCGCAAGGCGGCGCTGTGGCCGATAATTTCCTCAAACTTCAGCTCGCTGCGAATCTCGTCTTCAAGATAGACTTTCTCCTGCGCCAGACGATCCTTCAGCTCCGCGATCTGGCCATAGGCGAGCGCGTTTTCGACGGCGAGGGCCACCTGATTCGCTACCTGGCCGAGGAACTCGATCTCATCGGCCGAAAAGGGCACGTCCTCGAGACGCCCCAGGCCGAGAACGCCCAGCATGCGATTGCGGCCGGCCATGGGAAGGTGGCAGAGAGCCTTAATTCCTTCCTTTTTGGCGAGCATATCGCCGGCAAGGTCGGCTGCGCGAAGGTTGGATGGGCGGCCGGAATGAAACACCTGGGCGGCGCTTGGCGAGCTGTCGGTTCGTGTGGGAAGCTTCTCGTCATGCTGCTCGGACATGCCTCGCGGAAAATCCAAAGCATACAGACGCAGCTCGTTGCTGCCGGGCTCCGCCAGACTCACAGCTACGCCGTCGCACTGCATCACGCGGCGGATGCTGGCCGAAATTTCCTGTAACAGCTCCCGCAGGTCGAGATTCGCCATCACGCGATTCGACAAATCGAGCAGCAGCTTCAAACGCTCCCCTGCCCGCTCCGAGGCTTCGAAGTTGAGCGCATCGTCGGTGGCAAGCGCGATCTGATCGGCGACCAGAGAAAAGAACAGAACATCTTCGTCCGAATACGCGTCCCGAATTTCACTAGCGATGACAAGGCTTCCCAGGCGCCGGTGGGCGGTGGTTAAGGGAACAGCGCAGGCGGATCGGATTCCGTACGAACGGAACATGGCCATCATGGCGGGAAAACGGGTTTCGCGGCCGGCATCGCGAATCAGCAGAGGCTGCTGATTGTGATACACCCACCAGGGAATTGTGTCCTCGGGATCCAGGGGAGCATGATCTGCATGGGAATGAGGCGGTCCGCAATGGTTCCAGTGAATCTTATTGGCGGCCTCGTCAAACTGAACGATTCCATCGAAAGGAAGGGCGCCGCGAAGCTCGCGGGTCAGCAAGTCGAATAATTCCTTGGGATCCCGATGCCCTCGAATCGCCTGCGCGATGCGGATCAGCGCGCGATACCGGGCGCTGATCGAGATCGGGATAATGCCAAGCTCTTCGGCGACCGAAGCCATATTTCTAGGTTGGATGACGCTGGCCTGGGTTTGGATGCTACTTAAAAATGCCGTCACGGCCGGACATAATGGTTTTAGTAAGGAGAAGTCATGAAAACGGTACTATCGGCGCTGGTTCTCGGCGTGCTCACTTTATACGGCCAGGGAGATCCGTTGGAAGGAGTTTGGCAAGGCTACGACGGAGAATGGGTCCATGTTTCGCGCCAACTCATCGCTTTGGCGGAGGCGATCCCGGCGGAAAAATACGCGTGGCGTCCCGCGCCGGGAGTGCGATCGACGAGCGAGGTTTTCATGCACATTGCTATCGCGAACTTCGGCCTGCTCTCCGTAACCGGTCCTACTATGCCACCCGACTTGGCGTCCAACGACGCCGAGAAAACAATCACCGCGAAAGCCGACGTCATCGACTGGCTGAAGCGCTCCCTCGACGCCGTGAAGACCGCCCATGCAACCATCAAGCCCGCCGACCTGAACCGCAAAGTCAAGATCGGGGACAGAACCGCGACGGTCGACGGAATGTATCTTCGGATCATCGTCCACGCCAACGAGCACATGGGGCAACTGATCGCCTATGCGCGCATGAATGGCATCAAGCCGCCGTGGTCGTGATCGGGTGTTACGCAGTTGATCGGGATGCATACAACCTCGGCGATATCACGGCTCATCCGAAGTAACGATTAAAGTAAAAGCATGGCTACTCTTGGACTTATTGACTACGCGGACGCTTCTCCTGAAGTTCGCGCTGTTTATGACGATATTATGGCGACTCGGCGGACGGATTACATCAATAATTTCTGGAAGGCACTGGCGCGCGATCCCGCTACGCTGCGGCGGACTTGGGAGTCGATCAAGCAGATTATGGCTCCGGGGGCGATTGATCCTTTGACAAAGGAAATGATTTATCTCGCGGTCAGCGCGTCGAACCAGTGTGGATACTGTATCGCGTCGCATACCGCGGCCGCACGCAAGGCTGGCATGACCGATGCTCAGTTCATGGAGCTGATGGCGGTGGTCGGCATGGCCAATGAGACGAATCGGCTGGTGAGCGGCTACCAGGTGGAGATCGACGAGCGCTTTAGAACTTGAATACTTGCAACAGGTTGTTGTAATCGTCCGTCCACAAGCGCAGTCCCGGCCGAGGCGCGATCATTCTCGCGCTCGCCAGCTCCGGCCGCGCGAAAAATGCCGCGTCGCGCGTCATGAGAACCCAGTCCGCCTGCGCATACAAATGCTCGTCGTCTTTCGGACTATGCACCTGGCGCGCCATCAGGCCATAGACCGCCGCCAGTTGCGCCACCACCGGAGCCAGATCCAGATATTGATTCGATATATGCACGGCCAGAATCCCCGCCGGCTTCAGATGGCGCAGGTACGCCGCGAACGCTTCTTCCGTCAATAAATGAACGGGAATCGCATCGCCCGAAAACGCATCGGCGAGAAACACGTCGTAGGGCAGAGCCGTTTCGCGCTCCAGCGACAATCGCGCGTCCCCTGTGCGAATCGCGATCGCCGCCTTCGAATCGCTGAGGAAACTGAACTCCGACTTGGCCAGCTCAATCACCTGCGGATTGATTTCATAAAACTGAAACGCGTCGCCGGCGTTGCCGTACGCCGCCAAAGTTCCCGCGCCCAATCCAATCACGCCCACCCGTTTCGGACCCTCGCAACAGAATCGCAGCGCGAGGCCGGCGCCGGTTTGCGGACCGAAGTACATCGTCGGCTCGGCGCGCTTCGCCGGGTCCAGATATTGCGCCCCATGCTGCACGATGCCGTGATAGAGCGTCCGCGTCCGGCCTCCGCCGCGCACCGATTCGACCACTCGCAGGGAGCCGTAAAAGCTCCGCTTCATGACCCGCGCGTCTTTGCGATAGCTGTGCACCTCGGCGATCAAAGCGGCCATCATCGCGATGGAAACCGTGATCCACAACAGCCGCGCGCTCATGCCTTCCCGCCAGTTGATCCACACGGCCAGCGCGGCCACCAGCAGCAGCGAGAGCGGAAACTCGTGAATTCCGGTGAAGACGCGCGGCGCGATTAATCCGGTGAAAATCGCTCCCAGTGCGCCGCCCAGCGCGATCATCAGGTAGAAGGACGTCAGTTGGGAGGACGCAGGCTTGCGGCGGCTCAACTCGCCGTGACAGAACATGCAGGCGATGAACAGTCCGACAGTGAACAGCGGAATCGCCACGGTGATGGGCACGCTTTCCTGAATGTCGTACAACACGTAGGCGAGCGAAGCCAGCGTGACGGCGAGTAATCGCAGAAACAAGCCGCGCTGATACCATCGCGGGCTTTCAAAACAGATGATGAAGGAGAGGAGATAGACGGCCAATGGAAGGATCCACAGAAACGGCACCGCGGCGACGTTCTGGGTGAGTTGATTCGTGGTCGAAACCAGCAGCATC
Organism: Bryobacteraceae bacterium; assembly: GCA_049521155.1. GTDB lineage: Bacteria > Acidobacteriota > Terriglobia > Bryobacterales > Bryobacteraceae > Palsa-187. The sequence continues at coordinate 62,637 of JBEKPC010000003.1, forward strand.
GACCCGGCCGCTGCCAGCAACAACCACGGGACGCCGCTTTCCCAAGTCTGCGACGGGTCTGCGATTACGATTGTGCCCGGCTTCGCCAGCCACGCCGCGACCGCGCAGAGCACGACAAACAGGGCGAATGCGCCCGACCACCAGAAATCCTGCGCCCGCGTCGCGCTCCTCGGCTCGATCAATAATGGATAGGCCGCCAGCGCCAGGAGCGCGCCGACGTTCGACAACGCAAATAGCCTGTACGGCTGTGCGCCTTCGCGGGCCAGCCATTTCTGAAGCAGCGGACTGGTCGCGGAGAGTAGAAAATAGGGCAGCCCGAGCACCGCCGTCAGCATCGCCAGGATCTGCCAGGTAGGGTCGCCCGCGCCCGAAGGCTTCCATCGATCGCCCGGCATCACCGGCAGAAATACCAATGCGGCCGCCAGGAGAACCGCATGCACCCAGGGCCGCTTCAGCAGATGAGCATATAGATAGCCCGCCAGCAGCGCGGTTTGGAAGAACACCAGGCAGGTGGTCCAGACGGCCGACGATCCGCCGAACCAAGGCAGGATCAGCTTTGCGAAAATCGGCTGGATTAAGAAAAGGAGAAAGGCACTGAGGAAAATCGTCGCGCCGTAAAGGAAGAGACGCGCCGCTCCGCGCGATTCTGGCATCTGCCAATTTTAGCCGGAGCGGCGCCCGAAGTATTCTCTACTTCCAGTGGCCTTCGACGAACACGTATCCGTCTTTGCGATGTTCCCAGCGATGGTCCACCCATTTGGCGTGCTCATGCGGCGGTTGTCTCCACTCGCCCCGGGTCCAGACGTATGCGTTTCCATCCCAGCGATGGTATCCGCGGGTCCAAACGTAGCCGGGGCCGGGCGACACTGGTCGTGTCTCTACGACCGCGGCCGGTGGGCCGATCTTCACCACAACGTCAGCCGCCATCAAGCCAATCGTCAACATCCCCGTCGCGACGGAGATCAATAGGATCTTCTTGAACATTTTCCCTCCTTCATCTTCAGGAGGCTCGTAGTGCCAACTGTGTTTCGAACTTTTAACCGCCGACCGCGCTATCTGGAGCGGCGCTCGAAATTCCGTCTATCGCCAATGGCCTTCCGTATAGACGTATCCGCCGTTGCGATGGTCCCACCGGTGGTCCACCCAGCGCGCGTGAGCATGTGGCGGCTCAGCCCATATGCCCGGCTGCCACGCATAGGCATTTCCATCCCAGCGATGGTAGCCCCTTTGATAAACGTAGCCCTCGTGAGGCGACCGGCCGCGCACCTCGACCACCGCATGAGGCGGACGGACTTTCACCACGATCTGCTCTCCAAACGCGCCGATGGACAGCATACAAGCGGCTACAGCAATCAGGAATGTTTTTCGCATCGTCAAATCCCCTTACCTAGATTGAGCCTTGCGGCGGCGCCAGTGTTTCATAATAAAACTACTCATGAAGATCCTAATCTTACTCTCCGCCGCTGCCTTACTCCCCGCACAACCAGTGCAACTGGAAAAACTGGAGAAGAAAACGATTCTCCTCTTTACCCCTCATCCCGATGACGATACCTTCTGCTGCGCCGGCACGCTGGCCCTTCTGGCGCGCAGGCAGAATAACATTCATATTTTCATTTACACCAACGACGATAAAGGCTCCTACGATCTGGACATGACCAGCCAGCGCCTGGCGGCCATCCGCAAGACGGAGGAAGAGAATTCCTGCCGGGCTCTGGGTATCCCCAAAGAAAACATTCATTGGCTCCAGTTTCATGACGGCATGCTTGAATATGCGAACCCGCTCGATCTGGTGGAGCAGGTCACGAAAATCATCCGCACCTACCGGCCCGACGTTGTCATGACCATCGACCCCGGCTCGGAATACGTGCGCTGGCACAAGACGGACCATCGCATGGCGGCCAACAATACGCTGGATGCCATTCGAGCCGCGGAGTTCCATCTTTACTTCCCCAATCAACTTCTGCACGACGGCCTGAAACCTTGGCTGGTGCCGATTGAGGCCTATTTTTACGTGACCGAAAAGGACGCGAACAACTGGGTCAACATCGACGATGTGCTCGACCTGAAGTTGACCGCCGCCGTCGCGCATGTCAGCCAGTTCGAACCGTCGATGACCAAATATCGCTCCGATTGGGACCCCAAGGATCTCGCCGAGACCAAAAAATATCTACTCAGCCGGGCGGTGAAGAAAGACGGCCACGTAGTCGAATCCTTCCGCATTTCGACGCAATTTAACCAGCAGTAAGCTTGATAGGAACGCGTTGCTGTGGGCAGGCGATTCATCGGGATCCCCGCCCTCACGGGGCGGGGTTATAACTCCTGTGTGCCTGCCGCGGTCGGTTCAGGGGAAACTAGCGTAGACACGTCGACACTCTCGAAAACATCGGTGCGGAGATCCCCTTCTTTACAGTCGGGGTTCGGTGGGAGTTGCGGTCAGCGCTCTCGAAAACGGTCCACGAAAAAGACACCGCTCCCTGCGGTCACGGCTCGGCAGCGATGTGGAAACGTCGGGGTTTTCATTCCTATCGGTGCGGCAATTTGGGCGCATCCAGCACACGACTGTCGACGCGGGACCGCATCACAAAATATTCACCGCCCGCGCGGCCAGAATCGCGATCGCCGTCAGCGAGATCGCCGATTGCAGCATCATCAGCACCTTCGCCCAGCGCGACAAGACCGGTACATCGGTCGGGGAGAATGCCGTGCTGGTGTTGAAAGCCAGGAACAGATAATCGACGAATCCCGGGCGCCATTGGTCCTCGCCCATTTCTTTCCTCAGCTCGGGATCGAGCACCATTTGCGGAAACAGGAACGCGCCGTCGGTATGGGAGCGCACCAGGTCGCGCTGATTCGGACCGCCCGCATCCAGCCTCCAATACCAGGACGCGAACACCAGCATGTTCGAAATCCACAGCGCCGCCGCGGCCCGCAAAAGCTCGGCCGGAGAGTCTTTGTGGCCCGGCAGGCGCAGCACCAGGATCACCAGGGACGCGGCCAGCGACAGGGTGACCACTCCTTGCGCCAGGTAGCCCGTGATCTGGTTCGCGCGATGCATCCCCCGCGCATGGAAGAACGTCGTCGGCACCAACAGCGCGGCTACCAGCACCAGCACCAGCCAGTCCGGACCCACCGTCATCGCCGATGGCAGCGCGTAAAAAAGCCCTCCGATCGCGATCATCGCCACCGCGGTCGGCCAGCGCGGCTCCGGCTCTATTTTTCTATCTATCTTCAAGACATCTCCTTCCGATCCCTGTAAAATAGCCCAATGGCTGATTCCGCCGACAACCTACACGACAGTCTAGCCGACCAATGGTATTATCTGGACGGACAGGAGACCCGAGGCCCTGTATTTTCGGCCGAGATCGCCCGCCTGGTCCAGGCTGGATCGCTGAGCGGCACCGCGCAAGTGGCGCAAGCGGGATGGCAGACCTGGAGTCCGGCGTCTGTCGCCCTCGCGCATCTGTTGAAACCCCAACTGCCCGCACCCGGCGCCGTGGTGAAAGCTGCGCCGGAGCCGCCCACTTACGCGATCAAAGTGCAATGCGTCTCCGGCCCCGATTCCGGGAAAGCCTACATGATCAGCATGGCCGAAGTCTCGCTCGGCCGCGTTTCCGGGATCGGCCAGAACGATCCGCAAGTGGCCGAGAATCACGTGGTCCTGTCCTGGCAGCGGAACGTGCTGCACTTCCGCACTTTCGGCGGCTCGAAGCTCCGCGTAGCCGGAGCCGATGTCACCAGCGGCACGCTTTCGAATGGCCAGCAGTTTCAGTTGGGCGCGTCCACCTGGCAGGTGGGAACCGCGCCGGTCGAGCTCACCAATTTGCTCGGAACGCTGGGCGCGCGCCTGGCCAAGCTCACCAGCACCGATAAGCTCGAAGGCTTCAGCCTCACCGCCATGTTTTCCGAAGTGTTCAAAGGGCGCAAGCCGGGTGAGCTGGAGGATTATTTAATCGTCGGCACTCCTAAAACCACGCCTCATATCGATGACGTGGAGACCGGCTGGCCCAAGCCGTGGTTTTTCATGCGGGTGCTGATTTTCATGGCGATCGTCTATTTCATTTTTTATGAGATGTTCGATATTTCGGGCAACGCGCGCATTGTGCCCGGCCTGATTGTCATGGGCTCGCTGGTCGTTCCCCTGGCCACGGTTTTTCTGTTCTGGGAGTTGAACACGCCGCGCAACATCAGCTTCCATATGGTGCTGATTCTGGTCTGCCTGGGCGGCGTCATTTCGCTTGCCGTCAGCCTGATCGCTTTCGATGTCGCGCATCTGGATTGGCTCGGCGCAGCCAGCGCTGGGATTTGTGAGGAGACGGGAAAACTGCTCACTGTCGTGCTCGTGGTCCGCAACACGAAATATAAATATATTTTGAATGGATTAGTATTTGGCGCGGCCATCGGCGGCGGATTCGGCGCCTTTGAAACGGCCGGCTACGCTTTCAACGACGGATTCTTCAATAGCTTCTTCAGCTACTACCTGCGCAATCCGAATAACGAGGCGATCGAGAAACTGGTGGGCCACGCACTCATCATCGGCTACGACGGCATGATCACGCTGATCAACCACCGCTCCTATTACGCGCCTTTCATGCACGTTGCCTGGACCGCCATTTCCGCCGGAGCGCTGTGGCGCGTCAAAGGAGCCAATCCTTTTCGAATCGGCATGTTTTTCGACCCCCGTTTTCTGCGCACCTTCTTTGTCCCCGTTCTGCTGCATATGTTCTGGAACTCGCCTCTGTTGCGTTTCGAAGGCGCGCTGGGCTTGATCAAGCCGATCCTGGTGGGCGGCATCGGCTGGTACGTGGTGCTCGGATTAGTACAGGAAGGAATGCGCCAGATCCGCGACGAACAACTCACCCGCACGCGTATCGAATACGACAAAACGCAGCAGGTCCTGACCACCACCGGGCGCTTCCGAATGACCATTCAGTAGGTCAATTTCAGGGGATTCGCCTAGTTACTGCGGCTCAGGACCCTTAAAAACTAAACCTCATCTGCAATTCCAGCCGCCGGTTATTCGCATTCTCCGAAAACACCCCGCCGCCCGAGCCCGCCATCGAGTTCGCTTGGCCGAACAGAGGCGAGGTGATGTCTCCGATAATCGGCCCCGGATTGGTGTGATTCAGCAGATTCCGCCCTTGTATCGAGACCGTCAGGTTGTATTTCTTATCCGTGATAGGAGAACTGAAAATCCCGCCCATCGGCGGATGTCCTCCCGGATTGCCTGGCGTGTTCCCCGACGCCGTCTCTCTTTCCGGGCCGAACCCGAATGATTTTGAAACGCGCAGATTGACGGTATAAATACCCGGCCCGCGCCCGAAATTACGCCCGATAATTCTTTCGCCCGGCGTCGGATTCGGATCGAGCAATCCATATTTCGTCTGGATCAGCCCCGGCAAATCCGGGTCCGTCGCGATTCCAGGCCGCGAAGTGAATAGCGACGTGCCATATTCATCCGATCCCGAAGTGATGTTGAACGGCGCGCCGGAGCTCATGTTGATAAAGGGGCTGAATCGCAGATTCCAACGCGTGGTGATCGATCCGCCGATGAATGCCCGGTTGCGGACATCGTAAGTGGACGGCCCATATTCCCCCTGTTGCGAGTACGGATTCGAAGGATAGGTACCCAGCCCATCGGTATTGCTCATCGCCTTGTTCAGCATGTAGAACCCGAACAGCGAAACAGTCGAGTTCATCCGCGAATTGACGTTGGTGATCAACTGATTCTGGTTGTACAAGCCGGAGGTGGTCATCAGCAGCACCGGGTCCGGATTTCCCATCGGATACACCGGATTGCCCGGATAAGTTCCGGGCAGCGGCGCATTAATATCGAACGACCGCAGCTCATGCAGGCCGTGCGAATTGGTATACGTCACCGCGAGCGTGGTGTTGGCAGGGAGTTGCCTCTCCAGCGTGATCGCGCTCTGCATCAGATACGGCGCGTGCAGATTCGAGTCCTTCTCCTGGATCACCTGCGGCGAAAGCGAATTGGCCAGCGAAGAAATCGAAGGAATTGCCGGATAGAACAGCGGATTGGTCACCACATATTGCTGTTCCAGAATCCCGTTGAAGCGATCCGCGGTCAGCGTGTTGGCCAGCGCGAAGCGATCGTAGAACATTCCGAATCCGCCGCGAATCACCGTCTTCGGCTTGGGATCGTTCGCCCCTCCCAGCGAATAGGCGAAACCGATGCGAGGCGCGAAATCAGCATGGTCGCTGATGTTAGTCTGGGTCTCGAAGCGGACGCCCAGGCTCAGCGTGAAATTCGGCCGCACCTTCCAGTCGTCGCCCGCGAACACGCCCGCATCCATCTGATGCACCGCCAGGTTCGGATTTCCGGCGCTGATGCTGAACTGCGACGCTCCTCCGCCCAATGCTTGAATCTGGAGCGGCGTGTAGCCTAGCTGTTGAAATACCAGCGTGCGCCGGTACCGCTCGATCGAAGTAATCTGCTCCTCGCTTCCCGCCACCGGCTGATTGTTCGCGTCCAGAACCGGCGCCAGTTCGCCCCCGAACGTGAAGGTTCCCAGGAAATTCGTCGGCGATGTGTTGTTGTCCGTCTGCCCGCGCATGCGTACCCCGAACTTCCAGGTATGCGCACCTTTTAAAACCGTCGAGTAGTTCTGCAACTGGTAGTAATTCTGCTGGTCGGTAGTATGCCCTACCGACGACGCGCCGTCCGTGAATGAGTTCAATACCGAAATCGTCGGGTCCGTCGAATTGGCCGTCAATTGATACGCGCTGCGGTAATACTGGAACCGCGTTTCATTGATATTGGTTCCCAGCACGGCCGTCTCCGTCGCCTGCACCGTCTGGCTCAGATAATCGTTGTGATAGCCCTGCTCGGGCAGGCTGAATCCGCCGATTCCTTGATCCTCAATATCGTATTTTGTGGTCGAGTAGCGCACCACCAGCGTGTTGTTCGGATTCAATGCGTAGTCGACGCGCGGGCTTATCATCAAGCGATGCTGCGGAGTGGTCGTATTCTCGAAAAACTGCATGGGCGTCAGGTTCGGGCCCAGCGTGACCGCATTCACAATCGATCCGTTATCCACAATGTTGCGCTGGATGTCGAAGGTGAAGGAAGCACGTTTGGCCAGCGGTCCGCTCAGGCTCCCTCCGAATTCATCCAGCGAAAGATCGGCCTTCTCCGCCGAATAGGGATTGCGCGAGTTCCAGACCTGATTGCCGAAGTTATAAAACAAGGAGCTGCGAAATTTGTCGGAGCCCGGCTTGGTGAAAACGTCGATGCGGCCGTAGCCGATGTGGTCGTACTCCGGCGAAAAGGGGTTCTGATTGATGCGGATCTCGCGAATCGATTCTTTCGGAGGCAGTTCGCCGTCGCTGAATCCGTCAATGAAAATCGACCCGCCGCTCGGCCCCGCCGAGGGTCCGGCAAGCGCCTGTAAATCGGCCGCCAGATCATCCGGATCGTCCGAAAGCGATTGCAAATCATCCCCGCGCAAAACCAGTTGGCCGGCATTATTGGTCGGTTCGGTGTTCAGCACCGGTCCCACACTTTCCTGCACCGTCACCTGCTGTACGGTTGAAGCGACCTTCAATTGCAGATTCAGCGTCTGCGCACCAGCCTTCAGGTCCACCTTCGCCGCCTGCATCGTCAGATCCGGAGCCGCTGCCATCACTGAATAACTACCCGGCACGAGTCCTGTAACCGAATACAGCCCGTTTTCGTCAGCAACGGCGGTCTTCACCACGCTTCCGGTAATCGTGATCCTGGCGCCCGGAACCACCGCGCCGCTTTCGTCTGCCACTCGGCCGGAAAGCGTGACATTTTGTGAGTATGCCGCCGTCGCGGCGAGCAGGAAGGTGAGGATAAGGCTTTGGATACGTATCATTCTTATGGATATGCAACTTTTTCAGCGACGGGGCGGCTTGGCGGGTTGCAGTTATCAGTCTAACGCGGCGAAGCTAAAATTCTTATAGCGTCCACACTGTATAGTGGTTCGGGCTGCACAATCGACCCTGAGTCACGGCTCGGTGGGGATCGCTCCGGATTTGGCGAGGGCTTCTAAAGCGGGTTCGTCGAGATGCAGCAATTCGGCCAGGGTCGCGCGGGTATCGGCGCCTAGTTTCGGGGCGGGGTGGGAGACGGCGCCGGGGGTTGCCGAAAGCTTCACGGGAAGTCCGGTGACGCGGATCCCGCCCACTTCGGGGAACATATCGCGGGCGGTGGTTTGAGGGTCGTTGGCTACTTCTTCGAGATTGCGAACCGGCGAGCAGGGGATCCCGTGTTCGGCGAAAATTTGCACCCATTCGGCGCAGGTGCGGGTGCGGAAAATCCCGGCGATGAGGGGCTCCAGAACGTCTCGATTTGCTACCCGCAAAGGGTTGGTGGCGTAGTCGGGATGATTGGCCAGGTCCGGACGGCCGATCGAGGCGCAGAAGGTCCGCCATAGTTTCTGGCTGGCCACGGCGATGACGATTTCGCGGTCCCTGGTGGGGAATCCGCGATAGGGCACGATGGTGGAGAAGCGGGTCCCCATGGGCTCCGGAACGATTCCCGAGCCGAAATAATAGCCGTAGTTGGACGCCATGGCGGAGATCAGGCCATCCAACATGGATACGTCCACAAACTGGCCCTCACCGGTGCGATGGCGGGCTTCGAGCGCCAGTTGAATGCCCACGATGGCGAACATGCCGGCGGTAATATCGGCGACGGAATGGCCGGAGCGGACTTTCTCGCCTCCCTCGACGCCGGTAGTGGAGATGAGACCGCTGGAAGCCTGGACGATGAGGTCCATGGCCGGGTCGTCGCGGGAGGGTCCGGTTTGGCCGTAACCGGAGATGGCGCAATAAATAAGACGGGGATTGCGGGCGCGGACGGCGTCGTAGCCGAGGCCCAGCCGAGTCATGGTGCCGGGGCGCATATTCTCAATCAGGATGTCGGCGTGCTCGACGAGATCGAGAACCACGGCGAGCCCGGCGGGCGTTTTCAGGTCGATGGCGAGACTGCGTTTGCCGGAGTTCAGGGCGAGAAAGTACGACGCCTCTCCACCGGTGAAGGGCGGAGCCCAGGATCGGCCGACGTCGCCGGTAGAGGGATCTTCAATCTTGAGAATTTCCGCGCCGTATTGGGCTAACAACATGGTGCAATAGGGGCCGGCGAGGGCGTGGGAGAAATCAAGGACACGCAGTCCTGTGAGCGGGGACATTAAAAATTCAGGATAGCGCGGTTGGATTATCCGGCGTAGATGATTTGATGGCCCAGGCGTTCCAGGCGTTTCGCCATCCTGATGCGGGCGTTGGGCCACCAGGATTTATGCGCGCCGAGGACGACAACCGAGTGGGGTTCGAGGACGGATTCAATTGATTTGCCGGCGTCCCGGACAAGGTGGATATCGACATGGGTTTCGATGGAGACGTTGGAGGCGAGGGTGTGGAAACGGCGGCGGGTGAACGGGAGGGGGACATTCGGCCGGTCCAGCGGAAGCGGATAGGGCACGATTTCAAGGACCAGGAGTCGAATGCGGGCCGAAAGGTCGTGCGCGAGGAGGGCGGCTGTTTTGAGCGCCTGAAGCGTTTCCGTGAGGGTGGTGTGGAGGACGACGACCTCCAGGGTGGCTTGTGCGGATACGATGGAGCGGGCGTGTGCTGCCATAGTTCGAGGGTATCCGGAAGGGCATAAATTAGGCCTAAAGAGTGTCTAAAAATGTTGTAGGCCTAACTCTAGCGGTTTGGCGGTAACTTTTCCGAAACAGCATTTCCTGGGTAGGCTCACCACAGTGGAGGCATACACATGCAAAAAATTCTTACTTTACTTCTGCCCGCAGCCCTTTGCGGCAGTTTCGCGGCAGCGCAACAATTTGGTTGCACGACGACCACCAGTTCCGTAACCGGGGCTTATGGTTACGTAGCGACCGAGGTGGCTTTAAGCGGGGTGACAATCACGCCACCGGGAACAAACACCCAGGTTTATAGCGACACTCCGCTGGGGACGCTGATCGAGGATATCAATGCGGGAGGCCAGTTTTGGCTGGCCGGGGTGCTGTACTTCGACGGAGCCGGGCACATTTCCATTGCCTCACCCACGTCTCCCGGATCGCAGACGCCGGTTGGCACCTATACCGTGAACAGCGATTGCACGATCACTGTGACGCTGTCGGATGTTTTTAATACGACGCCGACCAGCACGAACAATCCAAAGCCGACGTTGGGTAACACGAGTCTGATTGGTCTGGTGTTAGGCGGCGGAAGCGAAATCGATCTCACGGCGCCGCAATCCGCGACCAGCACCAATGACAACACGCCCCTGCTGGCCGGGCAGTTTGCTTCACGTCTGGTGATCCAACTGGTTCGGTCGCTGAATTATTGCAGCGCGTCGAGTTTAACCGGCTCCTACGGCCTGATTGGCACTGGTTTCGCATTGTTGAATACGGGAACGGAACAGCCGGCCACACTTTTCGCGGCGGTTAGCTTCGACGGCAATGGGAACGCGACGGCGCAGACGGTCTCCGCTGCATCTCCGCTGGGGAGTTTTCAATTGACTGGTACGTACACGGTGAATATGGACTGCTCGGGAAGCATGACGCTGAACGCTGTGCCGGCGTCATCCACGACAACTGGGACGGGAACTGGAACGACTACGACACCTCCGCCTGCGATTAAAGTGAGTTTCGTGCTTTCGCCGCCCGCCGGCGCGGCCGCGTTAAGCGGTTATTCAACGCGTCCGGCGATTGAATTTACGGCGTGGAACGGGATCGAGACGTTCTTCGGGCTCGGAACCGCGCAATAGAACACTGTCCTTTCGCAAGAGTGCCGGCGGATTTCGGAAGGATCCGCCGGCTTTCTCGTCTCTAGCTGGTCGCGGTATCGTTTTAAGTTACGATGCTCACTATTTTTCTGGCGACCTATGGAGCGGTCTTCGTTGCCGAGATTGTCGGCGACAAGCTGCTGTATACGACTGGCGTGCTGGCGGCGAGGTATCGGACGGTGCCGATCATGCTCGGCATGGCTCTGGCGTTCATGTTGAAGATGGGCGTGGCGGTGGTCGTCGGGGAACAGATCGGCAAGCTGCCTCCGCTGCTGGTGGCGTCGATCACGATGCTGAGTTTCATCGGCGTCGCAATCGCGCTGTGGAGAAAAGACATACAGCGGTCTGAGGGGCGTAGAGATAACACCGTCGGGAAGGCGATGATGATGTCCTTCGCGGCGATTTTCTTTTCCGAGTGGGGCGACGTGGGTCAGATCACCGCGGCGGCGATGGCGGTGGCGCATCCTACGGTGCCGTTGGTGGTGTGGATCGGCGCGGTCAGTGCGATGGTGACGAAAGGCGCGCTGGCAGCGACGTTGGGTGCGGGGATCCGGCAGTGGATTGTGAATCGCGTGTCGCCGAAGATCATCCGCTATGCGGGAGTGGCGGCGCTGCTGGTGCTTGGGATCTTATCGGTGATTGAGACGCTGACGGAAGGTCACGGTTGACCGCTGATATTGACCGGAAGGCGGCGATCCGGTTCATTATCTGCCTGGGCGTGGTCAGCATGTTCGCCGACATGACGTATGAGGGTGCGCACAGCGTGATTGGTCCGCTGTTGAGCGACCTTGGATCCAGCGCATTGCAGGTTGGCTTCATTGCGGGCGTCGGAGAAATGTTCGCGGCCAGTTTGCGTCTGTTCTCCGGCCGTTTAGCCGACAAGACGCGAGCCTATTGGACGATCGCAATTTTCGGCTACGCCATTAATATCGTGGTGGTGCCGGCGCTGGCGTTCGCGGGAAGCTGGAAATCGGCGGCATTGCTGATCATCGCCGAGCGTACGGGCAAAGCTTTGCGAGGACCGGCGCGCGATGTGTTACTTTCCGGCGCGACGCAGAAGGTGGGCCACGGATTCGGCTTCGGCGTGCACGCGGCGTTCGACCAGGCGGGAGCCGTGATGGGTCCACTATTTGTCGCGTACGCGGTAGCGAAGACGAATCATTTCGGTCCGGCGTTCCTGTGGCTGGCGGTTCCGGCGGTGGGCGCGTTCGCGGCAATGCTGGTGGCGCGAGCTCTGAATCCTGAAACCGAATTGAAGGCTCCCAAGCGGGTGGATCAGAAACTGCCTCCGGTGTTCTGGACCTACGTCGCGGCGGCGGGATTACTGGCTTGCGGATTCGTCGATTTCCCGCTGCTGGCGTTTCATTTTCAGAAGACGGGGCTGGTGGGGAAGGAGACGATTCCGCTGCTCTACGCGGGCGCGATGGGTGTGAACGGCATCACGGCGGTGATCTTCGGAAAATTATTCGACCGCTTCGGAGTATTCGCGCTGGCGGCGGGAATTTTAGTCTCGCTGATGGCGCTGCCGCTGGGATTTTTAGGCGGCCACGCGGCTGTGTACGCGAGCATCGGGTGCTGGGCGACGGGCCTGGGCGCGCAGGACGCATCGCTGCGCGGAGGGATCGCGCAAGTGGTGTCGATGAATAAACGGGGCGGCGCGTTCGGCGCGTTCAATGGAGTCTACGGCGTGATGTGGTTCGCGGGGAGCGCGGTGATGGGGTTGTTGTATGAGCACTCGCTAGTCGCGCTGGTGGCGTTCGGAATCGCGGCGCAATTGGTCGCGGCGGGGATGTTTGTGTGGCTGAAGAGATCGCTGGCGGAGGCGGCGAACTAACCCATTTCCGCGATGCCAGAGAGTGCCACTGGCTTGCGATTCGGAAATTCGGCGACTAACGACAAACGGCCTCCCATCGCCTCCACGTATCCTCGCAGCGTCGAGATAAGAAGATCGCTTCGCTGCTCCATACGGGAAATCTGTTCCTGGCGGACGCCGAGGGTCCTGGCCAACTTGACTTGGGTCAGCTTATGGGCTCGCCGAAGCTCGCGGAGCGACAACTCCTCCGCCATTAGAACCGCGGCGCGTTTCTCCACCTTCTTGCGTTGCGCGGGGCTCAGTTTATTAATGATGTCGTTCACATTTCTGGGCATAATTACTTGTCCTCACTTTCCTTCAGCCGGTCGAGATGAGCGTCAAATCGCTTATCAGCCTTGGCGATGAGCTGCCTGTAGAATCGCCTTTGGCTTCCACCCGATTTGTCGCCGACGACCAGCAGGATCGCTGTGCGCTTCGGATCGAAAGCAAAAGCGACGCGCCATTCGCCGCGTTCTGCCGCGAACCGGAGTTCCTTCATATTGACGTGACGGGAACCGTAGAGTGTATCGGCGCGCGGCCGTCCCAATTGCTGGAGGAGACGGGAAAGCGCGAGAATTTCAGTCCGTACTTCTGTACGCAGTTCGAAAAACTCAGGCTCGAACTCGTCGCTCATTTCGACCACCCGCGGTACACTAACAATTATGCTCTACACGGTATATGATGTCAAAAGCATACTCAGTGTCGAGCGCTCAATAGAGTCTAAGAGCCCGGCAACCGCGCGGATCGCCGGACATAAGCGTTACGTCCTGGTATTCCGGGCAAATAGGGCCTTGACTCGAATTCTCTCTTCTATGTCAGGGGGATTCTGGTTTGTCCGCCATGTTCCCATCTTAGGCTTGCGCCTCAGGTCGATAACGCGAGACAATTCCCGGATTAGGAGGCGGTCCGGTGTTCTTGCGTCGCAATTCGGAAATTCCGCCACTAACGCCAATATCGCCGCCGTGGACTCGTCGTTTGGCCCAAACCAAGAACTAGGCGTCTTTTCGTTCCTGATCAACGGAGTAACGGAAGGTACCAACGATCGCCTGGCCTAGCAGTACTGTGCTGAGTACATTTTCAGGGTCATTCAGCGTGCCAACTGCCGGCACTTACCAGCTTGAGATTCTCATAACCCGGCCCTTCACGAACGACCTCGCGGCGGCGAACTCAACACCCGAGCAGTTTTTGGATAACGTGAGTATTTCCGGCACTCCTGTGCCTGAGCCTTCAACCTTCGCTCTCGGGACGCTGGGAGCCGCGGGATTGGCGCTGGCTCGTTTCAAGAAGTCCGCCCATGGCGGCAGGTAGAGGATTCTTTGACAATCCTGCGCCTTCGATTGGCGCCGCGCCGCCTTTGACGTCCTACTAATTCGTGAGATTTTTCCAGCTTCACACCACTACTTCAAGTGCAGCCCGCACGCGCGAAATCCGATCCACAGGCCGCGCACGCCGCGATTGAGCGATTTGTTCAGTCCAGCCGGCAGCCGGTGCTGTTTGAGCCTGGGGACGATCCTTTCTCGATCACGCCGGCTACGTTTTCATTGACCGCACGCGGCGGCGGAGTGACGATCGAATGCTGGAACGACACGAAAAATCTCGTACGGAGAATTCGCGGCATCCGCAGCGAGCGTCGCGGCCGGCTGGAGATTGAAATTGAGCGATTCGGCGCGCTGGCCGGCACGTTAACGCTGCTCGACCTGGCGGATCCTTCGAATCGCGATGCCGACCGGCGCGGGGCGCGGCTCAAATATCGGGAGCGGTTTCGCAGTTCCCTGCAACGCCAATTTGCCGGCTATCGCGTGGCCGAACTGAGCACTGAACAGGATCTACAGCACACCTTGTCGCCCAGTTTTCCGAGAGCGCTGCTGCGGCGCGGGACTTCGGGGATCGCGGCGATTGGCGCGTCTGAGGATGCGCTTTCGCCCAATGATGCGCTGAGCTTCGGATTGATCTGGCTCGACCATCTGCGGCGCCGCGACCCGAAAATCGCCATCAACTCGCTGGCGATTTTTCTTCCCGCCGGATTCGAGAACACCACCTGCCATCGCGTCCGCCATTTGAGCCCGAGCGCCGCGCAGTACCTGATTTTCGTCCATCAGGCGAACGACGAAGCGCAGGTGAACCCGCTCGATTATCAGAATTTCGACACTCGCCTGCCCATCGCGATGCAGCCTCTACACGGAGCGTCGTTAAGAACGCTGGAGTGGGTGGACCGCATGCTGGCCATCGACGGAGTGGAGCGGCGGGACCGGCCGGATGGCTCCGTCAGTCTGGCTGTGCGCGGACTGGAATTCGCGCGCATCGCCGGCGACGAGTTGCTGTTCGGGCTGGACCGCAAACACGCGGCGGGCGGCGACTCGCACCTGATGGAAGCCGAGCGCATCGCCCAGGAGCTGGCGCGGATGCGCAATTTCCACGCCATCGACCGCTCCAATCCTATTTATATGCGGCATCCCGAAGCCTGGCTGGAATCGCAGGTGCGGAGGCAAATTGAAATGCTGGATGCGATGATTTACCGGCATCCTCTTTATGGCCAAGTCCCGCAGTTCGCGGCGGGCGAGCGCGGAATTATCGACCTGCTGGGCGTCGATCGCGACGGACGCCTGGCCGTGATTGAGTTGAAGGCGGCGGAGGATATCCATCTCCCTTTACAGGCGCTCGATTATTGGATGCGGGTGAAGTGGCACCTCGATCGGGGCGAGTTTGCTGGGCGCGGGTATTTTCCCGGGATTGCGCTCACAAACGCGGCGCCCAGGCTGCTGCTGGTGGCGCCGTCAATCGAGTACCATCCGACGAATGAAACTATTTTAAAGTACTTTTCCACAGAGGTCCCTGTCGAAAGGATCGGCGTCGGGTTAGAATGGAGGAAGGAACTGCGGGTGATGTTCCGGTTCCAAACTGCGCTATGTCCTTTCCTGTCCTCCGCCAGATCAAAGGAGCCCTCTCCAGCCTGAACCCGGCGTCTGTACGGGAAGCCGCGGATCGTGAGGTTAGAATTTCCCTGATCGCAGCATCGCCCGAAGCGATGGGGCGCATGGAGACGTTTTTCGCTCCGCCTCATTTCTCGATGGAGCGCCGCGCGGAGGCGGTCCGCTTGCTGGTGCGCGGTCCGGCGCTGGGATGCGACCTGGAAATTTACGATTCCGCCCTGCTCCGGCCCAGCAAAGGATTTGCCCTCGATCTGGATGCTCCCGACGATGGCATCCGGCGCATCCTGAAAAAGCGCGAAGACCTGATGCTGCCGCTGGCGCGTAATCTCTATCCGTTCCGCAAGCCCGCCGCGCATAAAATTATCCGCGCCGTCGCCAAGGAAAACGCGATGTTCAGCCTCGCGACGGCGATTCCCGATATCATCCCCAGCCTCGCGTCGATCCCCTGGGCAGTGGGCGAATTCACCTCCGACACGGCGTTCCTGACCATGAACCAGATCCGCATGGCGTTCCAATTGGCCGCTGTCAGCGACCGGCCGATCGGGTATCGTGAGCAAAAATCCGAAGTGGCCTCGATCATCGCGGGCGCATTCGGATGGCGCGCGCTAGCGCGGGAACTGGTGGGCAAAGTGCCCTTCGGCGGCGGACTAATTCCAAAAGCCGGCATCGCATACGCCGCGACGTTCGCAATCGGGCTGTCGCTCGAACGCCTCTATCGCCTGGGCTACGGATTCAGCCGCGATGAGCGCAAAGCGGTCTACGAAGAAGCGCTGGAGCACGGCAAGCAGATCGCCGGCATGCTGCTCGATTCGGTGCGGCAGAAAAAAGCGGTTTAAGAGCACGCGTCTCTTCCTCGGGCCACTCATCGGATGAAGGTCAGGGACGCAATCAAGCGTATCGAGTCCGATGGCTGGAGGCTTACGCGGACGCGCGGAAGTCATCGTCAATACCACCATCCTATGAAGCCAGGTACGGTTACGATTGCAGGTCATCCTTCGGTTGATTTGGACCCGAAGACTGAGAAGTCTATACTGAAGCAGGCAGGGCTGCAATGAGCAAATACACAGTTTTCTTTGAACCGACCGCCACCGGCTATAGCGCGCACGTTCCGGACCTTCCGGGTTGTGTGGCGGCGGCCTCGACGCTCGAAGAGACGCGCCAACTCATGCGGGAGGCGATAGAGTTCCATATCGAGGGTATGCGGATGCACGGTGAAGCTATCCCTGAACCGACGCCGCACGTCGAACAAATCGAAGTGCTGGCATAAGGGATTGGAAGAGGGGTAGTTCCGGTGGAGGAGAACGTAAGATAGCTTCCCGCAGTCAGGTTCAGGCCGTTCGACGCGAGCTCGGGGCTGTTGGCCGGACCCGTATCGACGGAGGTGAAGCCGCCGTTGAGAATCGTTCCGTTGGGTTGTCCCGCGAGCCAGAGACGGCCGCGAAAATTGCCGCGTCTCCAAACCGGGCGATCGATAACTTCATCTGAAAACCCGCCATTGGCGCCCAAAAATTTCAGAGGGAACCCACCCAAAATGAGCGGGAGTGATCGCACGATTCCCACCATCGGACACCGCCTTCAGAAATCGTGTTGGGCGGACTCGACTTAGGCTGGCACGAAGTCTGCATACCAGAACCTCATGCGGTTTATGCAGGATTTGCGCTATGCGTTTCGAATGTATGGAAGAACCCCCGTCTTCACGGCAGTTTCCGTGCTTTCGTTGGCATTAGGCATCGGTGGAAATGCCGCCATGTTCAGTTTAGTCAACGCCTTATTGGTTCGCCCCTTGCCGTACGCCCAACCGGAGCGCTTGGTTCGCATCACAGGAATCTATCCCCGCGCGGCTCTGCCGTTTTTTCAGGGACAGTCTCATGCCATGGAGGTTGCCGCGCTCAGTCCCGGCTCGGAATTTAACCTCACGGGCCAGGGGATGGCCCCGACCCGCGTCACCGTAAGCAGTGCTTCTCCGAACTTCCTTTCCGTCCTCGGGACTTCCGTCGGCAGAGGAAGAAATTTCAACGCCGGCGAGGATTCCCCCGGACGCGACGCCGTTGTTATCGTCAGCCAGCCATTTTGGAAAGAACGCCTGGGGAGCGACCCCTCGGCGGTCGGCCGCACCATCCGTCTGAACGGCGTGGATCGCGAGATTGTGGGAATCATGCCAGCCGGTTTTAACTATCCTTCAGCGAAAATACAGCTATGGATTCCCCTGCGCCTCGATCCATCCAACTTTCTGGAATATTGGGGCACCGAATTTATGCCTTTGATCGGGCGCCTTCGCGCCGGGGACACCGTCGGCGGGGCGCAAGTCGAGATTCGCGGGCTGGTGTCCGCATTCCGGGCGACATTTCCTTATCCGATGGCTCGCGACTGGAACGCGGATTCGACCGCGATTCCTCTACAGACCGATATTGTCGGCAATGTCCGCAGCAAGCTGATCATCCTGCTGACTTCTGTCGGGCTGGTGCTGCTGATCGCCTGCGCCAATGTCGCCAGCCTCCTGTTGGCGCGGTCGACAACTCGCCGCAAGGAATTGGCTTTGCGCGCCGCTCTGGGCGCTGACCGGTCGCGAATCATTCACCAGCTATTGACGGAAAGTATCGGACTCTCGCTCACCGGCGCCGCGCTGGGCATTCTTCTGGGTCTGGGTGCGCTTTCGTTTTTCAAATCTTTGCTGCCGGATTCTTTGCCCGGCCTGGCCCAAGCCGCCATCGACTGGCAGATCGTTGCCGCCGTCGCCGTACTGGCTCTGCTCACGGGTTTGATTTCAGGGATCGTGCCGGCGCTGAGCGTCTCCCAGGTCGACATGACGGAAACGATGAAGACCGGAAGTCAACGCTCTACTTCAGGCTTTTGGGCGCGGGCGAGAGGCCTGATCGTGGCCGGCGAAGTCGCGCTCACGCTGGTGTTGCTGGTCAGCGCCGGACTTCTGCTCCGAAGCTTATACAAGCTTTCGCAAGTGGACCTGGGATTCGACCCATCCGGCGAGATCGCGGTCCAGATCAGCCCGAACGAGTTGTTGTGTAATGATCGTGCCCCCTGCATCGCCTTCTACGACCGCCTGCTCCAGCGCAGCACCGACATTCCCGGTGTGACCGACGCCGCCATCGCAAATTCGGTGCCCCTCGATGGCCAACTCCCGACCCTTCCGGTCGATGTGGAAGGACATCCCAAAACGGCCGAGCATCCCGCGCCGATGTTGTGGCTGAGCGCGGTCAGTCCGGACTATTTGCGCATGACGCGAGTTCCACTTCTTGAAGGCCGTTACCTTGCGCGCTCGGACGGTCCCCATTCAGCGGGTGTTGTCGTGATCTCCGCCGCAACCGCCAAGCATCTCTGGCCGGCGGAGAGCGCCATTGGAAAGCACATTAAGCCGTCGAACAGCCAGGAATGGCGCACCGTGGTCGGCGTGGTTGGCGATGTCCATCACTACACGATGAGCAGCGCTTTGCCCGCGTGGGTGGCGGGCACGATTTACATGCCCTATGCCCAATCCGTGAGGGACGACGGCCGGATTCCCGCGGCCATGACTCTGGTCGTCAAAACCCAGTCGGACAACGCCCGCGTGAGAGCCGCCCTTCGGGAATTAGCGGCGAGTCAGGATCCGACAGTGCCAGTCGGGCGCGTTGAATCCCTGGCCGCGACCGCGGCGCAATCGATCGCGGATTTCCGTTCCTCGATGCAGGTCTTCCTGGGTTTTGCCGCCGTGGCGATCCTCCTCGCGGCGATCGGGATCTACGGCCTGATGTCGTACTGGGTCAGCCAGAGAACCTATGAGATCGGCTTGCGCATGGCGATCGGCGCGACCCGCACTCGCATTGTCGGCATGGTGCTGGCGCAAGGCTTACGAGTTTCCGTCTACGGCGTCATCGCCGGCATTCTGACAGCCACGCTATTGACTCGCTTCCTGGCCTCGATGCTGTACGGCGTGGGAGAAACAGACACGCTCACGTTCGTGCTCATGACCGGTCTTATTTTAGGAGTCGCGGTCTTAGCCACAGCCTATCCAGCCTGGAGAGCCGCTCGAATCGATCCCATAAACTCATTACGAGCCGACTAATTCTTTTAATAATCGGTCTGTGGGGCGCCGCCATGCGCTGAAAACGCCCGACGCTTCCAGATCGCTACCGAGCCGTGACCAAAGGGAGCAGTGTCTTGGTGGATATTTTCGAGAGTGTGACGGGCGATAAAAATTCGAGGGCACTTTTCCGCTCCCATTTTCGTCCAACAATTCTATGGACGCCTTTCTGAAGGACATAAAGCACTCGATTCGCATGTTTCTGAAGAATCCGAGCTTTACATTGACCGCGATCGCCGCGCTCACGCTGGGAATCGGCGCCAATACCGCCATTTTTTCAATCGTCAACGCGGTGCTGCTGAAGCCGGTGCCGTTCCCCGATCCGGACCGGCTGGTGATGCTCATGAATACCTCGCCGGAGGGATCCTTCGGCGGGGCGTCGCCCGCCAAATTTCAGCACTGGCGCTCGCAAACGGCGGTCCTTCAGGATGTGGCCGCCTACCGGACAGGCGTGGTCAACTTTACCGGCGGCGAAGTCGTCGAACAGTTCCATTCGGCGCAGGTTTCGGAGGCTTATTTCCGATGCTTCGGCGCGCCGATCATTCGCGGGCGAACCTTTTCCGCCGCAGAAGACGCGCCCAAAGGCCCTAAAGTCGCGCTGATCAGCGCCGGGTTGTGGCAGCGCCGCTTCGCCTCCGATCCGCAGATCCTGGGCCGCACAATCTCGCTGAGTGGAGATTCGTACGTGATCATCGGCATCGTCGGCCAGAACTTCGACGTGCGTCAGTTCGGCCCGCCTCCGGACGTCTGGGTTCCGTTTCAGCTCGACCCGAACACTACCGACCAGGGCCATTATTTTCAGGTCGCGGGACGCTTGAAGCCGGGAGTTCCCCTGGCCCAGGCCAAGAGCCGTTTGCAGGTTTCCGCCAAGGAATATGTGACTAGATTTCCGGATTCGCTGGGCAAGAACGGCAGCTTCAGTGTGACCCCAATGCGGGATGCGCTGGTTCAAAATGTTCGCACCTCCCTGCTGGTGCTGGTGGGCGCGGTAAGCTTCGTTTTGCTGATCGCCTGCGCCAACGTGGCGAACCTGCTGCTGGTGCGCGCGACGGGGCGCAAGCGGGAAATCGCCATCCGGACCGCGATCGGCGCCGGGCGCGGGCGCATTATTCGCCAATTGCTGACGGAGAGCGTGTTGCTGTCGCTCGCGGGAGGAATTTTCGGCCTGGGATTGGGATACCTCGGCATCCGCGCGCTGATGTCCGTGAATACCGCCGGCCTGCCGCGCGTCGGCGACGCCGGAGAATTGATCGGCATCGATTGGCGCGTCCTCGCGTTTACGCTCGCGGTATCGATCATCACCGGAATTGTGTTCGGGCTGATCCCCGCGCTGCAAGGCTCGCGCACGGAACTGAATACCGCATTGAAAGATAGCAGCAGCCGCTCCGGCACCGGCTTCCGGCAGAATAAAACGCGCTCGATTCTGGTGGTGGTGGAGATGGCGCTGGCGGTGGTTTTGCTGGTTGGATCGGCGCTGCTGATCCGCACCTCGATCGCGCTCCAACGCGTCGACCCCGGCTACGACACCAGCAATATAATCACCATGCAAATGTCTCTCACCGGTCCAAAATATCTGAAGTCCATGGCAGTGGAACAGACGGTTCGCGACGGCGTGGAGCGTATCCGCGCGATTCCCGGCGTGATCGGCGCGACCGCAACGTGCTGTGTGCCGTTGCAAGGCGGCTACGGATTGCCATTCCAGATCGTGGGCCGTCCGCTGACCGATGGACAGTATCACGGCGGCGGCGAATGGATCACCTTATCGCCCGGATTTTTCGAAATCTACAAAATTCCGGTAAAGCGCGGCCGCACTTTCTCCCAGCGTGACGATGATAAGGCTCCGGCGGTGGTCGTGATCAATGAAGCCATGGCGAAAAAGTTCTGGAAGGACGCCGATCCTCTGAAGGACCACCTGATTATCGGCCGCTGGGGAATGAAGGAGTTTCAAGACGAGCCCGAACGCCAGATCATCGGCGTCGTGGGCGATGTGCGCGATGGAAGCTTGAATTCCGATCCCGGACCAACCATGTACGTCCCGCAGGCGCAGGTGCCCGATCCTGTCAATGCGTTGAATGTGCGCATCTCGACCATGGCGTGGGTCATCCGCACGCAGTCCGCGCCGCACGCGCTCATTTCGCCGATCCGCGAACAATTGCGCCAGGTTACCGGACTGCCCGTGTCCGACGTTCGATCGATGGACGAAGTGGTGAATTTATCGACCGCGCGGGAGCGCTTCAACATGCTGTTGATGAGTGTGTTCGGATGCTCGGCGCTGCTTCTGGCTGCGATCGGAATTTACGGATTGATGGCGTATAGCGTGCAGCAGCGCACCCAGGAAATCGGCATCCGCCTGGCGCTGGGCGCGACCTCTGGACAAGTGCGCGGAATGGTGGTCAATCAAGGCATGCTATTGGCGATTGTAGGCGCGATCATCGGCCTGGGCTCGGCATTCGCGCTGACGCGCTTCATCGAAAGCTTTCTATTCCGCGTGAAGGGCCACGATCCCCTAGTGTTCATCGCCGTCCCGCTGGTATTGAGCGCGATCGCATTTCTAGCAGTCTGGTTTCCAGCCCTGCGCGCCGCCCGGATCGAGCCGGTGGAAGCATTGCGCTACGAGTAAACTCACTGAGTCATGACACAACACAAGTGTTATACTCAGTCGTGACAAGCAGCGAGCTGAAGCGGTGGCTCGAGAAGAGGGGATGCAGTTTTTCCCCGGCGAAGGGCGGCCACTTAATCGTTCGGCTGGCGGCCAAAACGACAATTCTTCCGATGCACGGCAAGAATCACGAATTGCCGACCGGCACTATGCACGGGATCAGAAAGGCGCTTGGCCTAAAGTGAGGTGTTTCTATGATTACGTACGCCGTTAAATTAGAACGCGAGGGAGCCAGGGTTCTGGTATCGTTCCCCGATTTCCCAAACGTCCACACGTTCGGCGATGACGAAGACGAGGCGCTGGTCCGCGCGGTAGACGCGCTTGAATCTATGCTCATGGCCATCATCGAGGACCGTAAGGATATCCCCGAACCAAGCCGCGCCAAGCGAGGCCAAAGCACAATAACACTTCCCGCTCTGACCGAGGCAAAGATCGAACTGTACCGGCAAATGCGCGCCTCAAAAGTAGGGAAGGCAGAACTGGCGCGCCGGCTTCATTGCCACCTCCCGCAAATCGACCGCCTCCTCGACCTGAGCCATGGATCACGTCTCGACCAGATCGAGCAAGCTCTGTTGGCGGTGGGAAAGCGCTTGACGATTTCGTTCGAGGATGCTGCGTGAAGGATCTGAGGGACGGGCTTTCTGGCGCGCTCTGCGGGCTCAAGCAAATCGCGAACGGATCAAACCGTCCCGAACCAGCGAATGATGGGCCTCGGGACGAGCGGGACCAGTCTCGTCCGTCCCGGGCACGCCAGCCCGGCGCGCGGCCCGGATTGAGCCGGTGGAAGCATTGCGGTACGAGTAAATCAAGGAGGCCTCACACGGGGACGGTCTCGTCCCACTTTGCCCACAGACTGCCTCAGTTCTTCCCCAGGGCCTTGAGAGCTGACTTCTCGATGGCGCTGTCCGCCCGCCCGGTCCAGGAATCGACGACCGTTCCGTCGCGCCTCACTAAAATCAGCGATGGAACCTGAGGGACCTGAACACCACTCTCCGGCTGGGACAATGCCCTGTCCACGGAGATCCCGTTGGAAGCAAGGTATTCGCGATTCACGTCGGGAGCCTCACCGCAAACCGCGACCACTTGGGCTCCAACCCTTCGCGCCGCGTCAACGACATTCCGGTAGATGGGCATACTCGCAAGGCAGTACGGGCATTTGCTGGATGTAGCGATGATAAGCGTCCGTGAGGCGCCTGGAAGATTGAGGGGAGGGCTTTGCTTCGATAAGCTGTCCAGCGTTGAACAATCTCGGAATGGTGTTCGACCTATTCACATGTCGATAGGCGAATTCCCCTACCACCACGGCGCAGGCGATCGCCAAAAGCACGTTGGCGCATTTCTCAAAGAACGAAGCCATCAATGTCCCCCTTTCCTCTGCCCAGTTTCGCGGTGGCTCCTAGAACCATGCCGGGCTGGTGAGCCCTCACTATTCGCCCAGCGAGCACGCACGGGAACGCTCCTGGAATCGGCCTCGAAATCCGCCGACTCAATTCTCGGTCGGAACCCGCTCGATGTGGTCGATTACAATCGTAGCGACCGATTCTTTCCTGGAATCTAGCCTGAGTCCTAGCAACTCTCGAAGGGCCGTAAAAATGCCAGAGCTTCCCATCGCGCTAGCTGGGGCAGGGGCAGAGCCCCCACCCACCGAACTAAAGTAGGGATCCGGCCTCTCCACGGCTTGGTCAGGCACCCACGAGATCTCGACGTCAAATGTACCCTTGAGGCCCGTTTGGTTCTCCACCGGTGCCCCGAGCCTGTTCGAGAGATAACGAGTGAGGGCCGCCATACCCATCGAGCCCGCGATCGAGGACGCACCAAACCGAACTTGGCCCAAACCGGGGGAATCCGGATCGGTCTGCTTCAGCTTTGGGCCGCCCTTGTCCACCACTAACGCGTAACCGGGAACCAGGCGATTCTCTTTATGAGCGACGAGTTTGAATCTCTCAACCAGCAACGCTTCCAGCATCGCAGGGAGCTGATCCTTGCCGATGCCTTCTAGAATCTTGGCCGAAATGGAAAAGCAGTCCTGGTCCAGCCACGAGGGTCCGACAATATGATCCATTTTCACCTTGAAGGCTTCCATGATCACGACCGTTAGCGGATCGCCGTTTAGATTGACGAGGCTGCCGTCGATGGAGTTCTGGACGGTACACCGTTCCGCTCGCCTCACCGAGGCCACTTCGAAGCGGGGTTGTCCCCGTCCCGCTTGTGGGCTGCGAGAAACGTCAGAAGCGTCGCCATAGCCCACCGCAATGGCCAAAAGGGACGTCGCGTCTTCATGTGTTTCAATCTGGGCAGTTACTGCAGGTGTAATATGTAAGGTTGCAGTAGGAGCCCAAGCCGCAGTTGGCGATGCAATTAAGGGTGCAGCTACCTCCGCAGTATACCTCAGCCTGGGAATTGTCTATGGCACCGGTCATCATTAATGCACCATTAATGCACCGAACAGCGCCCGAAGAATGGTGCGTTTTGTGGAGCTGAGTTTCATAATTTACCTCCCGAAAAAGGATTTTACTGAGAGGGCAATAGATTGTCAATAACATTTATTGTCGATTAAATATCCCAGTGACCCGACGCTATTTGGCCCCTCACGTCGCTCTGTCGAACGAAGCTAGGCGCCCGCGCCAAGCCAAATTGATCCGCCCGTCGATCGCGGCGTCCCTCGTTTGCGTCCAATTGGGTGCACAAATCCATCCTGCGGAGCTTTTAAATGGCTCGTGATCTCGGGTAAATAAGCAGCCATTGCGGATTCTATTCCGCCTGCAGCGTGATCGCCGGGTAGATCTGGGTCGCGCGACGGGCGGGAATTGTGCACGCAATTAAGCTGACAATCGCCAGCACCAGGGACCTTGAAGGACGGACGAGATCGTCCTCCGTTGTGTGCCGTGTTCGTTCACCGGCGCCCAGCTCTCCAACATTTTTGGGATCGAGACGAGTCTCGACACCCGGGTGGAGGCGCATCAGCTGCACGTTCGTAGACTGCTCAGAGCTTGTGGGGCCGCCATTTTTGGCGGCTTTGCAAGTCTACAGCAACTCTGAAATCGCTCTAATGATTTCGCTGAGACGTGCCTCTAATGCTTCACAACCTTGCCACCCTTCATCACAAAAGCGACCTTGCGGACCGCTGTGATGTCTTCGAGCGGATTACCTTCCACCGCCACTAAATCGGCAACGAACCCCGGCGCAATCGTGCCTATTTTATCGCCCAGTCTCAGGGACGCCGCCGACACCGACGTTGCGCTCACAATCGCGTCCATCGGCTGATCGCCGCCATCTTTCACTCGATAAATAAATTCTTCGAAGTTGCGCCCGTGCGATCCCGCTACCGCGTCCGTGCCGAACACGATCATCACATGATGCGCGCGGGCGCGGCGCAGCACGTCCGAGACCATGGGCAGAGCCTTCTCCATGTACGCGAATCCTTCGTCGTTATAGTTGCCAATGCCGAGATACTTCGGTTTATTTTCGATATAGTTATGCAGCACCAGAAAGTTCGGGTCGAAGAACACGCCCTTTTCGCGCATCAGATCAAGCGTCGCATCGTCGAGCATCGTTCCATGCTCGATCCCTGTACACCCCGCGAGAATCGCCGCGCGTGCGCCATCGGTGGCGTGGGCATGGACCACGGCTCGTAAGCCCTGCGCCTTCGCTTCGCCGCAAGTGGCGTCGATCTGCTCGGTCGACATCGTCTGCTTGCCTCCATCGCGAATACTGGCCGTGGCGAACAATTTCACCACGTCGGCGCCATCCTTCTTGAGCTGACGGACCATCTCCCGCAGCTTCTCAGGACTGCCCGAATTCTCATTGATCTGCCGCAGGGAAGTGAGGATGCGCGGACCTTCGCGCTCCCCGGCGTTGATCGAATCGCGCAAAGGACCATCGGTAAGCGCGCCCAGGCTCTGGATCGTGGTGAAGCCGGCCAGCAGCGTCGCCTTCACGTTTTCAGCCGCGTAGTGCAGCGCTTGCTCCGGCGTCTCGCGACCCTGAAAAAAACGTCCGTTTTCGTCGAAATGCCAAGTCGGATGGGTGTGCGTGTCGATCCAGCCCGGCATCAGCGTCATGCCCTTCAGATCGTAATCAGCCTTCGCGCGGTTGCCTATTTTGACGATGCGGGAGCCTTCAATCGTCACCGTCGCATCGCGTACGATGCCGCCTTTTCCATCCAACATGCGGTCCGCGTGAACGACGATCGTCTGCGCGCCCGCAGCCACCGCAATTGCGAACAAAACAAGTTTCATGGACAGAAGTTAACACATGCGAGACTCGTCTCGACGCCCGGTGATCTAGTTCCGATTGCCCTGCGGCTCCGTGCGCCCGGCCAGAGGCCTGACTACTTTGCCGCCGCATACGCCTACTCCGGTATTCATCAGCGCGTTCAGGAAATTGTAGAGAACGTTGTAGACCATCTGCTCCGTCACCGGAGCTTTATTCGGCAGGCGGAAACTGACCGGCAGCTCTTTATTAATCTGCAACCGGATCGAATGCGGCAGCGCGCGGCCCTTCTGATCGCGCTGATTGGCCAGTTGAATCGGAGTTTGCAGCACGCTGCCGCTCAGCCCGTCCACGTAAAACTGGCAGCGCGAGAACCAATGCACATTGGCCGGATCGGCCGCGTCGAACAGCAGCAGAGGCGTCTGCCGGCCTTCCGCGTTCAGGTCGATCACGACTCTGCGCGATTGATCGTCGAGCCGGAATTCAAAACCGGCCTGGCGCGCGATGTTCTCCAGAAACTCAGGATCGAGCTCCAGTAGCAGTAGTTTGTTCGCGCCAGCTTTCAGGACCTGCATCTGAAGACATTCTAGCAGCCGGTATAGTGGAAATACATACACGTGAGTAAAAGTCTTGTATTATTCGATATCGACGGCACCCTGCTGCGCCGCGCCGGCCCGCATCATCGGGAGGCGCTGGTCGAGGCCGTGCGACGCGTCACCGGTCTCGAAACCACCACCGATAATATAGCGGTGCAAGGCGCGCTCGACGGCGATATTCTCGCGCAGATGCTGGCGAATGCCGGCGCGACGCGAACGCTGATCCGTCGAAATATGATGGCGATGATCGAGCATGCGCAGAGAATTTATGTCCGCCGCTGCCCCGATCTGCGCAGTAAAGTTTGTCCCGGCGCGCGCATGCTGCTTTATCGCCTGTCGCGCCGCGGAGTGACGACGGGCCTCGTCACCGGCAACCTCACCCGCATCGGCTGGAAGAAAATGGAGCGCGCCGGCTTGCGCCAATACCTCCACTTCGGCGCCTTCGCCGAACTCGCACGGGACCGCGCAGGCCTGGTGCGAATCGCAGTGCGGCAGGCGCGCAAGGAAGGCTGGATCGATGCCGATAGCCCCGTCGCGCTGATCGGCGACCACCCCAACGACATCCACGCCGCGAAGGCCAACCGCGTCCGCTCCATCGCCGTCGCCACCGGAGTGGTCGGAGCCGCCGAATTAGCCGGACACTCGCCCGACGTGCTGGTGCCCGATTTGCGGGCATTGTCGATGGAGGAATTGTTCGGATGAAGAAACTCGCCCTTCTCGCCGTCCTCGCGCTAGCCGCATGCACCTCGCCCTCCGGTGTGAAAGTCATCGTCGGAGCGAGACTGGTCAACCCCGGCCGCGAGCCCATCGACTACTCGGTGGTGATCATCGAAAACGGAAAAATCACCGCCGCCGGACCGCAATCGTCGACGCCGGTTCCAAAGGGCTCGGCCATCACCCGCGGTATCGGCATGACCATCGAGCCTGAGCCCGGCGGCAATCCCATCGAGCCCGGCAGCGCCGCCAATCTGATTCTAAAAGGCGCGACCGAGCGCAAAATGCATAACGGAGAATGGGTCCAACCGTGAAGCTGGCAATTCGCTTGCTTAAGCGCAGGTATGTCGACCACTACTGATGCAGATTTTGCTTTCCCCAAAGAGAAGAAAGAGCCCATCCACGACGCGGCTCATATCCGCAATGCCGTGGCCCGCTTCAACCAGGTGAAAGGAGTGAGCGATGCCGAACGGGACGCGGCTTGGAAGCGAATCGAGGCCGCGGCCAAGAAGCATGGCGTAGAATTGACGGAGAAAAGCTGGCACGAATTAAAATGAATGGCGTCCCCAGAGGGATTCGAACCCTCGTTACCGCCGTGAAAGGGCGATGTCCTAGGCCGACTAGACGATGAGGACGTTATTACCAGTGTAGACTACAGCGTCTTCAAATACGCGAGAACATTGTCGCGTTCTTCGTCGCTCAGCATATCGGAGAAGGAAGGCATTCCGTTCCCGCCCGCGTTCACGATCGCCTTGATGTTGGCATCGGTCGGCTTTTTGCCGTTGCCCAGCTTCTCTTTCTTAGTGAGCCCCTTCAAACCGGGACCCATTTTCTTCTCTTCGCTATCAGCGTTGTGGCACACCGCGCAATTGTCTTCGAATACGGCCTTGCCCTTCACGGCATCCCCGGCGGGCGGCGCCGCGATGACGCGTCCTCCGACTACCAGAGCGACTGCGAGGCAACTTGAAGCGATGATTCCTTTTTGCATATCTTCTAGTCTACAATTTTCGCATATGGCTCTCCAAATCGGCGACAAGGCACCCGAGATCAAGTCCGGCGCATTTCAGCTCTCGAAACTGAAAGGCAAGCGGGTGGTGCTGTTCTTCTACCCCAAGTCGGATACGCCCGGATGCACCAAGGAAGCGTGCGAATTTCGGGATCTTTCGAAGAAATTCGATAAGCAGGAGACGATGATCGTCGGCCTTTCCCCCGATAAACCGGAAGCGCAGGAAAAATTCGCCACCAAGTACGGCCTCCCCTACGCCTTCGCCGCCGACCCCGACCATTCGATCGCCGAAGCCTACGGCGTGTGGAAAGAAAAGAGCATGTACGGCAAGAAATACATGGGCATTGAGCGCACCACGTTCCTGGTAGGAGCCGACGGAAAGATCGCGAAAATTTTCCCCAAAGTGAAGCCGGAAGGTCACGCCGAGCAGGTGCTGGCGGCGCTGTCCGAGTAGTCGGCTGCTTCCTCGATCAGGCGTTCCCGGTTGCGGGCGCGGGTGTGCTGGCTGATTTGGCTGGCTGAAAAAACGAAGCCATTGTCCGATGGGTAGTAGGTTTCTCCTTTCGACTCATACATCTCTATGATGTTGATCAGATTGTCCAGATCGTGCTTTTCCTGGGCGCAGCGAATTTTCTGAAGTTCACGAAGTTGGATGACAGTTCTTTCGAACTGGCGCGACAGGCGCTGGCTGTGCATGCTCAAATTGGAGAGCGCCTTCGACTGACTCTCCAGTGCAGCGACGATCGACATGGCGCCCTGGACCTGCTGCGGCGAATCCGAGAAGGGGTTGGCTCCGCTGGCCATTCCGAGGGTGAGGAGATTTGTTTCGAGCGCGGCGACACGGTTGAGGCGCCAGGAGGCATCCGCCAAAGCTTGCACGAGATGGGCTTCGGTAGCGCCCTTCGGATCGTACTCGCTGGTAAAAGATTCCAGATGGGCCTGATAAGCCTGGAGATCTTCGGTGGGCATGACGACGATTTGGCCAGTGAGTCCGTGACGAAGAGCGTTCAGGGAAGATTTCTGTTTGCCGGCCTCGGTTTTGGGTCCGGTGGAGTACTGGGCATTTGCCCGGTTGATTTCGATTCGTGATGGTGTTGCCATGTTCGTTTCCTTTTCGGTTTGTTTGTAGCATCGAGGGAGTGGGGAGGGAGCGGGTGGAAGTGGAAAGTGATTGAAAGGCGGGGAGTTAGGTTGGGGGATGAAGTTGGGGATGGCTGCGGACTTCTTGCAACACGGTTTCACGGGGCTTTGCAATTCTCCGGGATCGGCGTTTTACCGGAGAGATTTCCGACAACGCCGTTTCCAGCCAATTGCGACATCGCCAGAGGAATTAAAATCTGAGCTTTGTACGAGTGGCCGACCATCCGGAAACAATAGCAGCATCCGCTCCCAAGGTCAAAGACGCGGTGCTAGGTGCTCAAGACAAGTCCTGGCTTAGACCTTCCATCGCGATTGCGGACATTCGAAGTTGGGGAAGCGCCGACGAGAGACCGACCACTGGCGATCGGGCTGGCATCACGGGACGTCTTTTGAGTTCGGCTGCACGATTCAGGCCGTCGTGATTGACCGCGTCGTCAAGCCGCCCGCGGACGAGATCGGGGTTCACCGCTGTCAGCCCTGCGCAAATGTCAGGAGCTACGGGTTACCTGGCTGACAATCTCCGGCGCCGCGCCGCACCGATGCCAGCAAGAACGGCGGCCATTGGGAAAATCATCGAGGGTTCCGGAGAGACGCTCACGATACTGAAATTGTCCATATAGGCGGAATCGTTGCCGTTTCCGAAACTATCAAAAAAAGCGTCGCCGAAGCTGGAGATGTTCGCTCCCGTGCAGGTCGAGTTGCTGCCGCAGAAAGGGATGTTGCTCGCGAGCAGAGTACCGTTGAGACTGACGCTATAGGTCTGGGTGGCGATGTCGAACAGGAGATTGATATTCTGCCAAGCCGCGCTGTTAAATGCAGTCGCTTTGGTGAATGTGCCGATTTCCGAAGGTACTGCCGTGATGGCGTAGATGTCGCCGTTCGGCTCGATATTGATGCCACCGAGATAACCAACCAGGCCTGGGCCCAGGGCGCCAAATTGCCACTCGGTCTCCGTGCTGCTGGTGAAAATGGCGATGTCGGCGGAGAGGTCGATCAAGGGGCCGGAGGATGAGATGGCGTAGTAGGGACCGGATTGGCTGGCCGCCCCGCCATCGACGAATACGGCCTGACTGCCGGTGTCCGCAAAGGAGCTCTCCACCGTCGGAGTCCCCGGACCGAACACGGACCAATTGTTCTGGCCATTGAGTGGCCCGGTGGTAAACGTCGGGGTTTCAAACCCCGTTGAGTACAGTACGGTATCGGCATAAGCTGCTCGTGATGCCAAAACCAAGAACGCTGCAAAGAGGGCGCTTCCAAGCTGCAATCGCATATTACGAACTCCCCGACTGATTTCTCTCAGAGACAAAATTAAACAGCGGACCTATGCAGTCAAGCCTGCTGATCCTTGTCGCATACCGATTAGTTAGAATATCACGGATCGCCCTCCAAACCCTGGGGTGATCGAATATCCGTTTCGACGGCGCGCCGACCCCGGCGGTCGGCAGTAGCCGTGGCGAACCTGCTCAGCGCATAGACACATTTAAGTGCAGATTCGACCTCCTAAGTGACGCGCCACTCGGAAACTGGTCTGGATTGTCCCGAAGTCCTCTTGGGAGCGTCCCGGTCATCTACTCGAACGCTTCGAGGGAGCGGCGGCGGAGGGGGGCGGAGGGGGACAGTCAGAATCGTCAAGAACGAAAAAGTGAGCAATGAAGCAGACAGCTCCGTCCCCTACGCAGAAAATGTTGTTTACCACGACCTGCGCTGCAATTTTGCAGCAGATGCCAGAGGGAGTATTCAAGAGATACCTCCGATTGGGAGTGGAACGAGGGGCGGTTTCCGCCTGGTTACCATTTTCTAGGCAGTCTATCCGCACGAAGACCTAAGAAACGTGCATCTGACGCTCTAAAAATGACGAGGGGGACAGAGCCATCTGCGTGGTTCATCGAATTTCATTTACGTCGATTCTGACTGTCCCCTTCGACCCGCATAATCGATGCATGACAAAGGCTCACGCATACCTCAGGGTTTCCGGCAAAGGACAGGTTGAGGGCGATGGCTTCACGCGCCAGTTGAAGGCCATCAAGGAATACGCCGCGTCGCACGACATTAAAATCGTCCGCGTGTTCCGTGAGGAAGGCGTGAGCGGGGCCACGGAGTCGGCGGACCGCGCGGCGTGGGCCGAACTGATGACCGCGCTTCACGCGAACGGCGTGCGGACGATCCTGATTGAGAAGCTGGACCGCCTTGCGCGCGACCTGATGATTCAGGAAACGATCATCGCCGACCTTCGCCGGAACGGCTTCGAGCTGGTCAGCGTCGCCGAACCGGACCTGATGGCCAGCGATCCGACGCGAATCTTGATGCGGCAACTGATGGGCGCGGTTGCGCAGTACGACAAGAGCCAGATCGTGCTGAAGCTCCGGGGCGCGCGGATGAGGATGCGGGCAAAGGAAGGCCGGTGCGAGGGCCGCAAGCCCTACGGGTTCTTTGATGGCGAAGGGGCAGTAATCGAGCGCATGAGGGCCTTGAAGGCGTCTGGACTAGGCTTTGATCGCGTAGCCGCGCAGTTGAACGCAGAAGGGCTCAAGACGCGTACTGGCGCGCGCTGGCACGGACTGGTAGTCAACCGCATTCTGACCGGCAAGGGAAGGATGGCGGCGTAGCCTCTGGAGTTTGCAGAGGCGATAGTTACTATCATCGACCCCAGTTTTGACACTCAACCGCTCGTCGGGGCGCTCATGTCCCCATGGACCCCAACTCTAACCCACAGTGTCCAACGGCTGTAGGGTGTAGAATGACACGGTGGCAGCCTGTTCAGGGTGCGGTCGATTGTTGTTGCCTAATTACAGCTACTGTGTGGGTTGCGGCAGAGTGTCCCACAAGGGTGCAACTCGCGCCTGCGGTCAATGTGGGAGCGCACTTCGTGCGGGAGCAAATACCTGCTCAATCTGCGCGACCCCGGCAATGTTAGAGGGGGTTCCGTATGACGTGAGGGAGCGACCTATCGAGCCCAATAAGTCCGAAAGCGCTTCTTCGGGGGTGAATTTTGCTCTTTTCAATGCGATGAATGGCCATGAATTTGAGGATCTCATTGAGCAGCTTTTATCTAGGATGGGCCTTAAGATTGAAGGTCGGTGCGCGGCGGCCGACGGCGGGATTGATATGGTCGCAACCCAAGGCGATGCCATCGTTGGGGGGAAGTTTATAATCCAGTGCAAACGGTTCTCTGGTTCGGTTGGCAATTCCGTAATCAGGGACTTGTTTGGGGTAGTTCATTCGGAAGCAGCAAATAAAGGCATCTTAATAACTAATTCCACGTTTACCAAAGAGGCACGTCGCTTCGCCGAAGGTAAGCCTATTGAGTTGGTAGATGGCGCACAGCTACAGGACCTTCTTATTCGGCAGGGACTGTTGACGGCCACAGTTTCGCCTACCGACGTGGTACTCTCGCCCGGCATACAATTGCTCTACACACAATTCGTGCGTCCCCTCTCGCGTGTACTAGCCGATTCGAAGCAAGTTAGCGACGGCGTAATTTTCCTGCCAAAGGAAACCGTCAACCTAGATCGCTATAAACGAATCTGCCAACGTCACTTGGACCAAATCCGCGCTTTGGCAATTACCCTAGCCGCGATAACTGTTCCCCTGCAGGCGACGTTAAATAATTATGACCCGCCTGCGGAAGAATTGGCCACACTTAGGGGCCACATAAGAGAGATGCTTATCATGGCGCGCGCTCTTCTAACAATTCAGAAGGAGGCGGAGTCAATCGTGCCTCCGCCCTTAGTGTCAACTGCCCATCCGCTCTACGTGAAGGTTGCGCCTTCGATGCTACAAAGGCTCTGGCTTGTTGCCCAGCTCGCCCAGGAATTGGTTGAGGGCAAGTTCAGGGAGCGCAGTGCGAAGCTCAATATTGCGCTCGATACTCCCGAACTAGATGCCTTTTTTGCGGAAATTGGCCGTATCGCAAGCGGTCGCGGGGTCGATTGAGTCTCCGGGTCCTTCCCCCGACCCCTCCCTCGGCGCAGGCTGCGCCACTGCTAGGGGTCTTGAGTTTTCACAATGCAAAAGTTGGGCTAATAGTATATAGTCATCGTTGCGCGCATCACGATTTGCCCAGCACTTCTTGCGCTAACTGTGATGTAATAGTCCCCCTGAGGAGGGCTTGAAGTGAGAAACGCGCTCGCGCTGCTGTTGTGCGCTCTGATGCCAGCATCGTTGCTGGCCGCTGATAACGGCTACAAGGTGATGTATGACGGTGGCTCGCTCCCTGATTTGAAAGCGGGAACGGGAATGAAGCTCATGATCGATGCCGCTCAGATTCGACTCGTGAAGGATAAAAAGGAAGTCATCACAATTCCAGCCGCATCGGTGACGGAGATTAGCTACGGACAGGATGTCCACCGTCGCGTGGGAGCTGCGATTGGAATCGGAATCGTGACCCTCGGTGTCGGGGCGCTGATGGCTCTCACCAAGTCGAAAAAGCATTTTGTCGGTTTGACTTGGGCCGCCGGAGACCAGAAGGGCGGATTTGCCATGCAGTGCGACAAAAATGACTACCGTGGTGTTCTGACAGGCCTTGAAGGGATCACCGGCAAGAAAGCCGTAGACTCCGCCGCGATGACAGTGAAGAACTAGGAGGGGCACCACGGGGCGGTGCCATGACATCTCGATGACATCCGACGCCGATGCGCGCTGAAACAGGATGCCAGAAGCGCGAGACGACGCGCTTAGAATCAATCAGATAGCACTGGCCGATACCACCCGAGACGCCTCCAATCGCTTTCGATTCCCGTTAGCGCTACCATAGATTCAATGAGTTACGGGCATCGAGTGCGCTAAAGCGCGCGCGGGCGGAATAGCAAACACCCAACAGCCCAGGCAGCCGATGCAGTGACAAAGGGAGACTCCCTGGCTAAGAGAGGCCTCACCCTTTGCTTTGAATTAAGATTCCGCTCTACTGGTGACCCTTCGAATTGGGGTCAGGGGCCGGGGTTGGGATGCGTGGCAGCATCTCCGCGCGGGTGGCTGCGTTGTAGGTAAACCACGCTTCGATCATGGAGCTCTGCATCACATCGCCCTGCTGCACGCGGTCATAAGTGTCCGCATTGGAGTGGTGGGTACGGGTGCCGTATTCCAACCCATCCTGCTGGAAACCGATGCCGTTCAGGCCGATCCAGGAAAAGGCGGTCGAGTCCGTGCCACCGGGGCTCGTGGTGGGTCTGAACTGATCGCCGCCAGAAACGGCAACGATATGCTGGTCCTTGATGGGCTCAATCCAGGACTTGAAGATGGCCGCCATCTGCGGACTACCGCCCGCCGAGACTCCGCGGAAGCGGCCGGAGCCGCCGTCGTCGTTAAAGTACACGTCGAGCTTGTCGTACTCGGGGGTCTTCACCATGGTGGTGCGTTGAGCGAAGTGCTGCTGCACATACGCGGTTGAGCCGTAGACGCCCTCCTCTTCGCCGCCCCACAGGGCAACGCGAACGGTACGGGCCATTGGTTTATGCAGCGTCGCGAGAATGCGCACCGCTTCCATCGCCACTGAGGATCCCGTGCCGTTATCGGTGGCGCCGGTGCCACCCTGCCAACTATCGAAGTGACCACCGAGCATGACGACTTCGTCCGCTTTGGTAGTGCCCGGAATCTCGCCGATCACGTTGAATGCGTTCTGGTCATCCTTCTGATAATCGACAGCGATATCGAAGTTCAGCTTCGGCGTGATGCCGTGCTGCAACAGGCGGACGAGGCGGTTATATTGCTCCGCTCCAATGGCGACGATCGGCGAGGGAATTGGATCCTTGGGATTCTCCGATCCACCATACGTGGAAAAGATCGTGCCGCCGTCTCCGTTGTAACCGGGCGTAATGGAAATGGCCACGCCCTCTTCCTTCAGAAAGGCGTTGACCTCGTTGCGCAGGACCGCGTTCTTCTCATTGGCCAGGGCAAGCGAGGTTGGCGTATACACCCACTCGCCTTCGCCGGGGCGACCGCGCCCGCTGGGGTCGCGATTGAGTGCGGCGCCGCGTCCCGCAGCACCGGCTTCTGCTGCTCCGCGCGCGCCGCCGCCGCCACCCCCGCGCGCGCCTCCGCGGGCCATAATTTCCTCATCGGTTGGGGAAGGCTGCGCGTCCGCCCGCGTGTGGAGCGTGAGTGGAGCCGGGTCAAACATCAGCAGCGCCTTGCCCTTCAGCTTGCCATGGTACTTGGCGAAATCTGCTTTAGAATGGATGGGCGCCCATACCGGCTCGACCGTGATCGGGCCGTTGGTCCCAGGCGTCCAGGCCAGCGGGAATCCGGTAAACGCTGCATAGACCGGAGTCTCCATCGCGGCGTAGAAATGTTTGATCTGCCAGCCATAGCCGAAGGGCCACTTTTCCAGGTGGACGTTCTGAAGTCCCCACTCTTTCATCTGCTTCATCGCCCATTCGGCGGCGAGCTTGTGATTGCGGCTGTTGGTGACGCGCGG